>CAKPZU010000217.1 GCA_934215405.1 uncultured Bacilli bacterium | reverse complement strand
CGCTTCCTTACATATTGGGTCTCTAATCCAGCCAAGGTAAAATTCTTTGAAGTTTCTGCTTATACAAAAGATGAATTTAAAAAAGAACTTTTGGAGGGAGCGACTAATGGTTTACCTACAAAATTGGCCTATAATACATTAAATCAATTCTCTGAGAAAGAAACTATGGCTTTAAATTATTTAGAAGAACAAGTGCTTGGTTTATCCAATTTGTTTGTTCCTCTTCAGACATCCTATACACAAAGTAATAGTTCGAATAATGGCGGTGCCCCTCAAAAAAGTTCAACCGAAATCACCGATGATGGGGAAGCTTCAAGAGATAAAGTTGACAAAGCAAATGGATAAATTCATACCGGTATTTAAAATGTTAATACCGCTAACCGATAATAATTATCTGTTGAAATATTATGGAGAGCTTCATGCTCTCCTATTTTAATGGAGTGATTATTATGCATAAAGATGGAAAATATATTGGATATATTTACAAAATTTTAAATACAATTAATGATAAATTATATATAGGTCAGACAACCTCAAGTATAGAAAAAAGATTTAATGATCATTTATCTGCTGCTAGAACAATGAAAAGTAGCTCTATGATAATTATACATGCAATAAATAAATACGGAGAAGAATCTTTTTCTATTTCTGAAGTAGAAAAAGTCATATGTGATTCACAAGAAGAATTGCAAAATTTATTAAATACTAAAGAGATTTATTATATAGCATATTATAATTCTCTACGCCCTAATGGATACAATATAACAAAAGGTGGGAATTATACATCTCCAACAACAATGTCTAAGGTTGATCAATATGATTATCAAGGAAATTTAATTTTTACTTATGATTCATTAGAAGACGCTAAAAACACAATATCACCAACAGCAATATCCTCTACTAATATAGGAGCTGCATGTAAAGGAGATTCAATGTCTGCTTATGGATATATTTGGAGATATCATGGAGAACCATTTGATAAATATCCTATACATGAAAATAATTATAACAAAATAAAAGTAGATCAATATGATATTAACGGAAATTTAATTAAAACATTTGATTCGGCTTCAGATGCCGCTAAATCATTAAATAAAATAACAAAATCAGGCAAAGGACAGTCTGGACATATTGTAAGTTGTTGTACTGGAAAAAGAAATAAAGCGTATGGCTATGTATGGCGATATCACAGCGAACCTTTTGATAAATATTCAATTATTCCGAAAAAAAACTGTAAAAAGATTAATCAATATTCAAAAAACAATGTATTTATAAAAACACACTCTTCTATAAAAGAAGCTTCAAAAGAAACGGGAGCATGTGAAACAACGATTATTCCATGTTGTCGATATAAAAGAAATTATTCGGGAGGTTTTAAATGGTATTACGCAGATGATATTAATCAACCTGATAAAACTAGAATAATAGCAGCATAAGGCTAAATAAGAGGATAATAATTATGGATAATAAGAAATTTATAATTACAACAAACGATGAATCAGCTTCATTGCTTA
>CAKPZU010000216.1 GCA_934215405.1 uncultured Bacilli bacterium | reverse complement strand
TCCATTAAAGGAATATTAATTGTTTTATAATCATATGTAATCATTTACTTATTTATTCAATTTTTAATATATAGTAAATTTGATAAGCCTACATTTAAAGAAAACGAAAGATATAAATAAAACTAAAAGACATAATATGCTATACGATTTTGTATGGAATATTATGTCTTTTTTATCTATCCTTATGATTTTTTAATATATCTCTTTTAACATCTTTTTCTTTTATTGAAGCACGCTTATCTGCTACATGCTTACCCTTAGCTAAAGCAATTTCAAGTTTTACCTTATTATCATCATTAAAATAAATTTTTAAAGGAATAATAGTCATTCCTTCTTTTTTTATTTTCATTGACATTTTTAAAATCTCTTTTTTATGCATTAATAGCTTTCTGATTCTTGTTGGCTCATGGTTGAATAAATTACCAAGCTTATATTCAGGAATGTTCATATTAAAGATATATAATTCATTATTCTTTATTTGAATATATGATTCAGCAATTTGACATGATTTGTCTCTTATTGCTTTAACCTCACTACCAACTAAAACAATACCAGCTTCAAAAGTTTCAATAATAAAATATTCAAAAGAGGCTTTCTTATTTGTGTTTATAAGTTTTTTCATTATTTCTACCTTTCTTTTTATTACTATTTTTATTATAGTTATTTTTCTTTACGTATGCAAAGTTTATTTCACCATTTTTAACATTAGTTGACAATACCTTAACAAGAATTTTTTGGCCAATTCTAAATTGCTTAGAAAAATAACTTAAATTATAGCAATATGCACCATCCATTGTATCATAGCGCATTAATCCTTCACAGGTATTATCAAGCTGAACAAATATTCCAAAGTCCATAACTGAGGTTACTATTCCCTCATAAATACAGCCAAGGAAGTTACTCATATATTCAGCCTTTTTCATATCTTCAACATCACGCTCTAATGAAATTGCATTTCTTTCAGTAATGCTTGAATTATCTGCGCATTGAATTAAATATTCTGTTTCATCAGAAAAATCATTTTCTGTTAAATATTTCTTTAAAAAGCGGTGAACAATTAAATCAGGATAACGTCTAATTGGGCTTGTAAAATGTGTGTAGCATTTACTTCCTAAGCCAAAATGGCCGATGTTATTAATCGAATAATAAGCCTTACTCATTGAGCGTAATATAATATTATTAGCAACAAATTCGTAATCTGTACCTTTAAGCTTATCTAATATTTCTTGAATTTGCTTTACGGATATAGAATTAGCTCTACTATTTATATTAACATTTAGCTCTTTTAGCTTTTCAATCATAAATGCTAGCTTTTCATTGCTAATTTGTGGATGAACCCTATAAATAAATGGAAGTTGCATGTAATAAATATGTGAAGCCACTGTCTCATTAGCTAAAATCATAAAGTTTTCAATTAATTTTTCAGCAGCTTTGCTTTCTCTTTTTTTAATATCAATAACCTTATTAGTTTTTTCATCAATTATAATTTTTGCTTCTTCAATACTTAATTCTATATAGCCATTATCCATCATTTTTTTAGATAATATTTTTGATAGCCTTAGCAT
>CAKPZU010000215.1 GCA_934215405.1 uncultured Bacilli bacterium | reverse complement strand
CATTGGAGTAGTTTTATTATTTTGTAATTTGTTAGCAATTTTCATTACTGAATCAAATTCATGAGCAGTTGTACCATTACTATTTTTTCCAATTAACGATCCAATTCCACCATTCCCCATCATTAAATCAATTCGAAATTGCTCACTTTGTAAATCATCTAAATAAGATAATGTTTCTAAGGCATTGTCATTAACCATTCCAGGTCCTGTTCCACAAAATTCCCATGTTGGACTAAACATATTAATCTTTTTAATGTTTTGAACCTCATTACCAATTTTAATGTTAAAGTAAGCATCTATTTTACTAGTACTATTACTACTTTTACAATTACTTAATGATGCAAGTAATGGTAAGACTAAGATAATACTTATTTTTTTATTCATCTAATTTTCCCTCCTTTTTAAATAACAAACTAATGTAGTATAATCATCCTTATAATTATTGATAATTAAATTATTATCTTTTACTTTAAAGGTTGTATTTGTAAAGCAATCAATTGGCTTATAATTTTTAATATCTATTTTTGCTTTGCTTTTTTCATATTTGATTGCAAAATAATAAATAAGCATTTCATCCTTATATTCTTTAATAACTATAAAACATTTATTAGTAAGGTTATTAATATTTGTTGATGGATCATAATTCATTACTACCCTTCCATCCTTGATAATATGAGAAATTTTTTTATAAAAGCTATTAGCCTCTTTGATTAGCTCTTTTTGCTTTGTTGATAAGGTTTCATAATCACATGAATAGCATATTCTTCCAATCATTCCTTTACTTAAAGCAAAATATGTTTTATTGAGTGAAAAATCATTTTTAAGTTCAACCCAAATTTGTAATTTCTTAGCACTAATAAATCTTAATAAACCCATTGCAATTACTAAACCATCATCAGTATAATGAGCATCAGAAAAGGAACACATATCAGCAAGTGATAATAAAAGTGGGGTATGCCTCATTCCACCAGATGAGCACATTTCAATAACAATATTAGGAATTTCTTTTTTTATCTTTTTATAGAACTCAATCACACAATCAATATGATTTTTTAAATTGATTGCATAATTATCATTTCCTATTCCTAAGCCAATATTTTCATTATAGTCGGTTTTTAAATAACCAATAGCATTATCCTTTAATAGCTTAATTACTTTAATAGTTAAATAATCAATAACCTCTTTTTTACGAAAATCTAAAAAGCATCTATCGCCATGAATTATTATTTCATCATCTTTAGTTAATAAATAATCCTTATGCTCCTTAAAAATCTTACTATTAGTTGAAACACTTTCAAATTCAAACCAAATGCCTGGTATCATATTATTTTCTCTAACTAGATTTGAAAATTCCTTTAATGAAGAAGGAAAACGCCCCATTGAAACATCCCAATCTCCTAAGCATTCAGGTCCGTTAATTTTTTCAATATACCAGCCAGCATCCATTACAAAATATTTTACATCTAAGTTTTTACTACTTTTTATAATTGGCCTTAATTTTTCCATTGTTGGATTACACATATTTAATAAATATTCATTAAATATTGTTGGCATTGCTTCTTCATATAT
>CAKPZU010000214.1 GCA_934215405.1 uncultured Bacilli bacterium | reverse complement strand
ATAATATCATGTGGGATAGAGCTAAAGACCAAATGGTATTAGCAGATGAAAATCTAGGTATTGTTTATCCAGAAGCTTCAAAAGTAAGTGATAAAACAGAAGATTTATTTGTTGTTGTTAAGACAGCAAAAGAATTAGAAACTAGAACAAATGCTGGCTATAGTGTTTATTTACATGATGATTATAATGAAACTGAAATTACTGATTTAAAAGCAGGTATTGATACAGGAAAAGTAACAACTCTTAAGAACATAACAATTAATACTACTAATAAAGAATTTATTTTAGTTAATACAGGAACTGGAAATTTAACAATTAATGCTGAAGGCTAGCACGTTGAACATTATGGACTTGCAAATGAAGTATCAGTTAATAAGGTTTCTGAGAACACATAAGTTGAGCACGGAGTTGTTGGTAAAATGACAGTTGCTGCTGATGCAAAAAATGTAGTTGTGAAAAAGAATGCAGTAGTTGGCGAAATCGCAAATTCTAGTGAAAATTTAAATATTGAAAATGGTTATGTTGTTAAAGTAACTGGAAAAGCACCTAAAACTGGAAAAGAAGCAACAAGTGGAACTGAAATTAATGTGAGTACTTATGAACAATTACAAGGCTTGGCACTTTCATCAACTGTTGGTGCTAATATTGGAATTGTAACAATAAAATTGCAAAATGATATTAATTTAACTGGAAAAACATGGCAACCATTTGGATATGGAAAAGGATATGCATTTTCTGGAACAATTGATGGAAATAATCATAAGATTATAGGTTTATCAAATGGTAATTATGTTGGCGAAGAGATTGTAAGCCCTATTGGTAAAATTACAGGAAGAGTATATGGATTTATTGCATTTGCTGAGAAATGCACAGTAAAGAATATTAATTTTGAAAATGTTGACATTAATTATCCGGATGGAACTTATATAGGAACTGTAATAGGTCATAGTAATAATGAAATTCAACTTTCTAATGTTATTGTAAGTGGAAATATTTCTGCTAAAGATAAAGTTGGAGGCCATGTAGGATATACTGGAAATAATGAAACTATCGATAGTTGTATAAATAATGCTAATGTAAGTGCTATTAATGAATTAAAATACTCACGTGCTGGAGGATTTGTTGGTGCATGTGTTAATTCAAAATCAAGTGATGAATTTTTTACTTTAACAATTAAAAATTCATCAAATAATGGAACTGTTATTGCCCAAGGGAAGGCAAATAATCATGGTTCTTCTTGTTGGGAGAAAGCAGTAAGTGTTGCTTCATTGTTCCAAAATGGACGTATGTATGCTGGACAATTTGTTGGACAATTAAACTCTTCAGCATTAGATTCATTAAATAACAAAGCTAGTGGAAAGGCAAGAGTTGAAAATTTAAATAATGAAGCTAAATATGGATATTCAATGTTCGTAAATAAATGTGGAGAAAAAAATGAAAAATGAAATCCTTATACAACTTCTGTTGCTGACAAATTAGAAAATTTTGCTTATACCACAAATCCACAATAGATAATATAAACTTATGATTTTCCATCTTTACACAAAACAGCAACCTATTTTCTGTCCATTTCTT
>CAKPZU010000213.1 GCA_934215405.1 uncultured Bacilli bacterium | reverse complement strand
ACTTAAGGATGAAATTGAAATGCAAGATCCTATTGAAGATAATATTAATTATGAAACTAATACTAAAAAAGTATCACTTAATGAAGCAAATGACTATCTAAAAATAGTACATAATAGTTCTATAAAAATTGCTTTAGGTGTGTTTTTATGTATTATTTCACCAATTTCTTTAGTTTTACTAGCTGGCCTTTCAGAAACATATAAAGTTATTAATGAAAATGTGGCTTCAACAATTGGACTAGTTACTTTGTTTATATTAGTTGCTATAGCAGTTTTATTATTTATGCTTTCATTTTCAGAAGCTAAGGAATATGAATATATTCAAACGAAATCATTCGAAACTGAATATGGAGTTATAGGAATGGTAAAGGAAAAGAAAAAGAATTACCAAGCTGCATATAATAGAGGCTTGATTGTTGGTATTTTATTATGTGTTTTATCTGTTATTCCTTTATTTGTAGCAATTGCCTTTAAAGAAGATATTTATGCTATTTATGGTGTTTGTGCATTATTATTAATTGTAGCAATTGGAGTTTTTATGATTGTTAATGTAAGCGTTAAAATGAATGCCTATATTGCTTTACTTCAAGAAGGGGAATATGATAAAAGTATAAAAGAAAAAAACCCATTAATAGCGGCAATTTCTAGTGCTTATTGGGCGGTCGCTACAATTATTTATTTAGTTTGGAGTTTTACAACAAATGCTTGGGGTGATACTTGGATTGTATGGGTTGTAGCTGGTATTTTATTTGGGGCAATTAGTCCTATATTAAATATGTCTTTTAAAAATAAAAAACAAGATTAACATAAAAAGTGAAATACAAATAACTAATTGATTTATAAGTATTTCACTTTTTTCTCATTTATTTAATAGCCATCTTGCGATATCTACTATTTCTATTCCTTCGTAATCTGAAGTTTCACCTTTAGTTCTAGCAATCAATATTTTGGGATAAAAATCTTTTATTTCCATTAATTGATTAATTTCTCTTTTAAATGTATTTTCATTTGAAATATTATCACTTACTTGAATGTAAATTTTTTTGCCATTTTTTATAGCAACAAAGTCGATTTCTTTATTGTATAGTTTTCCAACATATACTTCATATCCTCGTCTTAATAATTCAATTGCCACAATATTTTCATATAAATGGCCACTATCAATATAACGATTTCCTATTATTGCTCTTCTAAATCCTAAGTCTGACAAATAATATTTTTTATCCGATTCTAAATATTTATTTCCTTTAATATCATATCGTTGTATTGGATAAAATAAGAAACTTTTACATAGATAATCAACATATGCGCCACATGTTTTATCATTTGTTTTATAGGTTGATGAAGTTAATTTATTTGCAATATTTCTAATAGAAGTTTGATTTCCAATATTGTCCATTAAGAATTCATAAATCATTTTTAATAAATCAACGTTTTCAATATTGTATTTATCAACTATATCTTTAATAATTGTTGTTTTAACAATGTTTTGGATGTAACTTAAAGCATCTTTTTCGTTCCTATATAAATATGAACCAGCCATGCCACTTGTGTTAAAATAATTGTTAAATGATGAATC
>CAKPZU010000212.1 GCA_934215405.1 uncultured Bacilli bacterium | reverse complement strand
TGGATATTGGTGCTTCAACTGGGGGCTTTACATCTTGTGCCTTAAAGGAAAATGCAAAAAAGGTTTATGCAATTGACGTTGGAAGTAATCAGCTTCATGAGTCATTAAAGAATAATAGTAAGGTAATAAGCTTTGAAAACACTAATTTTAAGGATATAGCAAAATGTGATGTAAGTGATAAAATTGATATGTATGTCTGTGATGTGTCCTTTATTTCATTGCGTACTATAATTGATACTTTAATGAAATATGATGATAACTTTACTTTAATAGCCCTCTTTAAGCCACAATTTGAGGTGGGACATAGCAATTTAAATAAAAATGGTGTTGTAAAAAATAAAAAGATTATTATGATGGCTATAAATAGCTTTGTTAATTATTTAACATATAATAATATTGCTATACTAAATTTTACATATTCACCAATTATTGGACAAAAGGAAGGTAATATTGAATATCTTTTTTATTTAAAAAATAAAGAAAAAAGCAAACAAATTAACTATAATAGTATTATAGAGGAATCTTATGAAGTATTGAGGGTGAAATAAATGTTAAAGCAGCTTACTATAAAAAATTTGGCTATCATTGATGATATAACTATTGATTTTGATAATAATTTTAATGTCTTAACTGGAGAAACTGGCGCTGGTAAATCCATAATTATTGATGCAATATCTTTAGTGTTTGGAGCTAGAGCAAATAATGATATAATTCAAGCAAATAAGGATAGCGCAACAATTTTTGCGTCTCTTGAGGTCAATTTGCAAGTAGCTAAATACATATATGAAAATTTTGATATTGATGTTAGTGATGAATTTATTATTACGAGAATCTTAAATATATCTGGAAAAAGTGTAAGTAAAATAAATGGAATTATCGTTCCTCTTCATACTATTAATCAAATTAGTAATATTTTAATTGATATTTCTTCACAAAATGAATCACAATATCTTTTTAACAAAAAGAATCATCTTGCCATTTTAGATTCATATATTAAAGGCATTAATAAAGAATTTAAGGATGATTTTATTAAGTCTTATAATGAATATAATTCCTTGCTTATTAAATATAATAAGCTAGCAAATGAAGGAAATGATGAGGATGTTGAATATTTAAATTTTAAAATTTCTGAACTAAAGGATTATAATTATACAATTGCAGATGAAGAACAAATAAATAATGAATATAAAGAGCTAACAAGCCAAGCAAATAATGCTGAAACATTAAATGAAATAATTGATTTACTTTATGATAATAATGATAGTTCTATTTCAACTCTTTATAATGCTTTAAAAATATTGGGAAAGATTAATAATAATGAAAAAATAAACAATTATTATGAAAAATTAAATTCTTTATATTTAGATTTAACTGATTTTGCAAATACATTTTCTCATGATTTTGATACTTCAAATATTGATTTTAACAGAATAGATTATTTATCAAATGAAATCACAACAATAAATCGCTTAAAAAGAAAATATAAGTCGAATGATTTGTTATCTTATAAAAATGAATTATTAAATAAAATTGAATTGATAAATAATAAAGAGGTATTTTTATCAAAATTAAGCAAGCAGCTTTTGGAATTAAAGCAAGACACATTAAAAAAAGCTAAAATACGTTCTTCATTACGTAAAAAATATGCTAAGGAATTGCAAGCTAATG
>CAKPZU010000211.1 GCA_934215405.1 uncultured Bacilli bacterium | reverse complement strand
TCATGTGGCCATGTAACTCATAAGGTTACTTTAAAATAAATATAGAAAAAACTGCAGTGAAACAAATAAAATTCATTGCAGTTTTGCTTTATATAATTCCTTTAATGCCTCCATAAATCAAATTAGAAGCGAATGCAGATACCTCATTGATTGTAAGCAGTGGATTTTCAAACCAATCTTTTAATAGCTTTGATAAACCTGAAGCAATAAAGTCGCCAACTAGATTCATTTTATATTCTGACATATCAATGTGTTTTTTTATTTTTCTTATAACAGCATCCTTAATTAAATCTTTAATATTTCTTGAGAAAAAACGATAAGAATTTGCTGATATTAATTTACGTGTTAACTCATAATTACTATTAATTAATTCATTAATTGTTTCGATTAATGGAGTTATTCCAATAACGTTTGGATTAAAAAATCCTTTATTATTTAATGACTCAAACACTTGCTCTGAAAGCTCAACAGTCACATCAAATAATATTTCTTCCATTGATTCATAATGAAGATAAAATGTTTTACGATTAATGTTTGCTCTTTCAGCAAGTTCTTTAATTGTTATTTCATTAAAATCTTTTTCTATAATCATTTCCTTAAAAGCATTTATTATTGCATTTCTTGTTTTTTCAACACGACGATCATTTCTTATATTCTTTCTCATATTGTCACCTAAATACACTTTAAAATTGAAAATGGTAATTATTTTCTATTTACTTTTCCTTTAAATTATAATAGTATTATAATACACTTGTGTGTAATAAGCAACAAAAGAAACTTAATTAACAAGTAAGGGGTATATTAATACATGAATGAAAACAATAATTTAGAAACAAATAAAAAAGTTTTAAAGCCTAGAGGCTATTTAATGATACTTGAGTGGATAATTGCTTTATATTTTAAAGTAATTGGAAAAGTAAAAGTAAAAAAAGAAAACTTTAAATCATTTAAGGAGCCTTCAATTATTTTATCAAATCATGGAAGTATGATTGACTTTGCTAATGTTGTTTTAGCAATGTTTCCATATAGAACATGCTGGGTAGCATCAATTGAAGAATTTAATGGTCGTGAATGGTTATTTAGACATTTAGGTGTTTTCCCAAAAAGAAAATTCACAACTGATTTATTAGTAATTAAAAGGATTACTGATCTAATTAAAAAACGCAAAATGTCAGTGACAATTTATCCAGAAGCAAGATTTTCTTTAGCCGGGGTAAATGAAGATATTTCGCCAGCATTAGGTAAGCTTGCAAAACTCTGCAAATGTCGTGTTATAATGTTAAAACAAAATGGTAATTATTTATTTTCACCTCAATGGCATAAGCATCCTTATAGAAGAAGTAAAGTTGAAGTAAATGCAATTGAAGTATTTTCTAAGGAAGATGCTATTAATTTAAGTGAAGATGAATTACAAAAGAAAATTGAAGATCAATTCCATTATGATGAATATAAATGGGCTTATGAAAACAATATTTTAATTAAGTCAAAGGAAAGAGCTACCAATGTTCATAAAATATTATATAAATGTCCAATTTGTAATAAAGAAGGCATGATGGATTCAAAGGGTATTAATTTATGGTGTAATAATTGTCATACTAAATGGGAAATGGAAGAGAATTCAACATTAAAATGCTTAAATAATGAAGATAAATTTAAATTAGTATCTTCATGGTATAAATGGGAAAAAGAAGAAGCCTATAAAG
>CAKPZU010000210.1 GCA_934215405.1 uncultured Bacilli bacterium | reverse complement strand
GAAGGTTATAATTCTTACAAAATAATTGATGGTACAAATAGTTTATGTGTTCCTATACCAGAAGCTGAACAAATAAAATACCCTATAAGCGTTGATAAGCAACCTGAATATGACAACAAACAATATTATGGCGTTTATAGATGTAACATCGCAGTAAACCTAAACTTTGTTAAAGGTAATCAAGATATTAGTGCTACTACTAAAAATGAAGATTATATTGATGATTTAGAAGATGATGACAAGACAAAGGACAAAGTTAAAGTTGATGATGTTAAACCAAATTATGAGTTTTCAAAACTAAATTTAGGTTTTGTTGATACAAAAGATAGTGATATTTCTAATGTTAACATGCTAACAACCCCAGTAGAAATTACATTTACTTGTGCAGACAAAAACCAAACAAAAACTGTTTTAATTGATAGCAAAGAAAAGTTAAGTCGTGGTGTAAATGTATTGCTTTCTAAAAATACAAAATGGGACTATTTTATAGATAGCGAAGCACTAATTTTTGAAGATTTTAGAGGCTCATTTACTATAAAAAGTAATGCTAGCAGTGTAACTTTTGATTATTACTATTTAGACAACTACACTGTTGCTTCTGTGGGATTAAATCCTATTGGAACAATAGATAAAACTTTAATCAATTTGCAAGATAACCCAGTAAAAATAATATTGTCTAACGATAATCACACATATCAATTCTTATTCAATGACAACTCTCTATTAGATAGTTATCAAAGTATGTTGGTTGAAATGGGCGATTATAACTACACAATATTGTCTAAACAACTTATCTTTGCAAGTGTTACAGGAAAATTAACAATTACTACAACTGACAAAATAATGTTATTTAATTATGCTCTTGGAGCAGATGATCCATTAACATTTACACTTACACTTAATAAAAGTGGTACTTCAAACAATTACTTCTCATTATATAGTGATACTGCAAATGTTACATTAATTAGAGAAACATTATCAAGTGCAAAAGTATATGTTGTAAATTATGTAATTTATGATGAAGATGGAAAATTGGTTGAATCATTTACCCATACTCACTCTGTAACAGGTACTTGTTCAGATAGTTGGTATGCAAAAAACTTAATTGCTGGTCAAAAATATACACTTCAATTAAGATTCTCTGACAGAGATGACTCAACTATAACTTATTTATCTGACATTGTAAATTTCACTTTTGAAGCAAATACAGGTTATAAAGCTGTTTATACAGTAACAAAAAATAAATAATCAGGAGGCATTATGAATATATTTTTTAAAGTTTGTGCCGGTGCTTTATCAACACTAGCATTAACGGCAGGAGTGGTTTTAGCCATTCCTCCAACTCGAAACTTTATTTTTGACGCAGTTGCTCCACATAGTCAGGTTTACCAAGAGAAAGAAAAGGAAAATGATGAGTTAAATCAAGCATATTTAAACAACTTGGTTTTACTAACTGAAACTAGAACTTCCCTTATAAATGCTGAATTTAAAGCAATTTCGTATCAAAATGAAGTTGGCGTTTTACAATCAAACTTAATTACAAGTCAAAATAATCTTGCACTTGCATTAAGTCAAAAATCTCAAATTCAAACAAGTTTAGATATGGCAAATCAAAACCTATCAAATATGACTGTTGAACTTGCAAATATGAGAGAACAATTTAGACAACTTAATATTGAATTAGATATTATGTTAGATACTCAATCAGACAATACATCAAGAATTGAAGAATTAAACAATTAAATTAA
>CAKPZU010000209.1 GCA_934215405.1 uncultured Bacilli bacterium | reverse complement strand
TATTTTAGAATCTTGTGGAAAAATTGTTACTATTGAATATCATTAAATTTGACTAAATTGATTGAATTAATTTTTTGTAGGTAGAAGTAGAAATACCTAAGTTAATAAATAAATAAATACATCATAAGAAATAATAATGCAATAGATATCCCTAGGGATATCAAAAAAAATTAAATTTTAAGACCTGATATAGCTTTTAAAGTATTTCTAACACCATAAGAATAACTATTATAATCAATATAACAATCTGTTTTTTCATTAACTAATTGGCTATAAGATGGCAAACAGCATTGTATTGGAATATCATAATAAGATTCGTGTGTGTTAATTTTAAATGAAAGATTATTATGTATTGCATTAATTAAATCACATAATTTATCAAGAGAAGCAGTAGTAAAAGTGTTTGGTTTTTTATCTAATCTATTAGCAAAATAATGAGAATTTATACATTCTTGAGAACAACCAAGATAATCTTTATTGAACCACCTTCTTATTGCATCAGGATTCTCTTTAAGTAGTGTATATAACGTATAAAATGATTTATCCATATAAGATTTATCAATTTGTTCTAAAGCATCTATATAAGCTTCTATATATGAATCAAAGCAAGACAAATCATCGATATCAATTTTAAAACCAAGATATTTCTTTGCAAGATTTTGAACATGAAATTTATCAGGAACATAATACGCATTACAAACTGTTATTTTTTCAGGAGAATTTTGAATGTATGTTGCAAGATCACCAGAAATATATATTTTATCATTTTCTTTAACACCATAAATTTTTACTAATGTAGCGTTTATTCTTTGAAAAAACTTATTTAACGATCTAGCAGATATAATAGTTCTATTAACTAAAAAATGCCTATTTTTATTCACTTTATTAATATCAGTAAAGATACAAGCTGTATAAACACGCCTATTTGAAGCCTTTTTGCGTTTAGATTTCATAGATATATATTTTTCATCAATTTGAACGTGAATAACCTTATTAGAGACTTTAAAAGGCTTATACTCAACTTCAATAGTGGATTTATTTAAAAGATTAAAAACTGATACAGCTGATATTTCATATCCTTTTGGTAAATTATCTTTTCCTGCTGCTTCATATGATAAATGATCTAAAGATGATAATATTTTAATCTTTAATTCATTTGATAATCTAGAATACTTAGGGATCCTTAAAAATGGGTCTAAAAGATAAGTATAGGTGTTTTCTTTGGTATTGTAATAATATCTTCTTTTGAATGTAATAGGACCTTTAGATGTTAGAATTGTCCGTGATACTTTTTTTACTATTTCTAGGCTTTTATCTCTAGTTGCTGCAAGTTCTAAATCACATTCTTCTAATAGCTTAGAAATAAGCTTTAAACAATAGTTATCGGATACAGAAAAATTATTTTTTAAAAAATTATCAAAGTTTTGCTTTAGTTGTGTTAAAATACTCATGAAGAAGTTATCCTTTCGTATAAGCAACTATAAGTATAACTTCTTCTTTTTATTTTGTTACCTACAAAAAGTTAATGCAGTCCGCATAATAATTATTATTTGACAATAATAATATATTTGAATTATAATTTTTTTGTTAAAAACAATATTAATTTGAGGCTTAAATGATAAAAATCGCAGTTGTTGAAGATGAACTTGAAATGTCAAATATTCTTGTTAAGTTTATTAATAAGTTTTTTGAAGAAAATGACCTTGATGTAAAAGCTACTGTTTTTAATAATGCTCTTTAATTTTTAGATGCTTATAAT
>CAKPZU010000208.1 GCA_934215405.1 uncultured Bacilli bacterium | reverse complement strand
TCATAATGAAAAAATATATGCAAGAGTTTTTTGAAAAATTATTGTGATAAATTTTAAAATATGATAAAATAATATATGTACTTGGGGATGTAATGGTTTCGACATTAATCTAGAAGTATAAAAAGCGAGTAGTGGATGGTTGCTTTGGCCACTTAAAAAAAGCAAAATTAAATATAAATGCTAATAACGAAGAATTAGCTTACGCTGCCTAGTTGCAACGTCGTCTAAATTATAAAGCCTACTGTTATAATTTGGGCGCCAACTTAAAGTAGGAAACGAAGCTATTAGTTCTCTGGAATAGTGGGTAATTAAGAGATACTATATATATTGTTTTGTTTATTAATCAATTTATATGGGAAGGTTAAATAATAAACTGCACTCGGAGAAATTTATATGGAAGGGTTAGTGGACAGGAGTTCGATTCTCCTCATCTCCACCAAAGACATTTCTGTTTCGAACTATTCGAATTTTATGATATGAAACAACCAGATAATATAAACTGGTTGCTTTTTGTTGCCAATTTTAAAATATATATTTACAACATATATTTTGAAAGATATAATATTTTTAATTAATAAAAGGGGGATTATTTTATGAAAAGTGGAATGAAAATTATAGTTACAATTATTATTGCAATTATTGTAATTTTAGTATTGGGCATAATTACTAATGTAATTAGAAATAATATAATTATGAAGAAATTATATGAAAACAGTAGTGAATTAAAAACATCTATAAAAAATTATTATTATGAAAAAAAATCTGAATTATCAGAAGGAGAAACTAGAACAACTACATATAAAATATACAATTATAATGATAAATACTTAATAAAAGAGTATTATAATGATGAAGGTAATATTACAACGGAATGGATTGATAAAAGTATACCAGAATATGTATCTATAAATGAGAAAACAGGGGAAAAAACTCAAGAAATAAAAATGAAAGAATACGATAAAGAATATGAAGAAGCTTTATTTTCTACAACAATAGATACAGTAGGATATGGAAAAATTTTAACAGCTAATATTTTTATACCAATAAAAATAGAAGATAATTGCTATGTTATAAATTATGATAATACAACATTTTACGTTAATACTAACACGGGAATCATATCAAAAGTTTTCTATGGAAATGGTAATGTATCATGTACATATAAATTAAAAAATAATTCTGTTATTGAAAATGAAGTTATAAAACCTGAATAAAATAAACGTACTGAACCTAAAAAATTGGATATTTTTTTAATTACTAAACAACTAGAGAATGAACTCTACATTAAACAGGGCTCATTTCCTTTTCTTTTCACTATTACATATTAATATGATAAAAAATAGTCATTATTTTATTGCTAAAATTTTATGGATATTAAAAATATATTTGACTTTTATTAATTGGTAATATAATATTAAAACAAAATATGAAGAAGGAATATAAAATGCTTAAAACAATTATGAAATATGGAGAAGCAGAGGCTACTTATGAAATGAAAAAAAGATTAGCGGAAAAGCCTAAATTAAAGCAATTATTTTGGGAAACAACATTAAGGTGTAACGCAAAATGTAAACATTGTGGTAGTAGAGCAGGAGAGAATATTAATTTAAAAGATGAATTAACTACAGAAGAAATAAAAACAGCATTGCAGAGTATTGCTAATAAATATAATGCAAGTGAAATATTAATAAATGTTACTGGAGGAGAACCATTAATACGAAAAGATTTATTTGAGGTAATGGAATTTGCAAATTGTTTAGGATATCCATGGGGAATGACGACAAATGGAATATTAATAAATGATGAAATTATACTTAAAATGAAA
>CAKPZU010000207.1 GCA_934215405.1 uncultured Bacilli bacterium | reverse complement strand
AACAAATAATTCTGTTAATTCACTTATTTCCTTATTGTTTTTAGCATAATCTCTAACAATTTCTTCAAAGGAAATAGAATTAATTTGCTTAATTGTTTCTTTAAAGATAGCGGTATAAGTCGCATTTTGAGTAGCTTTAGTTATTTCTGGCTCCCATCTTACAAATTCATAATCAAACTTATTATCACTAGCCTTTGTTGGAACTTCATGAACTGGCATTTCATCTTTCTTTACTGTTGTTGTTTCAGTTTTATTATCAATTACCCATGTAATTGTGTAACCAAATTGTTCATTATACTTAGTTTCATCAAAGCTTGCAATTTTAATATTTCCATTATATTCAAGAGTTTGCCAAGCTATTCCATCATTTGCATCCATTACATAATAGAAAATATCATTTGCCTTTAAATAATAAGTGACATTACTACTTAATGGATTGTCAGCTTTAACATTTACTCTATTCATTTCATTTCTAGTATTATTTGTTTCAATAACGCTTCTATAAATAACATCAGCCCATGTAGTTTGCGATTTAATATCGAAGCTAATAGCTATATCTTTAGTTGCTTTTAGCTTTAAAACACTATTTTCACTTCCACATCCTCCACGCCATTGAAAATCAAAAATCATATTACCTTGCTCATCATTTGTTCCACTAGCAGATAATATTCCTTCTCCTGTCCTATAATCATTTAAAGATACTTCCTTATTATCAAAATCGCCATATAAAAATGAAGCTTCAACATCATTTAAAATAGATGATTTATTTGTTTTATTAGCTATCATATCCTTAACCAAATCACATAATGATATACTTGATGTAGCTACTTGTGAAGCATATAAGCTACTATCAAAGCTTAATGCTGTAATATTAGCTTCAAAGTTATTTGTTTGCCAAGCCACTCCATCATTTGCATCAACTACAAAATATAATATATCATTCGCCTTTAAAGCATAAGTTTTTGTAAAATCAACCGTACCATTAGCTACTAATTCCTCATTATATAATTCTTTTTTGCTATTATTTGTTTCAAATACCATTCTATAAATAGCACTAGCCCATAAAGATGTTGCCTTAGCATTGAATGATATAGCCATATCCTCATTAGCTTTCATTTTTAAAATAACATTTTCATTTCCACAGCCACCACGAATTTGAAAATCCCATAGCATAACTCCTTGATCAGATGCTGTGCCATCTTTTGTATATAAACCATCGTTTACATAGCTAAGTGGTAATATTTCATTATCAATATCACCATACATTAATGAATACTCAATATTATTGCTAGTACAATTATTTGTTTTACTGGCTGCCATTTTTTTGAATATTTCATTATATGTGGTAGTACTTGCCTCTTCTCCATTTAATTTAATAGTATCATTACTTGCACTAACCACATCTTTTTTATTAGTTCCATTAATTAATGTAAACAATGAAACTAACGAAAACACTGCAACGAATAAGCTATTAATTCTTTTGCTTTTTTTCATAATTTTCCTCCTGAAATTTTATTTTATATTGCTTTTTCATATTAATTGTAATTGTTTTTTAACAACAAAAAAAGTCGAATGAGCACATTCGACCAAAAGCAAACAATATTAAATAAAATAACCATTTTTTGATATCTTTTTCCCTAAAATATACCAATTAATTCTATTTTTGGTTGTTTTTAACAAGCCATTTAAACTCTAAAGGTGTTTTATTAATAATATAAAAAAAAAAAAGATAAAATAAGATGCTGAATAAAAATAACATTTTTAATTTACCAGCCCTAAAAATTAAATATTTATCATAATCTATGTAAATGCTAAACTGAAAATGTCATAAAACGCCAAACTCAAAATGTCGTTTTGTGGAACATTCCACTATAATTAAA
>CAKPZU010000206.1 GCA_934215405.1 uncultured Bacilli bacterium | reverse complement strand
AAGGTTATGGCTTCTTGGTTATTATTAAGATATTTAACAACAAACTTAACATTCCAAGCTGAAATGTCAATTGATTCAGGCTATATTCCTGCAATTGAATCTGTATTTGAAAATTCTCATTTTTTGAAATGGTATAATCAAGCAAATGGTAATAGTAAGGAAGGCTTAACAGCTTTATCTGTTAAAACATCTCTTGATAATCAACAAATGTTCTATACTTCTCCTGCATTTGTAGGCTCATCACAAGCAAGAACACAAGTTGGTAAACTATTAACTTCTGCTTTACAAGAAACAAATCTTACAGATGAAACATTAAGCAAATTATTTATGGACGCAGTTGATGCATGTAAGAGAGACGAATAATTTATGAAAAAGAATTTAATTTTATTAGCATCGTCGTTTATTTTAACGATGTCATGTGTAGCTTGTAATAATAACAATAGCAATAATGAAAATAGTTCATCTAATACTGAAACTTCATCAATAGCTAATTCTTCAAATACTGAAACTTCATCATCTACTTCTAGCCAAATTAAACTTGATACTAATAGAACAATTGAAATTAGATTTTATCATACAATGAATGGTCAATTAAATGCTTTACTTGATTCTGCAATTGATGAATTTAATGAAATTTATCCAAATATTAGAGTTTCTAATACTTCTGCTGGTGGTTATGATGATGTATCTGACCAATTAGTTACATCTATTGCTGGTGGCGATAAGGTTTGCGATATGGTTTATTGCTATCCAGATCATATTGCTAAATACAATAAAGCTAATGCTGTTTCAACACTTGATAAGTTTATTTATGATAGACAAGTTGATGAAAATGGTAATTTACTTTATGGTATGAGTGATGAACAAATCGATGACTTTATTGATGCCTTTTGGAATGAAGGAAAATCATTTGGTGATGATTTAATGTATTCTTTACCATTATCAAAGTCAACTGAATTATTATACTATAATAAGACATTATTTGAACAAAATAACTTATCTGTACCTGATCACTGGTTTAGTAGTGGTGAAAATGATACAACTTCTATGGAATATGTTTGTGAAAAAGTTATTACAATTGATCCTACATGTATTCCTTTAGGCTATGATTCTGATTCAAACTGGTTTATTACAATGTGTGAACAGTTTAATACAGGTTATACGACAGCAGTTGGTGATAATCATTATATTTTTGATAATGCTGAAAATCGTGAAATAGTAAGTAAGCTTAAGAGCTGGTATACTAAAAAATATATAACTACAAAAATGATTTTAGGTACATATACTTCAAGTGCATTTACTAATAAAAATGATAGTGGAACTAAAATCTATATGAGTATTGGTTCAAGCGGTGGCGCTAGTAATCAAAATCCGGGTGTTGATTCATTTGAAGTTGGCGTTGCAAAGCTTCCTCAAAAGGATGCAGTAACTGGAAATAGTGATACTCGTAATGGAAAAGCAATCTCACAAGGACCAAACATTTGTATTTTAAAAAATGATGATCCACAAGTTGAACTTGCATGTTGGCTATTATTAAGATATTTAACTACTAATATTCCTTTCCAATGTGAATTTTCTATGCAATCTGGTTATTCTCCTGTAACTGAATCAGTATTTGGTAATGAAATTTACTCAAAATTCTTATACAATTCTAAAGGAAATAATCACATTACTGCGCAAGCTGTTAATATGTCGCAAGAACAAGCAAATTGGTTCTTTACTTCTCCAGCATTTATTGGCTCATCAGAAGCAAGAACACAAGTTGGCGCATTATTATCATCAGCTTTACAAGGAAAAGATGAAAATAGCGTTGCTAAAGCTTTTGAAGATTCAATAAAAGCTTTACAATCTATTAAATAAAGAGGTATTAAGCATGAAAAAAATGAAATTATTATTATCCTTATTGCTTT
>CAKPZU010000205.1 GCA_934215405.1 uncultured Bacilli bacterium | reverse complement strand
AGCATCTAAATAGTTAGTAACCTGATACTTACTATCAAATGTTTTTGGAAAAATCATAATATTATTAGCAAGGTCGTTTCCTCCAAGCTGACGTAAGGAAACATCATAGTATTTTTTATTATTAGTAGAAGAGCTAGACCCTCCCATCATTTGAGAAAGCAAAGACATAAATGATGACATGGAAGATTCATTTCCTACATAGCCAGTATTATCCTTGTAGACTGTACCCTCGTAAATATAATCATATTTAAATGTTAAGCCAGTTGGAAGACTAATTCCAACTTCAGTTGTAAATTCGCCACTTGTAATTGTATCAACCTTCTTTTCCTTATAATAATTGATTATATCAGAATTAATATTTTCCTTTATAATTCTTTTACTTAAGGCCTCAGTATAATAAAAGCCAACATTTAGACAGCCATAGGAAATATCATCCTTTGGCCTTATTATTCCAGTTACTTTTAGTTTAATACCATCTTTAAAGCTTTCATTTACATAAGCATTATAGGTGAATGGAGAAAGTTCTTTAGTTAATCCTTCATTTTTATTAAATATCACATTATTAGGATAAAAAACAAATTCCTTATTTATTAATTCATCATAGGTGAATTGTAGCTTATTATCATCTAAATGGTCATAAACATTTTCATCCTTGGAAATATTATTTACTAAATTAATAAATTCCTCTTGAGTATAATAGCCAAGCTGTGCTAGTAATACATCTGTTAAACGAGTATTTTTACTAACAACTATCATTATTTCATCTTCTTTTTTAGCGACATCACCTGACAAAATATCATATTGACTTAAAATATAATCATTATTATTTGGGGCTTGGGCAAAGCCTGAATTTAATTGCTCAATATATGTTGCATATTTGTTAAAGCTTGTCTTTTCTAAAACTGATGTATACATTTTAGTAATAGCTGAAACAGACATTCTTTTTGTTTCACTTGTATTATTATAATTCCAAGTTGTATAAACATTATTATCTAATGAAATACCATAATCTAAGGTCATAGCAGCATAGGCGTCCTTATCCATATTTAAGACAAAGTCAATATAATCCTTAGTAATATCATTGCTTATTTTAAATGAATCCATTGATTTTGATTGATCTAGTAGATACTTAATCATTGAATTAACATTTACATAGCCATTTTTTATAGCTATATCTATTTTATCCATTGTTGATGATTGATTCATCATAGCATTTAAATCATAGCCTGTTTGGCTAATTGTAATTGGATTACCAGATAGCATATCATCCTGCATAGAATCAATATATTGATGAACACCAGCTGAAACAGATAAAACAGTTGAAACACCTACAATTCCAATTGATCCTGCAATACATACAAGTAATGTTCTTTTCCATTTTGTAAGTAAATTTCTAGCTGATAGCTTAAAGGCTGTTGGAAATGACATTTTGGCTTTTTCATTTGATTTTGTAAATGAAACCTCCTCATTTGTATCCTTTAAGGCGTTAGAATCACTAACAATATTACCATCTAATAATTTAATTATTCTTGTTGAATAAATAGAGGCTAGCTCTGGATTATGTGTAACCATAATAACTAGCTTTTCTTTAGATATTTCACTTATTAAATCCATGATTTGCTTTGATGTAACACTATCAAGTGCGCCAGTTGGCTCATCAGCAAGAAGAATATCAGGCTCATTTACTAAAGCACGAGCAATAGCAACACGTTGACATTGTCCACCTGATAACTGATTTGGCTTTTTATTATACATATCCTTTAAGCCAACCTTATCTAAGGCTAGCTTAGCTTTTATAATTCTTTCCTTTTTATTAATTCCAGAGATAGTTAATGCTAGTTCAACATTCTCAAGAATAGTTTGATGCATAATTAAATTATAGCTTTGAAATATAAAGCCAATTCTATGATTCCTATATATATCCCAATCCTTATCCTT
>CAKPZU010000204.1 GCA_934215405.1 uncultured Bacilli bacterium | reverse complement strand
CCAATCCTAATTTATTACCTTTAGTTATTTAATTATTTTTAAACTTTGGACTGTCTACTTGACAAACCCCAGTTCAATAATAGATAATTCTTTTTTTTCATATTAATCATTCCTTTCATTGATTTATCAGTAGAATTAAATTTAATTTTACTATTTAAAAGAATATTTTTTTAACTTATATGTTTTTTTAAGTAAATACCTAAGCTTTAATTAAATGTACATTTACAATTCATCATATTCTACAATCACTTCATTTATTTTTTTTGATTCTTAAATATTTAAAACAAGATTATTTATCTGGTTTTCAGGATCATTTAACAATAGGTAGTAATTCATACCAAGAGTATTTATAATATTAACTAAATTTTTCTTTAATTTATTTCTTATTAATAAATATCGTATAGAATCATTATCAATGATGTCATTACTAGTTACATCATCAATTTCAAAAACACCTCTTTGAATTTGTAATCTTTCATTAGAATAATTTGTTTCAATAAACATTTTATTCCCAAATAAAAATTTTAAAGCCAAATTAAATGTTGCTTTATTGATTTCCCCGTTTGCTATTTTATTATTTAATTTGCAGTTTGTTATTTCATATACATTAATAAAATAATCTAATATTTTCATAAAACTATTAACTAGTTTTAAAGAAAATGATTGAGAAAGATTATTAAATATTGTTAATCTATCTAGTCCTTGATTTTTTTTAAATCATTTATAACATTTTTAAAGTCTATATATTTATTTGATTTTTTAATAATAATTCTTGAAGTAATAATTTCTGAAAACATATTATATGCAGAAATACTACAAAGTGATATTTTACTAGTTAAATACTTACCATCAAATGGCATTGCCCTAAGTTTTATGCAACGCTTTTTTTCAACATAAGCAACTGCATAATACTTTTCACCATTATAAAGATAATTTGGAGACTTTTCATGTAATGCAAATAATGTAGCAACAAGAGGGCTTCTAGTCCAATCAATAAGACGTGATGGTAAACCATAATGCCTTCCAACAGCTAAAAAGTCAAGAATATTTGAATATTGTGGAAGCCTAATTGAACAATTTTCTTCAAACTTTTGAATAAGTTTATCCTCTGATTTTTGTAATTTTCTTATATACAAAGATGATTTTAGATTTTTTTCTTCTTTTATTCCCCTAAAATAATATCCTTCTTTTTCATTGTTTATTTTAATTTTTTTTAGGAAGCTAAAATAATCATCTAAAGATTCAATTATTGTATATTTTAAATTTGTATTATTTTTTGTATTTGCGTTTTGTTCCATATTTAACTATTTATCCTCCAATTTATGTTGATTTATTAAATATAATCATTATAATTCCATTTAACTGTACATAGCCAGCACCAAGATTCTTCCCAATCATAAGGTTTTGATGAAACTTCACAATAAATTGTTAAACTAGTACATCCTCCAAATGCAGATTCTTCTATTACTGTTACACTATTTGGTAGTTCTATACTTTTTAAACTGCTACATCTTCTAAATGCTGCGAAACCGATATTTGTTACGCTATTCGGAATTGTTATACTTAATATTTATTGGAACCTTAATTGATTTAACTGTATTATCAATTGCTTTAATAGTTGCTTTACCATTACAAAGTTTATATTCAATATTGCCTTTAACATATGTATATTCTTCGTAAGTAGTTTCACTACTTGATGATTCTTCTATCGAAGTATCGTTTGAAGAAGTACTTCCAGAAACGAAAATACTTTCACATGATGATATAAAAAGCATTAAAGATAAAACTAATAAACTCTTCCATTTAGATTTCATATTTTTTGTTTGTTAAATAATAAGCAAACATTTTTCCCACCTTTCATTTTTGTAAATGCTAAACTGAAAATGTCATAAAACGCCAAACTCAAAATGTCGTTTTGTGGAACATTCCACTATAATTAA
>CAKPZU010000203.1 GCA_934215405.1 uncultured Bacilli bacterium | reverse complement strand
CAACAGGATTTATAAATTGCAGGATGTAGATGTATTATTCCAGTGCCTGCTGATGGATCAGATGGATTGGGAAGAAGGAAAGTTGTATGTGCAGTTTAGCACCTTATATTTGCTAAAGGGAAAATAATAAATGCTTAGGAGTGGCAATTGTAGTATAATAATTTTATTATTATACTAGGGGGAACGTAATGAATCTAAATAATATTTATAATTTTAAAAATCCAGTAAAGCATTTTATTAATATTGATGAATTAGCTTTTCCGCAGGATATACAGAATTTTAATCTGGATAAATTGGTATGGACAGAGCCAATTAAATTCAGAATACGAAAAGATGAAGAAAAATATCGAGTGCTAAAATTGCCTAATATTTTAAATTTAGTAGCAGCATATTATCATTATAAGGATATGCCATATTTTGATGACATTCAGTGCTTAGATATACAACATAAAAGATTATCAGCAAATATTGATACAGGGGATTTTTCAGGTGGTGAATATGATCGGCAGTTGGAAAGAGATTTTAATAATTTATGTATTTATGATAATTTAATTAGATTAGATGTCAAGGAATATTACGGAAGAATATATACACATAATATAGATTTTAATGGACATGGAGAAAGATATCTTTCAAATATGAATTGCGGTGAAACTAATGGTTTACTGATGGGAAATTACATATCATTGTACTTTGCAGAGAGCATATTAAGTAAAATAAGTGTCTCTATAGAAAATATGCTTATAGAGCAGAATATTGATTGTATTTTTTCGTATTTTTCAGATGATTTTTACTTTTTCTGCAATAAAGAAGATAACGATGGAATTATATCAATTTTTGATAAAGTATTAGAGCAGTTTGATTTGGAAAGAAGTGATAAAAAAGAAATATGGACCTATGAGACTTTTAATAACCATAATGTTGTTGCAAGATATTGGAAAAAAGTAGTTGCACATTGCAATACGCATTTTAACAATGAAAAGACGGATAATAAACTTTGCTTTATTAATCAAATGGTATACCGTATGTCTAAATTAGATGATTACAAATTGAAGAAGGTATTTATTAATAATCTATTTAAAATAAAGTATTTTCGAGAATTGCCATTAGGAAAATTCCAGGTTAAAGAATATGATTATCATCAGCTGTGTTTTTTATTGAAATATTCGCCAGAATCAATGTTATATGCTGCTGACAGATTTGCAGAAATGCAGAATTTTGATAAAAACAAATTAACTCAATTCTTTAAGGTAAGATATAAGGAATGTTTAAGAAATAATTATAATGAGGAACAATTATATTATTTCTATGCAATTTCTGTATTTGGTTTTAATGAAATATTGCAAGAATACAGTGGGGCAGTAGCAAAATCATGTAATCAAATACTAATATCATATTACTTAAAAGATCATTTGTTTAAGGAAGAAGAAATAAATTATTTAAGAACATGTACACAAGAATCCTATTGGTTGCAGAACTATCATTTAATTTTGTATTCACCAGATTTAATGTCTGATCTTGAGGAAAGTATAGAAAAATATCTTATTCCACAAAAAATAAAGAGAGCTTTATGTACAAAAGTAAGAATGCAAAATCAAAGAATAACATACTTGGAATTTTATAAGGAAAATTTATCACAGAATAAAGCAATTATAAGAGATATTGATATGGTAAAAGCGGAAATCCTTGAATATTTGGAACTGAAAATACAAGAAAGCGAAGAAATGTTTGAATTAGAAGAGGATGAATAATGCAGGGAAGAAGTCATAGTTAGCACTATGGCTTTTTCTTATGAATAAAAGAGGACTTCTCGACAATTTGTCGGGAAGTGGAAAGGAGCCAAATTCCGATGAAAATATATCTCCCCCATCTGTTAGTTCCACCATAATTTGCTGATCAGAATCGAAAGGAGGCGTGCAAATTGCAGGAAGAAGTTACTCAGAAAACAATCGCATTGTCGGTTAAAACTGCAAGAG
>CAKPZU010000202.1 GCA_934215405.1 uncultured Bacilli bacterium | reverse complement strand
TCCTTACGGTCAAATTTCAAATGGAAAGTCAACACTAGATTCTCGTAGAGAAGAAAAACTTAACAAGTATCAAGAACTCATCAATGATTGTAAGAACACATTTAATCTCAAAGTCAATTATTTCGTGGTTGTCGTATCATCTTTAGGTGCAGTTCCAAAAGAAACACTTAACGATTTATACAAACTATACAACAATAAAAAGACTGCACAACTTGTCGCCAAGAGATGTTGTATAGCTGCACTCAGAGAATCAATGTTCCTCATTTATGATAACAATTCAACTAGAAATTCAAACAACAACCACAATTCAAACGATGAGCAATCCTCAGATGACGATATTCAAATTTTAGGTACCACAAACCAAGAAGAGACACATAATAGCAGCAATGAACCTAACGAAGAAGAAGACTCCCCGGAACTCGAAGATGTTCCTTTTGAAGCAGTCATGGAATCCAGTGATTCTGAAGGCGGATTGGGCACTTTTCAGAATGATACACCACAATAACATTGAACCATGAAACTTTAATAATCCCCGGTGGGCGCACCGGTTAACCACAAACAATCAAACTACAACATTTTACGCGTTTAACAATAAATAAATCCCGTCGAAGGTGTTTAAATTTTTATGTTTTTTTCTAGCGATGATATTGATGCGAAAACAGCATTACCGCAACCAGCGTCCGATGTAGATTACAACCATAGCAAAATCTTAGAAATCGGTAAAAATTTTTCAGACATCCGAGATCAAAATTCACAGAAATCTCTCGTCTCTCCCGTAACCACAAGGGGAATAGCTTCCATATGCCTATGGAAGAACAATATTTGCTTTTCAAATAACACAAAAGAAAGGAGAGAAGATTTTATTTATCCAATAGAAAAAATTTTGAGATCTCTAGAGGATGTTTATGATATCAGAACAAGGAACGATGGTAAATACAACAAATCACATAGATTTCTCCATGATTTTATTCTTAGATATATTCAAACAACAAATATTGGAGAACAAGAAACAATCTCAAATTGTATTAAAGAAAGCCTCAAATTAGAATTTTCCAGGCCCAATCCATGGAAACATTATCAAGAAAAGGATAAATTTATTCCTGATTTTTTCAATCTTCCAATTTCTCAAATTTTCCACTTAAATGACTTTTCTTTAATTCCACCACCAGTTCCTTTTACATGTGAACATTATCCATTATGCAATTTTACTACAAATAATATTAATATATTAGAATATCATAGGCAACATGTTCATAATATGATTCCGCCCTATAAAATCAATTTCTTAATACATGAACTCATAATCATTAAACTTTTAGATCACAGGACAGGAATCATAAATAAAGCAATAGAAGAATTCTCAAAAACAAATAATTTAAACAATTATCAATTTCTTCCAAGAATTTGTCCATTCCCAGATTGCTCATGTATTATTTTTAATGACACAGAATTAATCAACCACATTGCAAATTTTCACAAAAACGAGGTAGTTATAAGATCACTAAATTCCATTGGATTATTTTGGACCTTAATTTATGCATGGACAAAATATCAAAACAAGTTACCAACCATTAGAAATTTATTAAAAGATCAAGTACCAACAGATATCTTAGAAAAGATGAGGCCTAAATTCCAATATAGTTATCGCTTCATATTCAAATATGAACATTTTAAGACATTAGATAATAAAGAAATTCCAACTCCTTTATGGATACTCATAATTGATCAACAAAACTTTTATACTCCAATTCCTGACTTTTATCAAAATAAAGGATTAATTCTACCACCAGATGTATGCAAAATTGAGGATTCTACTTTATTTATTCAAGATAATATAATTAATTTACTAACGCAAAAGTCAAGAATTATCGCAAAAATCCCAAATAATATTAAAATTAAAAATTATAATCCATGCGATAAGTCACTAAATCCCCAAATGGCGAAGGATATAAACATTCCAAATCTCGTTGTAAATTATG
>CAKPZU010000201.1 GCA_934215405.1 uncultured Bacilli bacterium | reverse complement strand
AGCTATGCTAGTGCTAAAGAAGATTTAATTAAATATAAAAATCAAATTGCTAGTGCTGATGTAAATGATAAAGAAACACAAGAAAGATTAACAAAATTACTTGATGCTCAAATTAATGTTGTTGAGGGATTGCAAGAAAGCTTAGATGATGCTGCAACTGCTGCTAATAAATTAATTGATGGTGCTATTAAGGGTATTAACTCAGCAATTGAGTCTTTAGATAACTATAAAAAGAAACTTCCAAGTCAAGATGAAATCGAAGCTAAATTAACTGAAAATGCTAAAACTCTTGAAAATACAATTAATACTAAAACGGATGAAGCATTTGCAAGCTTTGAAAAAGCATATGGCGATGATATTAAAAAAGCAAAAGATGATGTATTAGCTTATAAGCAATCATTAAAGGATTCTTTAAAAAATAATGCTTAATGCAGTTAGCATTCATTAAAAATTTTAACAAAAAGTAGTAAAAAAGCTATTAACTTATCTATATTATATAAACATAGATTAATAATAGCTTTTTATTTTGATGTTGCTTTTGCTTTCTTTTTTTTGAGATACTATAGCTAAAGAAATATAGAACTTTAGTAAAAAACTAAACAAAAACCAACTTATGAAATGTATTAAATTAAAGGCAAGAGAAATATCATATATTAAAAAAGTTGGTAAAGGAAGGTAAGACCGAACAAGTTTCCTTTCGTTTTTTTGTTTCAATTTTTCTATTTTGTTAAACATATCAAAAATAGCATTTCTCCTAATTGTCAAGAGAAATATATATCTTGTTTTTTTTGATTTCTTTATTACTAATCTTCTTATCCCAAAGCAACATCAAGTATCATCATAATAATAAAGCCTAATGTAAATAATAATGTTGAAAAATTTTTATTATCGTTACTAGCTTGGGGTATTAATTCAGATATACATGTTGCAATCATAGCACCAGAAGCAAAGCTTAATAAAAATGGTTGAAATGACTTAACATAAAGAGCAAAAATACAACCAATTACTCCAAAAAGTGGCTCAACCGCACCACTTGCTTGCCCATAAAAAAATGCTTTTCCTTTTGAAACACCTTCATGCCTTAATGGCAAAGCAGTTGCCACACCTTCAGGAAAATTTTGAATACCAATACCAAATGATAGCATAATTGCAGCAATTAATATTTGTGTATCTTGATTGTTTATTAATCCTGCAAAGGCAATGCCAACGGCCATTCCCTCAGGAATATTATGTAAAGTAATCGCTCCAAATGTTAAAATACTTCTTTTTTTATTATTTACTTTATTTTTTGCTTTTAAGATTTTATTTAATACTAAATCAGCAAAAATTATTAATAAACCACCAAGTAAAAAGCCAATGCTAACAATTATCCAACTAGTTTTATTTAATTCTTCAGAAAGTGAAATTGCTGGATTCAGTAACGAAAAGAAACTTGATGCAATCATTATTCCAGCTCCAAATGCTAAAAATGAATTTAATACTCTTTTAGATATATTATTGAAAAAAACAACGGTTAATGATCCTAATAAATTCATAAGATAAGTAAATAATGTAGCTAAAAAAGCCAGTAAAATAGGATTAATATTTAATAAAGATTCCACAACACATCACCATGTTATACTATGCTTATTTAATAATATTAGCAACAAAAAATGCTCTTACAATTTCTGTAAAAGCATTTAAAGTAAATTATGTATTTAATCCTTTATACTGAGTTTGATAAAGTTTATTATAAGCTCCATCCTTTTTGATTAACTGTTCATGATTACCCATTTCAACAACTCTTCCTTGATCTAATACGACAATCAAGTCAGCATCTTGAATAGTTGATAATCTATGAGCAATAATAATTGAAGTTCTATTTTGCATAAGCTTAACCATAGCATCTTGTATTTTCTTTTCAGTTCTTGTATCAACAGATGATGTAGCTTCATCAAGAATTAATATTTTAGGATCTGCAAGTACTGCACGAGCAATAG
>CAKPZU010000200.1 GCA_934215405.1 uncultured Bacilli bacterium | reverse complement strand
GACGTTGAATTACTAGAATTTAAGGATTTATTTATTGATTACTTTAATGAATTATTAATGTAAAAAAAATATAAATATGCTACAATAAAAATGTGCTTACAATCATTATAAAATGTGATTGCATATGAGGTAGTATATGAATCTAAATTTCAACTTTAATAAATTAAATAGATTGCTAAAAAGCTTTTATCAATTAACAAACATTAAAATTGCTATTTTTGATATTGATTATAATGAGGTAATTTCCTATCCTTTAAATAATTGTAAGTTTTGCTCTTTAATACAAAATGATAAAAATGGCTATAAGAAATGTATGATGTCAAATAAAAAGGCTTTTGAGCATTGTTTAAAAACTGATGAATTATATACATATACATGCCATGCTAATTTAATTGAATCAATGATCAATTTAAAAATTGATGATACAATAGTTGGCTTTATTATGTTTGGCCAAGTAACTAACATAAAAAATAAAGAAGAAAGATTTAATAAAATAAAAGATTATAATTTTCTAATTAATAATATAACTAAAGAAATGGTTGATGAAATAGCTTATGTTGATGATGAAAAGCTTATAAGCGTTTCAATAATATTAATTGCTTTAGCTAAATATACTATAAGTGAAAAATTTATATCTATAAAGCAAGAAAAATTTATTAATGATCTTAACGACTTTATTATTAAAAATATTGATAATGCTTCCTTAAATGTCTATGATTTTACAAGATATTTTAATATGAGTAAAACAACATTTTATACAACAATGGATAAATACATTGGTAAAGGAATTGCTAGATATTTAAAAGAAAAAAGAATTGAAAGAGCTAAAGAATTACTAGTAAATACCAATAAATCATTAAATGAAATTTCCTCTCTTGTTGGTTTTAATGACTATAATTATTTTTGTAAGGTCTTTAAAGAAGAGGTTAAACAAAGTGCGGTACATTTTAGAAAAAGCGTTCGGACAAATTTAAAGTAAATCCGAACTTTTTTTTCTATTTTATTAAATTATTTCTTTATAAAATATTAATAAAAGGAAGGAATTTTTAATATGAAAAATACATTTGCTTTATATTTTGGTAATAGAGGCTTTATGCCTTCAGAATTAATACTTGATGCAAGACGTGATATGATAAAGGCAGTAACTGATGCCGGTTATAATTACATTGTAATGGATGAAAATAAAACTAGATATGGTGCTGTTGAAACAAGAGATGAAGGAAGACTTTATCATGATTGGTTAAAAAAGCATGAAGGAAAATATGATGGCGTTATTTTATGTATGCCAATTTTTATTGATGAAAATGGGGCAATAGCAGCTTTACGTGATGCTAATGTGCCAATTTTAATGCAAGCATACCCAGATGAAATTAATAAAATGGATTTTGCTCATAGACGTGATGCTTTTTGTGGTAAATTTTCAATTACTGATGTTTTTAGTCAATATCATGTGCCATTTACTGTATTAAAGCCACATGTTGTACATCCATTAAGTAAGGAATTTAAAGAAAACTTAGATGAATTTGCTGCCATTTGTCGTGTTGTAAATGGTATGAAAAGATTTACTATTGGTTGTCTTGGAGCTCGTACAACTGCTTTTAAAACAGTAAGATTTGATGAAGTAGCATTAGAAAAATATGGAATAACTGTGGAAAGCTTTGATATGTCAGAATTTTTCCATTTTGTAGATGAATTAAAGGATAATGATTTAAAAGTAATTGCTAAAATTGAAAGATTAAAGAATTATACTGATTTTAGTAAGGTTCCAAGTGAAAGAATTTTAACTCTTGCTAAGGTTTCTTGTGTAATTGATAAATATATAGAAGATTATCATTTAGACGCAATTACTTTAAGATGCTGGAATGAAATGGAAACTTATTATCGTGTATGTCCTTGTGTTTTATTATCTGAATTAAATGATAGAGGAATAGTTGCTAGCTGTGAAATAGATTTATGTAGTGCTATAACTATGCGTGCTATGAATC
>CAKPZU010000199.1 GCA_934215405.1 uncultured Bacilli bacterium | reverse complement strand
ATACTGGAGATGCAAAGCATATAATCATTGAGGCAATCATTTCCTTATCAATGTCTATCTTATATAATAAAACTAACAAATAAATCATTAAGCCTATAATAAATGGTGAAATAAGGCTTCTAAATAAAGCTATAAACCAAGCAAGCTTATTAGTAAAAGCTCCTTTAATATTTACCTCACCTAAGGTAACACCTATTAATAGCATACTTAATGGTATTGTTAAGCTACTAATGGTATTTATACACTTATAAAGCCATGGTAATGTTTTATCAATTCTTAAAAAGCTATAAGATATTTCATCAATTACTACCTTATACATAAATGGCTGTGTTAAATAGATAAATAATGCAATAACCATTGCTATAATAATAGGATTATAAAAAACATCCTTTATTGCCTTACTAAATGTATCCTTTTGGAATTTTATATTAGCTATTACCATAAAGCAATAGGTATATAATAACAATCTAAAAGGAATAGACATTATATTAGCTGTTATTAAGCCATTATTACCATATAATGATTTAACAAGAGGTAATCCAAATAAGGTGATTTGTCCAACGGACATTAATATACTATAAACATCTCTTTTTTCTTTACTATATTTTTTAAATATCAAATGACCAATTAAAAAACATAGTAAATAACTAATAAATGTAAAGAATAATATCCAAGCCGATTTTGAAAGTAGGTTAACATCAAAATCCATCATAAATCCAGTTATTACTAAACATGGAAGTGATATTTTCATTATTATTGTTGTAATAGTTTTTTTACTATGTTCGTTAAAAAAGTTGAGTTTTCTTAAAATAAAGCCAAGAGCTATTAAGCCAATGGCTAAAGTGATGGTCGATATGAAATCTAAATTAGTGATTGCTTTTAGTGCTTCTTCCATAACTTTTTTTCTCCAACGTAGATATTTAATCACTATTTAATTAGATTTTCAAGTATAAATAATATTTTTTTCTTACACTGTGTAATAAATAATTAATTATGCTTATTAAGATATTAATAAAGACCAAATAATTTTATTTTTCTATTTTTGATTTACAATATGGGCATTCAAGTAGATATTTATCAACTATGGCCAAGCAATTTTCACATTTAACTTTTTCATTATTAATCATTTGCTTATATCTTAAGCGAACATCTACTCCATCTAATAATTCATTTAATAATACTAAGCAACTATATTTTTCTTTAAATAAAGCATATAACTCATTAGCCTTATCAATTTCATTTATATTACGATAATAATTAATTAGAATAAACACATTAACAGCATTAAGTAAATTATTTTTAGTATTATAAGGTAATTGCTTTATTACATTATCGTCTTTTATAGATAAGTACATAATATTCCACTTTTTAGTAAATCTATCAATTTTTTTAGCATATTTTTTATGTTTTAGTTTTAATTCACTAGCTTTTTTAGCAAATTCTTCTTTAGATAATAAGTAATTTAATAAAATAAAATCTTTTTCTCTTTTAATCTTTTCATTATTAATATTAATACTATCATAAAGTTCTTTAAAATCCTCAAGTGAAAAGCATAATGCTTTTTCAGCTAAAAGTAGTTTATATGAAGCAGCTGTTTCTAAATTAATCTTTTTATTAGCAAGTATATTTTTAATTTTATGCTTTAGCTTTATATAATCTAAATCATTATTAAATTCCATGAATGCTTTTTGATTATGTATTTGCATTATTAAATGTAATATAAAATACAATATAAAGGCTATTAAAATACCAAGTAATAAGGCAAAATCACTATCTTTTAAAGCAAATGAAAGTAAAATTGCTAAAATAATAGCTACAATTAATCCAACCTTGCTAATAACATCTTCCTTACCATTTAAAATATTTAAAGGATAATGCTTTTCTTTTATTGCTTTTTCTTTATTTATTTCATTTTTATCGCAATATTTCTTTTTATATTTATCAATACAAACTAAAGAAGTAATAAATAAAGCAAATGTAATAGCTAAGG
>CAKPZU010000198.1 GCA_934215405.1 uncultured Bacilli bacterium | reverse complement strand
AAATAAATATGGATATGAAGTATATGGGTAGTAATAGAGGAAAGACCTCTTGCTATATAAATTAAAAAAGGGGGAAACTATTATGTTAAAATTCTTAGCGAGATTAGCAGAAAAATATGCTAAATCATCTAACACAGCATGTTTTGTTTTTGGAATATTACATCAACCAAAAATGCCTGCTAGCATGATTAAAAAAGACTAGTAACAATCAACCAAATTAAATTACGACGACAAAAAATACCTATTTATTTAGGTATTTTTATTTTATTTATTAAATTTTTAATAAGCTTGGCTTAGGAAGATATATTTCTAATTGTTGTTTAAATAACTCATCATCTTTACTTGTAAAAATTGCAAGATTATCATGTTTCTTTAATATTTTATTTACTTCCCATAATCCTAGTCCTGTATTATTAGGTTTTGTAGTATATGCTTTTTCAAATATTTTGAATGTATCAATATCTTTATTTTTATACGTATTTTCTACAATTACAAGTTGCCTATTCATTCTATAATCCATTAAAAATCTTACACTAATATATTTTTTACCACATTCTTGAGCTGCTTCTATACTATTATCTAACAATATGCCTAATATTCTAGTAAGCTCATATGTATCTATATGAAGTGAATTTAAATCTATAAAAACACCTAGTTCTAATTGGATATTTTTACTAATGGCTTTATTATATTTATCTGCTAAAATTGCATATATTGATGGGTTGTTAATTGCCTCGGGATTTATAGCAGCTAAATTATTAATATTATTACAATCATTAAAAAGAGACTTATAATATTTTGTTAAGCCATCCATATCTTTAGCTGTTACATATCCGACTAATACCATTCATTATATTATGAAAATCGTGTTTGAATGCACGAATATTATCATACATTATTTTTAATGTATTGTTATATAATTGTAAATTATTTATATCTCTATTTGCAATTTCTAACTGTTTAGTTTTAATTATATTAAATAAACTTACAAAGAAATATGCTAATAAACATATAATACTTAATAAGATGATAAATGTTGGTAAAATATTATTATAAAAAGCGGTAATATATAATTGTAAAAATACAGTAATAAAACCTAATAAAATAGTTCCAAGAATAATACGAGTATCCTTTTTATTTAAATGTGAAAAGGCATTTATATTTACTTTGAATTTTTGCAATAATTTTAAAATTATATACAAACATATATATACAATCGCAAGAAAAAGCAAATGGTAAATTGGCATCGAAGAAGCTTCAGTATATTGTTTATTGAAAATAATTGAGTACACCTGAGACGAAATCATTTCAAATAATACTGTTAATGAAAATGGAACTGCTACTACTATACATGATTCTAGTAATTGCGTTTTAAAGAATAACAGATACATAAATATAAAGATAAGTACATTTAGTATAACATTATATGGAGAGCTTACAATTAAACGATTTATAACGATTAAGATATAAATTGAAAATATACATAGGTATTTAGTTTTGCTTTTTATGGGTTTATTAAGCAAAGTAAGACTAATATTAACATGTAAAATTATTTCAATTAAAGTGCAAGGAATACTAATTATATTAGTTAGCTCTGCGTTCGGATTCATTAAAACATTCATTATCTTTTGTATTGTATTCATAGTTATTTATAACCTCCAGTAAATTGTTTTTATATTTAGGACCAATAGGGCAAACGTCATTATTTGAAAGATATATACAATTTTTCATATTATCTATTTTATTAATGCAATCAATATTAACCATGTAAGATTTATGACATCTTACAAAATTTCTAGGTAATGTTTTTTCTATTTTATTAAAAGCAATATATGATGAATAATCTTGGAATTGTGTATGATAAGTAAGCTTCATATTATCTTTTTTAATATAAAGTACATCATTTTCTCTAATTAACATCTGGGAATTACCGACTTTAATAAAATTTGATACACTTGATTTTATGTCTTCAAATAACCTAGATATAGTTAACTCAAGTCTTTCAGAAACAAAAG
>CAKPZU010000197.1 GCA_934215405.1 uncultured Bacilli bacterium | reverse complement strand
GGTCCAATGAGAGGTGAGGATATTTACTCATCATTAAATATTTCCTTTATGGAGTCAGTAAATGGCGTTACAAAGACTATTCCTTTAACATATTATAAGGTTTGCCATCAATGTCATGGTACTGGCGCAATGTCTAGTAGTGATATAACAACATGTAGTAAATGTCGTGGTACTGGTAGAGTTCGTGTAACACAGCAGTCATTATTTGGACAAATGGTTACTGAAAGAGCATGTCCTGATTGTAATGGTACTGGTAAGGTAATCAAAAATCGTTGCTCGTGCTGTAATGGTACAGGATATGAAAAGGTTAAAGAAAATTATGAATTAAAGATTCCTCAAGGAATTAGTAGTGGTCGACAATTACGCCTTCAAGGTAAAGGACAGCCTGGATTAAATGGTGGTGAATGTGGTGACCTATACATTGAAGTAAGAGTGGAAATTTCAACAACATTTAAACGTGATGGCAATAATGTGCATATTGAACTTCCAATTTCTCCTCTTGATGCAATTTTAGGTGCAACATTAACTGTTCCAACAATTTATGGTGTTGAAACAATAGTTATTAAGGCTGGTGCTCAAAATGGCGATTTGGTAAAAATTAAAAATAAAGGCTTTAAGGTTGTTAATTCCGATTCATATGGTGATGAAATTGTACATCTATCAATTGTTACTCCAACCTCATTATCACGTGAAGAAAAAGCAATGTATGAAGCTTTGAGGCAAACTGAACTTGCTGGTAAAAATAGACCAACAGAAGCTTATACTGCAAGTGTTAGAAGAAAATATAAAATTTAAGATAATTTTGAACTCTTTTAAACTATAAAAGTTTAAAGAGTTCTTTTTATTTTTCTAAAAATATTTATTTTTAGAGTAAAAATGTTATAATAAGTAAGAAGAAGTAATAAGGTGAGCGATATGAAAGAAAAAAGAAGTAACATGAACCAAAACGTTGAGATTGATGATGAGCAACATGAATCCCTTTTAAGATTAATTGGTTTATTTTTAATAGTTTATAGTATTTTATGCTTTACATCAGGGCATATGGGGAGTATTCTAGGACTACCATTAACATTTTTATTTGGATCATTTTCATACATAGCATTATTAATTTTATTAATAGTAGGACTATTTTTATTGTTCTTTAAAAAATATAGAATTGCATTTAGTGTTGTGCAATACATTTTATTAATAATAATGCTATTATTTTTATTATCATTAGCAACATCAACAAAGGTTAATGCTGAAATGACTTTTTCAAATTGCTTTGATAAATACATAGGTAAGGAAAATGGTGTCTTTAAAACTAATTATAGTTTCATTTTAGCCAATGATAGAGAATATATAATGCAGCTTGGCGGAGGAATGATTGGGTATATGGTATATGGTTTATTAAATTCAATTACAAATAAAACAATAACTATAGCAATCAGTACGATTTTGTTTTTAGGCGCCTTATTTATTTTTGTATATCCGTTTATTAAACGATTTATAAAATGGTGTAAAAAAATTAATTCTAAAAATAAAGAAAAAAGAGCAATTAAAAAACAAAAATTAATTGAAAAGCAAAAAATTAAAGAAGCGAAGAATAATAGTCAGACTAATTATGAATCTGATGCTGAATTTGAAATGCGAGATTTGTCAAGAACTAATTCAACTAATAAGCAGACAAACTATAAAAATAATGCTGATACTTTAATTGAAGAGACTACTATAGATATTAAAGGAAACAATTATAACTACAATAATAAAAATCAAGTTGGAAAAACAAAACTTGAGAATTTATTGAATACATTTGATGATGAAATATATGGTAATAGAAATAAGTTAAATACTGATGATAATGTTATAATTGAAAAAAATAATACAATTAATGATTTGTACATGGATGATTTCAATGAAATTGAAAAATCAAAGAATTCCTATGACATGAGTGATAGATACAACCAAGTAAAATCACAAATCAACTTTAATAAGCAAAATGATACAGATATTGAAGTAACTAAAAATGAAAATAATCCATATGATATGAGTGATAGATACAATCA
>CAKPZU010000196.1 GCA_934215405.1 uncultured Bacilli bacterium | reverse complement strand
GAGTGTAATATTCCGTCATATAGCCAAATATTCCAGCATCACAAACATTTTTTAAATAATTAATTACTTCAGGGGATGTTTTAAAATCCATATCTGCAACTGTCATAATAATAGAATCATTATTAGCATTTGGATACAATTTTTTTATACGATCATATTTATATGAGCCTGTATTATATCTATTTTGTGAAGAAAAATCATGCTTTGTCATCTTTACCACTTCCTTGCTCTAATATATCATATTTTTATTTGTTAAAAAAGAATTAATAATAAACAATACACAAGCTAGCCTTGATTTAAATTCTAAATGTTGCTAAACTTATCATTGCTTAATAAAGGAGGGCAAAATATGAAAAAATATTTAGCAACAATAGGTGCTTCATTAATTATTTTCTCACTTACATCTTGCTTTGATGCAAAAAGTAAAGAATTTAATAATGATAGTATACATATAACATTAACAAATGAATTTAAAGTACAAAAAAGTAATGATGAACTATTATATTTAATATCAAAAGAAATAATATTTATAGGTAATCAAGAAAAAAATACTGATATTGGTGAATTATCACTTAAGGAATATACTGACTTAGTTTTAAAAAATGCTAGTGAAAAAGTTAAGATAACTAGTGAAGTAAAAGAATATACTGATGATAGCACTTATTTTATGTATGTTAATTATATAGAAAAAAATGAAAAGAATTCATATAAGTACTTATTAACAACCTTTAAAACAACTGCATATTATTATGCATGTAATTTTATAACTAAAATGGACAAATATGAAGAACTAGAAAGTCAACTATTTGCCTACGCTAAAACAATAAAAGTAAAATAACTGACTAAAATTGTTGAATTAGTAAATATTGTTTAACATTGTTATTAAAAAATGGTAGAATATTAAATCGGTTATTAAAAGTAAGGAGGCTTGGAATAAATGGATTATGTTTCAGTTTTATTACCATTAGCTTTAATATTATTAGTATGTAAATCTTTTGCTATCATATGTAGAAAGGTTGGCCTACCACAGGTTATTGGTTTTCTAGTTGGAGGATTGCTACTTGGCTTAATTAAGCTAATTCCAAATCAGCAAATATTTACCGATACTTCTGCAGAGGGCTTAGGATTTCTTGCTAAAATTGGTGTTATATTAATTATGTTTAGTGCTGGACTTGGAACAGATTTAAAGCAAGTAAAAAGTACTGGCATTAAAAGTATAATTATTACATCAGCAGGTGTAATTGTACCAATGGGCCTTGGCTTTATTATTTCAGTATTATTCAATGGTGGCTTTGCTAATATTTCTACTAATTATCTTGAATCATTATCATATGGCTGTATTTTAACCGCAACATCTGTTTCAATAACAGTTGCTACATTAAAGGAATTAAATAAGTTAAATTCTCCAATGGGCACATGTATTGTATCCGCTGCTATTTTAGATGATATTATTGGAGTTGTTGTTTTATCAGTTGTTATTGGCCTTGATCATGGAGCAAGTGGTGGAGAAGCGGCTACTAAAACTGCTTATTTTGTAAATTTACTAAATAATTTAGGTTTAGGATTAGCATTAAGCTCAATTATTTGTATTATTTTATACTTTGTTATTTTTATTACTTTGGGTATTTTAGTTTCAAAATTCTTTTCTTATTTAGCTAAAAAATATGATCACCATAGAAGAATTCCTATTTTCTCACTAGCACTATGCTTTATCTATTCTTGGTTTGCTGAGGAATTATTTGGAGTTGCTGATATTACTGGAGCTTTCTTAGCAGGTATTTTATTATCAACTAACTATGATAAATCATATATTGATACAAAAGCAGATACCTTCTCAAATTTAATTTTTACTCCAGTATTTTTTGCTAATATTGGAATAAATATTGAACTTGGTTCTGTAAATTCACAATTTATTATTTTTGGAATATTATTTATGGTTTGTGGTTTAATTGGAAAATTTATTGGTTGTGGTGCTACAGCTAAAATTTGTGGCTTTTCCTTTAAAGAATCAGCTTCAATTGGTGTTGGTATGATGGTTAGAGCCGAAGTTGCCTTAGTATGTGCTGATAAGCTAAAGGA
>CAKPZU010000195.1 GCA_934215405.1 uncultured Bacilli bacterium | reverse complement strand
TATTATCTGGGTGTAATGTTCTTCCTGTTCCACCACCTGATGCAACTGAGAAGTATTTCTTACCTTTTTCAACACATTCTTTTTTATAAGTTCCAGCAACAGGATGTTGGAATCTTGTAGGGTTTGTAGAGTTTCCAGTGATTGATACGTCTACATTTTCATGCCACATAATAGCAACGCCTTCTCTAACATCATCAGCACCATAACATCTAACCTTAGCTCTATCTCCTGTTGAATATGGAGTTTCACTAACAATCTTTAATTCGCCAGTAAAGTAATCAAAAACAGTTTCAACATATGTAAAACCATTAATTCTTGAAATAATTTTAGCTGCATCTTTTCCTAAACCATTTAAGATAACTTTTAAAGGTTCCTTACGTACTCTATTAGCCTTTAATGCAATACCAATTGCACCTTCAGCTGCTGCAAATGATTCATGTCCTGCTAAGAAACAAAAACATTTTGTTTCATCAGATAGAAGCATAGCACCTAAATTACCATGTCCTAATCCAACCTTACGATCGTCAGCTACTGAACCTGGAATACAAAATGATTGTAAACCAACACCAATCCATTTTGATGCTTCTGCTGCATTCTTTGCATTATTTTTTAATGCTAAAGCTGCCCCAACTGTATAAGCCCAACAAGCATTTTCAAAACAAATTGTTTGAATACCTTTTACAAGGTTATAAACATCAAGTCCATAAGACTTGCATAATTTTTCAGCATCTTCAATTGATGCAATACCATTATCATTTAAGCATTTATTAATTTGATTAATACGTCTTTCATAGCTTTCAAATAGTGCCATATTTATGTCCTCCTAATTACTCTTTACGAGGATCAATAACTTTAGCAGCTTCATTAAATCTACCATATTGACCTCTTGCTTTTGCTAATGCTTCTTCAGCAGGAATTCCTGACTTAACAAAATCCATAAATTTTCCTAAACTTAAATATTGATAACCAATAATTTCATTGTTTGCATCTAAAGCAATCTTTTCAATGTAACCTTCAGTAAGTTCAAGATATCTAGGTCCCTTTTCAAGAGTTGAATAAATTGTACCAACTTGGCTTCTTAATCCTTTTCCTAAATCTTCAAGGCCAGCACCAACATCAAGTCCACCTTCAGAGAAAGCAGATTGCGTTCTACCATAACAAATTTGTAAGAATAATTCTCTCATTGCAGTATTAATTGCATCACAAACTAAGTCAGTGTTAATTGCTTCAAGGACTGTTTTACCAACAATTGCTTCACCAGCCATAGCTGCTGAATGTGTCATACCAGAACAACCAATTGTTTCAATTAATGCTTCTTGAATAACTCCTTCTTTAACATTCAAAGAAATTTTACAAGCACCTTGTTGAGGGGCACACCATCCTACACCATGTGTGAAACCACTGATGTCTTTAATTTCTCTTGAATAAACCCATTTCCCTTCTTCTGGAATTGGAGCACATCCATGGTGAGCACCACATGTAACTTTGCACATACTTTTTACTTGATTTGTATATTCCATTTTACATTTCCTCCATAAATCATGCACTTTTCACGTACATAAAAATTATATCATATCACTATTTTTATTAAAATATATTTTTTTAAAAATATTTATTAAAGACATTCAAGAAGTCTTTTTTTATACATTTTATCTATTTTAGCATTATTAACAAGTTTAATATATTCATCAACACTTTTGGCATTTTTTAAACTTTCATAGAAATTATTTCTTTCATCGTTATTTCCTTGCATTCTTAAAATAACATATTGGGCTTGTCTTTTTAAAACATCTAACTTATTTAATGGTTCATATTTAATTTGAAATTCATAAACCAAATCATAATTAACCTTATCAATTTTAATAATTAAATCATCACTATTAAATATTTTTACTTTACTTGATGTATAAATCTCATAATTTTTAATGTTTTTAAATATTAAATTAAAGCTTCTATTTTTAATTTTATTAACAAACATTATTGATAAATATAAAGTATTATCCATATCTTCAATGGTAAATGTTGTAATTACTATTTCTTTATTTAAATTATCCTCATAAAAAACAAACTCGCCATTTCCTTTATAAATATAAACATTTAAGGATTTTGGTGGATTTAAATCATTTGATAGTGCATCATTGTTTAAAACATATATCGTT
>CAKPZU010000194.1 GCA_934215405.1 uncultured Bacilli bacterium | reverse complement strand
CTTTACTCCTTTTAATTAATTCTATTTCTACTTCAAAATCATCTTTAGAATTTAAAGGATTAGTTTTATTTGTAATTGGAGAGAATGTATGGAATTTCACCTTATTATTAGCAAAAATAACCTCTTTAATATAGCCTTCACCATTACAAGTTAAGCCATTAATTAAGTGAGAAATACTATATGATTCCTTTTCAACAAATTGATAGCAGCTTAATACTTCATAAACTACACGATTATTATCAAGCACCTTTTTTGTACAAGCATTTCCATCAGTGTGTCCACAAAATACAAATTTAACATTTTCATTAGGAGTAACTATTTCATCATATATGTACTGGCCTTGTATAGTTTTATCAATTGTTCCATCGTAATCTAAATAGCCATGGGTTGCAATAATTGCATTACGATGCTTATATGTTTTTAATACTTCATTTGCCCAGGCAATAGTTTCCTTTTTTGCTTCAACACCAAAGCCAATATATAAAACTATAAAGTCATATTCACCGACACTAATTAAATCATAATGGCATTCATTATCATTTAATGAACCTCCATAATAATCCTTACTATTAAAACGATTAAGTCCGAAATAAGTGCTAAAATAGCTATAATTAATTGCTGAAATGGCTGAACCAACATCATGATTTCCAGCACATACACCATATGGGACATTATTAGAATCTAATATTTCAAAAGCTTTAGTAGCATTTTCCCATTCAGCAATTGCTTTTTCTTTATAAGAAGGATTATTATCAACTATATCACCTGTATGAATTAAATAAGCCATATTATTGTTTTTATATTCATTAGCTACATAGGTCATTAAATCATTATACATATAATTAATATCACTAAATTCTACCTTAGGTAAATATTGAGTATCTGAAGCCCAAATAATTCTATTTGAATTATTATTAACATATAAAGGCTCTGCTTTTAGTTTAATTTTATTGTCAATAGCATAATCAGATGGATTTAAAGTGAATTTAAATGGCTCATTATTAGCCTTAATTGCAATTTTTTCATATTTTGCAGTTTTATTATTTAATGCACTAATAGCAATTTGTTCACCATTTAAGGTAGCTCCATCATAATTTATATATAAAGGCTTATTTATATCATTTATAGCTATTTCGAATTCATCAATTTGATTATTAGCATCAATTTTATTTGTAATATTTAATTTATTAGCCTTGTATACGCTATTACTATAGGTAGCACTTACATTATAATCATTAAGCGTAAAGCCTAATTTATTATTTTCCTTATTTATGGTAATATCAATTCCATTTGCTCCATCCATTACATTAAATATTCTATTTAAATAGGTTGTATTGTTAGCAATATCGCTTGCGTAGGCAAGCAAACTATGTTTTCCATTATTTAAGGAAGCAAATGAATAATCATCATTAATAGGCTTACCATCTAAATAAATGCTTTGAGATTTTAATTTACTATGCTCATCTTTAGCGCTAATTGTTAAATTGAAATTTTTATTTATAGTTGCGAATTCATTTAAATTTGTAGTAATAACTGGGCCAACATTATCAAAATATACATTGTTTTGTAGGACAATTTTATCATTATCCTTTAAAGTAAAATAATGCCTACCACTTTCAAAGTCGTTTGTATCAATAAAATAATTGTTATTAATTTCATAACTTGGATAATCAAAATAATAATCGATTTGGAAAGGAATATCAAAGCGAGGATTTGGATGCTTATCATATGTTAAGGTTGATTCATCCTTACCCCAGCCATCACCAATCCAATACCATTTATCATCCTCTTGCATTATTTCATAAGTAACATAATTATTTGTTGTTATGTCAACAGGTTTATATATCTTCATTTTATTTGGCTTAACTGTTTGGCCATTTTGTAATTCAATTCTAAAGTTGGCAATTTGAAAATCATCAAATACTCCTAAAAGGTCTTTGCCACCATGAACTTCATTTTTATTATATGAAACCTCATTACGATAAACTGCTCCAATGGTAAGTGAAAACACATTATCCTTAGCTTTTATATATTGAAGATGCTTAAAAATGTCAATACCTAGTGAGTCATCTGATGGCAATTTTCCAAGCTCTAAGCCATTTAAGGTTATTTTGTTATAAGCGTGCTCAACGCTATCACTATGGCAAGGTGTGTCTGGATTTAAATCATATTTTATCATTCCCAGAACCTCGTGGTTATTACCAGCAGCTCATTCAATATTGTCAACAA
>CAKPZU010000193.1 GCA_934215405.1 uncultured Bacilli bacterium | reverse complement strand
AACCATCATATTCCCAATATGAATAATCTTTATTTAATGTTTTAGATGATGATACTTTATGAGTTATCTTTTTAATATTATCTTGCTCATTATATTCAAAAGTAGTAACTGTTTCATTATACCAAAAAAGATGCACCTACTACTTTAATGTGGCAAATGCATCTAACTAATGAGATGTTAATTTATTAATTAATTTTCTAATTCGTCCCAAATATCATAAAATGATTTATTGTTAAAAGCTTTAAAAGAAATAAGTTCATCTACTGAATTAAAAATTAAATTAGTTTTATTTTCACCTGAAGAAATATTTAATTCATATACTTTTGTTTTGTTCTTATAATGAAATGCAATATCAATTGTTATATTGTTCAAATAAAAACAAAATTCCATATTATCATTTAAATATTTAATAAATAAATCCCATGTCAATTCTTTTTCATATACTTTAAAACATTTTGTATATTTTATTATTTTTTTCTTTTTTTGATTTTCCATTAAAACCACCCTTTTATAATTTCCCAGAAATATTTGACACTCTTTGATATACCACCTTGTTTAACATCTCTTTCTAAATAATGGATATGAGGGTTATAATGATATTTAGGATTGCCATGTGTTGTTGCATCTATTCTAAAACTCCAATTACCTTTTTTATCAAAGAAATCCATTGAATATCCTAAAGTTTTACCATTTGATATTTTTGGAACACCACCGCGTTGAGCAATTTTTTGTAGAATTTTTGGACCAACCATACCAGATATAACAGCAACTGTTCCCAACATATTAAAAATACCACTAGTTATATTATATGCTGTTTGATTTCCGCCCATCACATAATCTCTAATAGGATTTATACCACTAGAAAAAGCTTCAACAGCGTCACTAGCCCCAAGCAAAGCAACTCCCCCTGCTACAACGTACGTGGATATAGTAGCAACAGTTATTGCTGTTGACACTGCAGTAGTAGATAAACCAATGGCTGCCGCTCCAACTCCTACAAGCGCTCCAACAGTTCCTGCAGAAGCTACGATAGCAACAACAAATAATGCAGTACCTACAACAATTCCAATTCCAGTTAATAAGTTACCAAGCCATTCAGGCATATGTCCAGATCCATCATTATAATTAATTGGATCATTTCCACAGTAAGTATAAAGATTAGTACCATTAATGCTTTCACTCTTTAAGTAATCAATATCATAAATACTAATAAATCTATAATATATAGGACTATAGTATCTTGAATTTAGATAGTAAAGATTACTTTCTTTGTCATAATAGTAACTCTTATATCTAAATGGATTGATGTTTCCTATAAATGAATCATTTGTATTAATGTTATAAGAACCATCATATACCTTATGATTTCCAAATGCATCATATACATATCTAGCTACTATTACTCCACCACTATTATAAATTCCTAGAATTAACCCTGTCAAGTCTTTTAAATAGTAGTAAATATCAACAAGATTTTCAAAAATATTTACGAGTCAAATTTTCTATGCAAATACAACAAATCGTAAGCGTAAAAAAAATCGTCTATTAGTTTAAAGCTTTTAAATTATAGGCGATTTTATGCTTTTATTAAATGTTTTTTGAATTTTCTCAGACCAAGGCAAATAATCTAATGGATTTAAATTTACTTTTGTCCCAAATTCATTAAATAAATATTTTTCTGGATTTAAATTGTTTTCAATAGCGATTTTTAATAATGAATAATAGGCACAAGTGGCAATAGCACCATTTTCTGTAAAACTAAACATCCAGTTTTTTCTTCCAATGACTATGCTTTTAATTTTCCTTTACCATAATTCGAAAAAACGCATTATTTGCATATAACAAGAATGGAACAAATGCGACTGCTATACTAATGAGCATTATTCAAATATGTGAAGCTAACCTAATAAGGTCTGATTTATACGTTGAATATGTCCTTAATAATTTAAATGAAGTAAAGGCAAAAGATATTGATGATTTATTACCTTTCTCAGATAAATTACCTAAAGATTTATATTTTAATAAAAAAAATTCTCATAATTTTTTTAGTATAAACTATGAGATTTTTTGAACTTTCACTAGGGGAATTACGCTTACAATAAATTTGAGATTATTTTGAGAATTTTATAAAAAATAAAAACGAACCCACAATAAAGTAGATTCGCCAAATTATAAAATGAATAAGTTTTGTCAAAAGTCCATTTAATAATTATTTATTATTTAATTCTTACTC
>CAKPZU010000192.1 GCA_934215405.1 uncultured Bacilli bacterium | reverse complement strand
TGCCCCATAGAATTCCATAGATTTTTATTAGTCATTTCTCTAAACCCCATAAAACCCCATAGAATTCTGGAGACCCATAAAAGTGCCCTTATTATAATAAATGTTTTTTTATTTAATCATTGGCTTTTCCCAGCATGTAGGAATTTGTAAGCCCATCATTTTAACAATTGTTGGAGCAACATTAGCTAAGCCATAATTTCCTTCAACAAATTCATATTTAGTATCATCATCTACAATGATAAATGGTACTGGATTTAAAGAGTGAGCTGTTCTTACTTGAATTTCACCTTTTTTGTTCTTTTCAAGCATTTCATCAGCATTACCATGATCAGCAGTTACTAAAAGAGTATATCCTTCTTCTTTACAAACCTTAAGTAAACGAGCAAGTGATAAATCTAAAGCTTCCATAGCACAAATTGTGGCAGGTAATGAACCTGTGTGTCCAACCATATCACCATTTGGATAGTTAACTCTTAAGAATTGATATTTATGAGATTTTAAAGCTTCAATTAATTTATCAGTAATTTCAGCTGATTTCATCCAAGGTCTTTCATCATATGAAACCTTATCGCTTGGTATTTCAACGTATGTTTCTAGTTTTTCTGAGAATTTTTCTGAACGATTACCATTCCAGAAATATGTAACATGGCCAAATTTTTGAGTTTCACTAATTGCATATTCATTTATATTATTAGCAACCATTACTTCAGTCATAGTATTATGAATTTCTGGTGGGTTAACTAAAAATCTCTTTGGCAAATGTAAATCACCATCATATTGTAAAATTCCCGCATAAACAACATTTGGATAATACTTTCTATCGAATTTATCAAAATCCTTTTGATCAAATGCCATTGTTATTTCAAGAGCTCTATCACCTCTAAAGTTAAATAGAATTACTGAATCATTATCAACTATTTTTCCAACAGGTTGGTTATTTGAAGCAATTACGAATGCAGGTAAATCCTGATCAATTACGCCTTCAATTTCTTTTCTATATGTTTCAATAGCTTCTTTTGCTGAAGCAAACATTCTTCCTTCACCTAAAACGTGAGTTTTCCAGCCATCTTCAACCATCTTCCAGTTAGCCTGGTAACGGTCCATAGTAATTTTCATTCTTCCGCCACCTGAGGCAATTCTATAATCAACCGTTCCATCATTTAATGATTTTAAAACATCCTCTAACTCATCAACATATGTTAAAGCACTAGTTGCAGGAACATCACGGCCATCAAGTAAAATATGAATTCTTACTTTTTTAATTTTTTCTTCCTTTGCTTCCTTAAGCATAGCAATTAAATGCGAAATATTTGAATGAACATTACCATCAGATAATAAACCAATAAAATGTAATGTAGAATCATGCTCTTTAACATTTTTAACTACTTCCTTCCAAGAAGTTGATTCATAAATCTTCTTTGAAACTATTGATTCATTAACTAATTTAGCACCTTGTGAATATATTTGGCCACAGCCTAATGCATTGTGTCCAACTTCAGAATTTCCCATGTCATCATCAGTTGGAAGTCCAACAGCACTTCCATGAGCTTTTAATCTAACATTAGGATAATTTTTTAAGAAATAATCAAGTGTTGGTGTATTAGCAAGACTTACAGCGTCTCCAAGTCCTGTTTTTGAAAAGCCAACGCCATCCATAACAACTAATAAAATAGGTTTTTTCATAATAATTACCTCCAAACCACTACTATTATAAAACATCTTAAAATAAAAATCATCTAAAAGATGATTATTTCATATAATTATTTAGGTGAAATTTATTTTATGAAACAATTAAAATGTCTTGAAGATTTTAAATGCAGTAAAACTAATTATTATAATGAAGAGCAAATGAAAATGATAAATATTGCTATGCTTAAAGAAAGAGGAGTAAGCATTAATGACTTAGCATTTTTAGCATATTATTCACAATGTAAATATCTTAATAATTTGACAATTGAAGAATGTAATGAGGCTGTTTTAAAAATACTTACAAAAAGAGAAACATTTCATGCTATTTTATTTGCTATTAATATAGATATATGCGCCGAAAAGCATATTTTTGATGAACCTCTTAATTCTATTTTATTAGCTGATGCTGGCTTATTTGGAATTGATGAAAGCTTAGCTTTATCAATTTGTGGAGATTATGGAGCCATTGGTAAAACAAATTTTGGAAATCTAGATGTTAATAAGCCTGGGAAGATTTTTCAACTTCAAAATAACAATGAGCATTGTCATTGCTTTTT
>CAKPZU010000191.1 GCA_934215405.1 uncultured Bacilli bacterium | reverse complement strand
ATGTAGGAATGCTACTTAATGTAAAAAATATTAATAATAAATACTATGATTCATTTTTAATAAATTATAATTTATTTAAAAGTAATAAAATTATAGTGTTTGACTATATAAATTTATTTATAAATATTTTTTCTATTCTCTTATTTTCATTATCTTTTTTAGCATTTATTATAATTATGGATTTAAATTTTAAAGAAAAGCAAAAGGATATTGAATGCTTATATAAAATGGGAGTTTATAAAGAAAAAATCATTCAATTACTTTTATATGATGCTATGTATTGCTTATTTGTGGCAATTTTAATTGGAATAATGATGACATTTGTAATTAATTATATGTTTAGCTTTGTATACTATTTATTAAATAAAGAAATAATATCATTACCCATTTCAATATTCTTACTTTTTAAAATATGTTTAATTCCTTTATTTATTATAATTCCTTTTTTAATTATTAAAATAAAAAAAACACTAAACACTTTTATAAAGTAATAGATATATATTATAATAAAATCAATAGATGAAAGGACGTACCTAATTAATTGTACAAAGGTTTATTTTATGGAATTAAATAAGCATCTTTTATTAAAAACAAATCCATTAGCATTAGATGAAAATATGGTGTTTTTTAATAATTATCGAATTAGCATTTTAACAAATCAGTTATTTAGAATTGAAAAAAGTAGTAAAAGGGAATTTATTGATAAGGCTAGTATTGCAATAATTAATCGAAATATAGATATTGTTTCATTCAATACAATTAAAAGCACAAATTTTATTGAAATAAAAACCAATAAGGTTACTTTACATATTGAAAATGATTATACTAAAAGCTATGTCTTATTAAATAATAAAAAAATAAAAATTGATAATAGTGAAAATTTAAAAAGTACAACTTGTGGTCTTGATGGCTTTGATGGTGATTCAACAAATATATATACTAATAAAAATGAAAAAATCATTTTAGAAAATGGTGTGTGTTCTAAAAATGGGGTTGCCTATATTGATGATAGTACTACTCAATTATTTGCTGATAATGGCTTAATAATTGATAGAAATAATGATGAAATGGATATATACGTATTTGCTTATGGAAATAACTATCAAGAAGCTGTAAAGAGCTTTTATAAAATTTCAGGTAATATACCTTATATTCCCAAATTTGCTTTAGGTATTTGGTGGAGTAGATATCATGCTTATAGTGCTGATGAGTATTATTGCCTAATGGAAAGATTTAAAAATGAGGGTGTTTATTTGTCTGTTGCTACAATTGATATGGATTGGCATCAATCAACTAATATGTATGAATATTTTAAAATTAAAGAATTAAATAGAGATACGCTTGAATATGGATTTGATATAAATAAGCCAAAATGGAAATGGGGTTGGTGCGGCTATTCTTGGAATAAAGAATTATTTCCTAATCCTAAAGAATTTTTAAAGAATTTACATAAAATGAATTTAAAAGTATTTTTGAATATTCATCCAGATGATATTTGCTGGTATGAGGATAAATATAGCGAAATGGCAAGTAAAATGAATGTTAGTAAATTACAACCAATAAAACTTGATTTCACTAATGAAAATTTTATTAACAATTATTTTGATATAATGCATCATTGCCTTGAAGAGGATGGAGTTGATTATTGGTGGATAGATGACCAAAAGTTCTTTTTATCGCATTATCATTACTTAGATAGCAAGCTTAATAAAACGCCATTGATTCTTTCTCGCTTTACAGGAATAGGCTCACAGCGTTATCCACTTGGATTTTCAGGAGATAGCGTTATTTCTTGGGATTCTTTAAAATTTTTACCTTATTTTACAAGTAATTCTACAAATATTGGCTATACCTGGTGGAGTCATGACATTGGTGGCTTTATGTATGGAATAAAGGATGATGAGCTTCAACTTCGCTATGTCCAACTTGGGGTATTTTTACCTATTTTAAGACTTCATTGTCAAAGCCAAGAAATGCAAACAAAGGAGCCTTGGACTTATGATAATGGAATTGGTTCATTAATAAAAGAGCATTTACAATATAGGACAAGATTAATACCATATATTTATTCTGGAATGTATCGAAATTCAATAGATGGCTATGGATTAATTGAACCTCTTTATTATTATGATAAAAGTAAAAAAGCTTTTAATTATAAAAATGAATATTTTTTTAATGGCCAATTATTAGTTGCTCCAATTGTAAAAAAATCAAATAATAAAAAGTTCTCTAAGGTAGATGTTTATCTTCCAAAAGGT
>CAKPZU010000190.1 GCA_934215405.1 uncultured Bacilli bacterium | reverse complement strand
GATGCTAATGGTAAGATTGATTTTGCTGATAAGAGTGTAACAGAAAACACACGTGTTTCTTATCCAATTAATCATATTACAAATATTGTTAAGCCTATTTCATCAGCTCCAGCAGCTAAAAATGTAATTTTCTTATCAGCTGATGCTTTTGGTGTATTACCTCCAGTATCAATTTTAACTCCTGAACAAACTCAATATTATTTCTTATCAGGATTTACAGCAAAGCTTGCTGGTACTGAAAGAGGAATTACTGAACCAACTCCTACATTCTCTGCATGCTTTGGTCAAGCATTTTTGGAATTACACCCAACTAAATATGCTGAAGAATTAGTTAAGAAAATGCAAAAGAGCGGTGCTAAAGCTTATCTTGTAAATACAGGATGGAATGGTACTGGTAAGCGTATTTCAATCCGTGATACTCGTGGTATTATCGATGCTATTTTAAATGGAGATATTCTAAATGCTCCAACTAAGAAGATTCCTTACTTTGATTTTGAAGTGCCAACTTCTTTACCAGGTGTTGATTCTAAGATTCTAGATCCACGTGATACTTATGCTAATGTTGCTGATTGGGAAGCAAAAGCACAAGATTTAGCTGGAAGATTTGTTAAAAACTTCGTTAAATACGAAACAAATCCTGCTGGAAAAGCTTTAGTTAAGGCTGGACCTAAAACAACTAAATAATTAGTATTTTAAAATAACTATAGGGCGACTAGGTATTAAACACTTAGTCGCTTTTTGTGCTTTATATAAGATGAAATATAGAAATAAAATGATATTTGTTGTAAAATACCTTTAAGAATAAATTATTATTCTTTATTTAAGGAGTTATTATGAAAAAAATTATTGCTACTTTAAAAAAAGTTAAAAAATCAGGCTGGATAATGGGAATATTTTTACTTGTAATTGAATATGTCTTTTACTTGCTTGGTAATACATTATCAAATTTATTTAATATTGCACCTATTTCTCCAAAAATTGATATTATTGATAATAATATAAAAATGGTTAAAATATTTATAATACCATATATCTATTCATATGCTTTTTGGCTTTTTGCACCCATTGTTGTATCATTAACTAGTAAAAAGAACTTTTATAATTATGCTATAGGATTATTATTTGCTTACTTTGTAGGTTTTTTATTTTTCACTTTTATGCCAACGTATATTAATAGAGTAGACGAAGGCTTATATGATGCATTAGGAAATGATATATTATCTAAGCTTATAAGGCTTATTTATAATAGTGATGGCAAGGAATATGGCTATAACTTGTTTCCTAGCTATCATTGCTTAATTAGTGCTTATTGCTATTTAGGAATAAGAAAGCAAAAGGAGATTTCTACTGGATTTAAAGCTTATACTTTAATTATGGCAATATTAATTTGTATGTCGACTGTTTTTATTAAGCAGCATTATTTTTTAGACATCATTGGAGGAGTTTTAATTGCTATTATTTGTTATATATTGACTAATATAATTAATCCAGCAAAATATTTAATAAAAGAAAATATAAATTGTGAAAAGGAATAATACTATATGATTAAAGGAGTAATTTTTGATTTAGATGGTGTATTAGTACTTACTGAAAAATATCACTACAGTGCTTGGAAGCAAGTGTTAGATGCTGAAAATATTTATATTGATGAAGTCATGTATGATAAGTTAAGAGGGCTTTCAAGGATAGACACGTTAAATCAAATATTAAAAATTGCTAAAAAAGAATATAGTGAAAAGCAAAAAGAAATATTAGCCAATAAAAAAAATGAAATATATAAAGAATACCTAAAAGAACTAGGACCTAGTGATATTTCATGTGATTTAATAAAAACATTATTAGCTTTAAAAGAAAAAAATATTAAATTAGCTATTGCTTCATCAAGTAAAAATGCGACGAACATAGCAAAGCAAACTGATTTGCTTAAATATTTTGATGTAATTGTTGATGGCAATCAAATTAATAAAGCAAAACCAGATCCTGAGGTATTTTTAAAAGCTGCAAATAAGCTTAATTTATTAGTAAATGAATGCTTAATAGTGGAAGATGCTATTTCAGGAATTGATGCTGGAATTGCTGGAGGCTTTAAAACAGTTGGGATTAGTATTGCTAAAAGCTACGATAAAACAACATATAAAATTGATAATATAATAGATTTATTAAAATATATCTAATAACAAAAAGAACTATAAAACTTTGAACTGGGGTTTGTCAAGTAGACAGTCCAAAGTTTAAAAATAATTAAATAACTAAAGGTAATAAATTAGGATTGG
>CAKPZU010000189.1 GCA_934215405.1 uncultured Bacilli bacterium | reverse complement strand
GAACCAGAAGTATCAATTAAAAAAACAAAGTTGTTTTTTGTATCATTGACTGTTAATTCTTTAGCATTAACACTAATTGCTGCTAAATGGTGCAATTCATTCCAAGGGCAAGATGCAAGCTCTAAAGTCGTTGATAATGCTTCATTTGTATTATTAGTATATGAATAATTAAAATAATTAAGCATTTGCTCAATATTCACTGCATCCTTATTTATAATTTCATTATTTTTTATTAATCTTCTAATATTACTATAGGCATATGATGATGAATCAAGTGAAAAGCTAGAGGTTGGATTTATGCTTGGGTCAAAATAATTATTTTCATTAATTGTTGTATACTTTTCTGTATTATCAAATTCGGGGTAAAAATTATCTTTACCAATTGCGTTATTTTTCATAGCACCTGAGCATGAGCATATCAATAAAGGCATTAAGCAAATAATATATTTTTTTAAAGTTTTCATTTTTAAATTCTCCTTTCCTTTACGTTATGTAAATTTTTAAAACTATCATAATTTGTTAATTCTAAAGTGAATGGATTATAGATTAAACCATTTTTTAAAGGCAAGTATTGATTCTTTAATGGTACTGAAACGACATACATCCTATTATCCTTTTTAAATTTTAAAGGTAAATAGGTTGTTAAAATAATAAAGCTTATTTCTTCCTTTGATTCATTAGTTAATGTTGTTTCCTCAGTTACACGTTCATCAAATTTATAAATAGTGCTTATAAAATTGGTTGCATTATCTATTGTTTCTTTACTATAATTCAATATTTCATATAATCTTTCTTTTTGCAAAGAAGTTAAATCATTTCTAAAAATATATTGATTATTAAAAGAATAATTAATTGTAAGTGTTTCACAATTAGATTTTATACCACTTTCACTATATAAATAAAATAAAGATTCACTAATATTATTTGGCATGTACAAATCATACTTTTCATCTTCTAAATAAAATGTATTAACATAATCAAAGGCAATTCCATCAATAAAATAATTGGTGTCCTTTTCTATTGCACCAGCATTATTACTACCACAAGCCACCAAGCCAAAAAGGAAGAAAATAATTATTAAATTTTTCTTGTTCATTTTAAAATGGTTATATAACCACTCACCTCTTTTACTTCATAATCGATTGTAAAGCTAGTAAATTGTTTGAAATTATTAATTTCACTTTTTGGAGTTAGAGTTAAAATAAAATCATTATTTTCATCACTATATGATATTTCTCTATCATAATATAATAATTCACTTTCGCCTCCCATTAAATTTTCATAAAAATAATGGATATTAAAGCTAAGAATAAGCTTAGGATTTTCTATTTCATACAATTTACTTATAGAGCCATTTATTGTTAATGTCGATCCATTAACATCAAAGCTATTACATGGAGTTACTAAATAATATTTATTAAAGTTTGCTAAAGTAATGTTTTCCTTTGTTTCTTTTTCACTTAATGAATTAGCCAAAATTATTGATAATACTAAGCTAGTTATAAGCAAAATGACAGAGGCAATTACAAAAAAGTAATTTTTCTTTTCAATAACTACTTCTTTAGTACCTGCTTTTTTTTGAGTTAATAATTCATCAATCGTTACATTTAAGGCACTTGATAGTGCTTCAAGTGAACTAACCTCTGGTAAAGTTTCTCCTGTTTCCCATTTACTAACTGCTTTATTAGTAACGTTTAGCATTCTACCTAACTCATCTTGCGTTAATCCTAATTTCTTTCTTTGCGAATATATAAACTCACCAAACTTATATTTAACCATTACTTTCAACTCCATTCATATTATAAAATATTAAAGGCATTTTGTTGCTAGAACATTATCTCTTAATAAGAGAATTTCTTTTTTATCACATTTTACCATGTTTTTTTTAAGAAAAAAAGTCTATTTGCATAGACTCATTTGTTTAAAAATTTATTTAATCTTTCATTGGTTGATTCTAAAAAAACTTCCTTAGAGCTTCCGCTAACAGCAATAACTCCCTTATCCATAAAGATAACCTTATCAGCAATTTCTTTTGTAAAGTTCATTTCATGAGTCACAATAACCATAGTCATCCCTTCATTTGCAAGCTTTTTGATTACCTGTAAAACCTCATTTACCATTTCAGGATCTAAAGCACTTGTTGGCTCATCAAATAAAATAAGTTCAGGGTTCATTGATAAGGCACGAGCAATAGCAACACGCTGCTTTTGACCACCTGAAATCTTACTTACCCTATCATTTCTTTTTTCATACATTCCAACTTTTTTTAAGTTTTCACTAGCAATATTTATTGCTTCATCCTTTTT
>CAKPZU010000188.1 GCA_934215405.1 uncultured Bacilli bacterium | reverse complement strand
CATCTATACTTTTTGCTCCAAGTTTTATTTCAAAGCCACACCATGAACCATCATCAAGTTCAATAACTGCATCAATTTCATTATTATTATAATCCTGATAATGGTATAGCTTAGCATTATTTGCCATTGCATAAATTGATAAATCTCTTTCAACTAAAGCTTCAAATAAGAATCCAAAAGTGTTTAAATCATTAAAAAGCTTCTTTTCATTTAAATCTAAAATTGCACATGTAAGCGACGGATCAAAAAAATGCCTCTTTATTGCTTCTTTAACACGTAATGATGATCTTACATTATTAGAATATGGTAATTGATTATTAAATAAAAACATTCTATCTAATTTTTCAATATATCTTGCCACTGTATCTGGAGAAATTGCTTTTCCATCATAGTCAATAATATCATTTGCCATTTTATTTATGCTTATTGTAGTTGATTCATTCCTTGCTAAAGATTTTAAAATTAATTCTATTTTATCTTTAGAAAATGTAAAATCATTGTTATCATCTAACTTGCTATCTACTATTTTTTGATAATATGATTTTGGAGATATATAGTAATTTTTCGTATTAATATTTTTAGGCCAACCCCCACGAACTATTAAATAAGCTAATCTTTCTAAAGAAACATCCTCCAACATTTGATCTTCTAATTTTCCATTTAATATATCATGAAGAGAAATAATTCCAGAAGAATCATTAGATTCATAAAGTGACATCGTATTCATGCGTAAGTTTACTATTCTTCCTGCACCTGAATGCATTATACCTTTATTTTTAGGCGTTGATGAGCCAGTTAAAATTATTATTCCATATTTATTGCTTTTATCAACCTCTGCTCTTGTCGCATCCCATAATTCTGGAACCTCTTGCCATTCATCAATCATTCTTGGTGATTTGCCTTTCAAAACCATTGAGGGATTAAGTTTTGCAAGTTCCCTATTAGAAAAATTATTATTTGGATCGCCAACAAAGAATTCACTATTAGAATGAAATACTGATGTCCAAGTTTTTCCACACCATTTTGGGCCTTCAATACATATTGCACCACAACTTTCTAAATATTCATCAACGATTTTATCAATTATTCTAGGCATATATTCATTTTTATCAAATAATGAACTCATTATTAACACCACCTTTAATGCTATTATATAGTATTATAGCGTTAATGTAAATAATTTATGCGGTATTTTTGTATATATTTATGCGGTATTTTCATACTGTTTTTTGCGGCATTTTTTGAAGTATGAAATCAAAAAAGAATATGATTTGCATCATAATGATACATTCATACTCTTTTAATACTATATTAATGTTTGTTAATACGACTATTTATATTCAATAGTTATTGTTTTAGTTTCCCAGTTATAGTTTACTGTTGCTGTACAAGTAATTACTTCTTTCCATTCTTCACTTTTGTCAAGTTTAGGATTATCGATTCCATTTGTTCCCATGAAATAAACTTTTGGAGTATCTCCATTTTTAATAGTTAGTAAAGCTTCTGATTCCGCAACATCACATTTTCCAATGGCATTACTATCGCATGCTGAGCCATTTGCTTTGCAATTTTCCATATAAATACTTGTATAAGGATTTGTTGATTCCCCCCCCAACCACCAAGCATTTCACCAGAAAATTTATGGCCTTCAGCTCCTTGAATATTAATTGTGCCATTATTTTCACAAGTTATAAAAACAATTACCTTATTCTTTGATTGATATGAATATCCATAGATTCCACCTGCAACTGTTGATTTAGATTGAGTATTATGAATTGAACTTACTTTTCCATTGTTTACACAATTATCAAACACTATGTCTACCAATCCTTGAGCATTAGCTAAAATTCCAGCAGCAACCATTGCATGTGAACCACCTGTAGGACCATATTTAGCTTGTACTGTAGCATTATTTGTGCAATCCTTAAAGAAAGCATTTGCTTTTGTTTTTCCAACTAAGCCACCTGCATATTGTTCTGAATTAATATTTCCTGAATTTACTTTAACATTTTCTAATGTAATTGTTCCTTCATTAGCATAGCCTATTATTGCGCCAACTTTTTCTTTAGCAGTAACTGATACATTATCAAAAGATAAATTCTTAACTATTGTAGTATCCTTACAAAATTGTATGAAACCGCCTGCTTCTGTTGTTGAAGCAAAAGTAAAGTTTTTAATAGTATGATCATTTCCATTTATTGTTCCAGTAAAATCTGCATTTTTACATCCAATACCATCACTCCATACAATACCTTTCATATCTACATCAGCTATTAGATTAAACACTGTTGTATCTGTTACTGAAGTGCTATTAATAAAGTAGACACTATTAATGTTTATGTATACACCTATGCGCATAGGTGTATACATAAACTCGC
>CAKPZU010000187.1 GCA_934215405.1 uncultured Bacilli bacterium | reverse complement strand
AAATTGAGCTTTCATTTAGCTTATTAAATGTTTCACTATTTAAATAAATTATTGAATACGTATTTTCATTATTAATATCATTTACTAATAAAGTTATATTATTAATTAGTAATAAATCATATACTCCATAATCATCTAAGAACTTATTTGATATATTAATGCTATTATTTACTAATGAATTATCAATTTTAGCTAAGATTAATTGATTATTATAATTTATATAATATAAACCATTTTCATAATCAATAAATGTATTTTTTAAGTCACTATAAATGTAAGTATCATAATCAAATTCATTTAACAAATAATTTAATTTGTTTTTGCTTATTCTTTTTTTATTATTCTTTATAATTTGAATTACATTATTATCCTTAAAATGTATGAAATCATATTTTAAATACCTCTCATCATTTATAAGATAAGCATATAAACTACTAGAATTTAAAGAATAAATATACTTTGTTGTTTCAACTTTAATCTTATTATAATTTAATATTTCATTTAAATAAGAAATACTATTGGCATATATAACAAATAAGTTTTCATTTGAAACAATAATTACATCTATTTTTATTTTAAAGGTTTTTTGGTTTTTAATACATAAAAGATAATTTGAATAATCTACATTTTTAGCATATTCTTGAGGAATTTGTAAAGCCAAACCATTATTATTCATATTAAAATAATTATCAAATAAAAAGCTTGCATGTTCAATAGCAACATTGTTAAATAAAACTTTATCAATTAAATCATTTTTATTTATGCTTTCACTATCAAAACCTTCATATAATATTCCATCCTTTACATCAATATCGATATAATCATTTTCATTTTTCATTTTAAATGTCAAAGCATTAGCTTCACTTAATGCTAAAACTGTTTTATTTGAAACAGCACTTATAAAATCACTTAATGATTCTGATAAGGAAAAGGAAATTAAACCAAATGATAAAATTGAAATTGCAACATTTAAAAATATTTTTTTACATTTAAAGACTTTTTTATAAAGATCTTTAATATTAAAAATTTTTTGTTTTTCTTCATTATTTTTAAGTGTATTTTTTATATTTATTACTTCATTATTATTGCTACTAATATTAATTATTTCATCACATTTGTTAATTACCTTTTGATCATGTGAAACTAATATAATTATTTTATTTTCTTTAATGCTATTTAAATAGTTTAAAAGAATATTAGTTGTATTAGCATCAAGAGCACTAGTTGGCTCATCAAGAAGTAAAATTTTACTATCCTTAATCAAAGCCTTAATTATTGCAACACGTTGCTTTTGGCCTCCTGATAGTTTGCTTACTTTTTCATATAAGCATTCTTTTATTTTAAATATTTCAAATAGTGCTATTACCTTATATTTTAATACCTCTTTGTTTCTTAAATGATGGTTTAAGCAGACATTTTCAAAGGCAGTTAATTTATCAAACAATTGATATGATTGTAAAACAAAAGAAATATATTTGAATGTATAATCCTTTATTTCCTTTAGATTAATATTATTATAAAACACCTCACCATCATAGGCTATTAAATTAGCAATAATAGATAATAATGTTGATTTTCCACTACCACTTTTACCACTTATTGCATATATTTTTCCATAACTAAACGAATAAGAAAAATTATTAATTACCTTTTTTTCATATTTTTTAGATATTTTTTTTAAAATTAGTTCATTCATGAATAATTATCTTCCTTCAATGATTCATTTAAAGGTTTTTTAATAATTATTATAAAAGGAATTACTAATGTTAAGGTATAGATTATATTTACAATAAGCATTGAGGCAATTATTTTCCTTATAAATAATGAAACGATTAAAATAATTAAGCTATAAATTAATAAAGGAATAAAGTAACTACTAATAATATGTAGTCGTTTAAAGCCATTTTGTAAATATATTGCAATTTCCTTTATATCCTTATTTATTAATGAAAAATTAAAAAGAATTGCCACAATTATAGAATAAATAAAAATAAAAGAGAAAAAGCTATTAATTATTTCTTTAATTGAATCAAATATAAGCTTATATGTTAAATAATCATTATAAGCATTACTAGATAAATGTTGTGATGCTGTATCATCATAAAAGCTTACATTTTCAAAGCGTTTGTCTTTATTGGTTAAATCATAATTTATAATTATTAATTCATCATTCTTATAATTAGTTATTTTTTTATTAAAATAAGTAACATTATAATAGATGCAAGGAATAGTAAACATATTGTCCTCATTGATTATTTTTACTTGATTGCTGTTATAAACAAAATATTCATTTATAATATTAATTGTACTAGCTTCATTTATATTTAATAAATCTAATAGCTTAGTATTTATTGCTAATATATCATTACTATTTGCCCCATTAAAGGTTAT
>CAKPZU010000186.1 GCA_934215405.1 uncultured Bacilli bacterium | reverse complement strand
AGAATCATCAGTTAAGCAAGACTCAAGCTCAATGAAAGAAGAATCATCTTCAAGTATAGAAGAAAGCAGCTCAAGTGTTGAAGATAGTTCATCTATTGAAGAAAGCAGTTCGACAGTCAGTGATGAAGAAATTATTAATGGAGTTATTTTTTCAATTTCTTATGAAAAAGAAGTTACAAATGATTTTGATTTAGTTTTAAAGAAGGATAATGTTACTATAGCATATACAAGTAGTGATCAAACATTCCTTAAAATAGAAAATGATAAAGCTAAGGTTATTAGACCTAGTGAAACATTAAGCGATGAAGAAATTACTATAAAGGCTACTTTTACTTTAAATGAAACAAAAAAAGAAAAAGAATATGTAGTTATAGTAAAGGCTTTAAAGGTAACAAATATAAATGTTGTCGAAATGCCAAATGAAAAATCTGTTAATGTTGGTGATAGCAATATACAATTAACAGGTGGAAAAATTACTATTTCTTTAGATGATAATACAACTAAAGATATTACATTTGCTGATGTAACAGTTAAAGATTTTGATACAACAACTTCTGGAGTTAAGGAAGTAACATGTACATATGCTAATATGGACTTTACTTTAAATCTTGGCTGTATTAATAAAGTTGTTAATAAAAAATTAAATTTAAATGAAAGTGTTGTTGAAACATTTGAAGATGAATATAATCCAGTTTTAAGTTTTGATAATTCACAGGTTAGTAATTCTAAAATTGTTGAAAGTGATAAATTAACTGGTAATAAGGCTTATTATTTTGAAAGTGCAGGAAATTATGCCTGCTTATATATTAATGGTGGTGTAGAATTTGAAAAAGATTGTACATATACTGTAACATTTGATTATATTGTTTTAAGCTTTGTTGATACAATTTATTTCCAATATAATTATGGAGAAACAAAGTTCACTCAATTTGGAAGTAATGAACTAGATGTAGTTAAGCATTTTGAATATACTACAACTTTAAATGGAAATAATAGTGTTATTCAAATTTTCCCAGGTGGTGGAACTGGCAAAACATCTTTACTAATCGATAATATTAAAATAAGTAAGGTATTAGTTGAAGAAAATGAAATTGTTAAAGGTGCATTAAAAGAAAACGAGCATGTTCTAGAGAAATTTGGTGATAGTAATAATCCAATCTTTTCATTTGATTTTGCTGAAGCTAATAGTTCTAATGTTACTACTAATGATGCAATAGATGCTTACTCATTATATTTTGAATCAAATGGTGAATATAAAGGTGTATTTTTAAAGAATCAAACATTATGGGAAGCAAATGCTTCTTATACAATAGAATTTGATTACAAAGTATTAGAATTAAGCGACACAATCTATTTCCAAGTATATAATGGGTCAAATGTTTCTTATGAACAATTTGGAAGTAATGAGCTTGGAGTAATCAAGCATTTTACTTGGACATTTAATACATTAGATAGTAATGAAGTATTAATTAAAATATTCCCAGGTGGTGCAAAAGGTACTACTAAATGCATTATTGATAATTTAAAGGTTACAAGAAATGAAGTAAAAAAAGGAAATGTTAATTGCGAAGGAAAATTACAAGTAAATAGCTTTGTAAGTGAAAATTTTGATGATACAGAAAATGTTGTGTTAAATGTTGATTTAGCGCCAACTAAAGACTCATCAGCAATTAAAGAAGGCTTTGAAGAAAATTGTATTGATTTAGTTTCAAGTGGTAATTATTTAGGCTTTTATATAACTAAGCCAGGATTATGGGAAGCAAATGCTACTTATACAATAGAATTTGATTATTATGTTGTTTCAATTTCTGGAGCACTATATATCAAGTCTTATTCAGATGTTGAAAAAGATGCCCAACTTGCAGCAGAAAATGGTAAAAAATATCATGGTGTATACGTAGTTGAGGTAGGACAATCTGCCAATGTCGTTTTGCAATTTTTTCCAAATGCTGCTTGCGAGGTACAATTTGATAACTTTAAAATAACAAGAAACTCATAGAAAAAAGCTATAATTAAATTAAAATTTAATTGACTTAGGTTGTAAAAATATAGTATCATAATAAGTGGCCTTATCCGGCCAGTAGTAGCCCCGGTACAGTTACTATAAAAAAGGAGAAAAAAATTATGCAAAGACAAACAACAGTTATTAAACCACAAGATATTACACGTAAGTGGTATGTTGTAGATGCTACAGACATTCCTTTAGGAAGATTAGCATCAAAAGTTTCAATGGTATTGACTGGAAAGTCAAAACCAACATATCAACCAAACATTGATACAGGCGATAATGTTATCATTATCAACGCACAAAAGGTTATGCTAACAGGAGATAAACTAAATAACAAGAAATATTATAATGTTTCTGGTTACCTAGGTGGTCTTAGAACTCGTAGTGCTAAGG
>CAKPZU010000185.1 GCA_934215405.1 uncultured Bacilli bacterium | reverse complement strand
TTTATTTAGAAAGAAAACTAATAGATACAAATGAATTAACAATTAATGAAATTGATTTGCTTAAAAGATTGTACATGACATATCTTTTAGATATTTATCCATTGATTGTAAGCGAGAACTATTGCGATGATATTTATACAGCAGTGTATTTATTAGCTAGTAATATGCTAAATATACCACTTTCAAATGATTTTTTAGATAAAAACTATAATTCTAACAAGAAAAATGTTGACAAAATCATTGAAAGAATAAATATTTTATTAGAAAGTATTTAAATATTTGATTAATTATTGTATAATTAATGGCGTTGACAAAGTTTTAAAGGAGATTATAAACATGCAATTAAAATTAGAAACATTAAAAGAAAAATGCGAAGTACATTTTAACGCTAAGGTTGATGGCGAAGAATGGAAAGCTGCACAAGATCGTGCATTAAAGGAATTAGCATTAAATGTAACAGTTAAAGGCTTTAGAAAGGGGAAAGCCCCTTTAGCACAAGCTGTTAAATACATTAACCCAAATCAAGTTGTTGAAAAAGCAGCTGATAAAGCTGTTCAAAAAGCTTATGTTGAATTATCAAAAGAAGATTCAGTTGTTCCATTTTTACAACCAGAGCTTGTTGTTAATGAATTAACTGCAGATGCATTTTCATTTACATTTGTAATCGTTACTTCACCAGTTATTGAACTAGGTGAATATAAAGGCATCGCAATTGATAAAAAACCTGTAAGAGTATTAAAGGCTGATATTGATAATGAATTAAAATCAATGGCTTTAAAGAATGCTGAATTAGTTGTTGCTGATAACAATTATGAAGCAAAGAAAAATGATACAGTAGTTATAGACTTTAAAGGATTTATTGATGGTAAGGAATTCGAAGGCGGAGAAGCAAAGGGCTATGAGCTTGAACTAGGCTCAAACACATTTATTCCAGGCTTTGAGGATCAACTAATTGGTGCTAAAACTAATGAAGATAGAAAAGTTGAAATTCAATTCCCTGAAAATTATGTTGCAGGCTTTGCTGGTAAGAAAGCATTATTTGAGGTACATGTTAATGCTGTTAAGGAAAAACGTATTCCTGCAATCGATGATGATTTTGCAAAGGATTTAGATATTGAAGGTGTTGATAATTTAGAACAATTAACAGCACATGTTAAAGAACAATTAAAGGATAGAAAGACTAAGCAAGCAGACCATGAACGTCTTGAAGAACTATTAACTAAGATTTTAGACAATGCTACATTTACATGCCACGATAAAATCTTAAAGAAGGATTCTGAAAGAATTATTAAGGATTTCACTAATAGACTTGAACAACAAGGCTTATCTATAAATGACTATTTAAATATGTCTAAAAAGACAATGGAAGACCTTGAAAAGGAAGCAAAGGAAGAATCTTTAAAGAATTCAAAGCGTGCCTTTATGTTTGAAAAGGTTGCTGAACTTGAAAATATAAATGTTACTAATGAAGAAGTTGATGCTAAATTAAGTGAAATTGCTAAGCAATACAATGCAACACTTGATGATTTAAAGAAGCAACTTGGTAACCAAATTGGCTCATTTACATATAATTTAAAGCAAGAAAAGGTTATTGATTTCTTAAAAGCAAATAACAATTTATAATTCTATAAGTTTTAAAATTGATTTGAAAGGAGAATAAAAATGGATAATAAAAATGTAGCACTTGAAGTTGATTATCCTGTTTTAGCTACAAAAGGTGTAGCTTTATTCCCACATAATGATATAAATATTGAAGCAGGTAGAGTGTTTTCTAAAAAAGCAATTAAGGTTTCTAATGAAAACTTTACAAACTTTATTTTAGTGGTTCCACAGCTTGATCCAAATGATGACCTTATAACTTATGATAAGATTTCACATGTTGGAACAATAGGAAAAATTAAAACATCTAAAAGCTTTGATAATGGTATTGTGAAGGTAGTCGTTTCTGGTTTAGAAAGAGTTCTCATTAAATCCATTTATATGGATAATGGTGTTTATTATGCCTCTGTTGAGGTTTTACAAGATGAAGAAATTCCTGCTGACGAAGAAGCTGCTTACATTAGAACAACTGCCAAGGAAATTGAAAATATCATGAGTAGTAATCCTCGTATTCCAAAAAACATTATTGATAAATTTTCAAAAGGAATAGGGGCTATTGAATTTGCTGATATTGTTTCACAACTATTTGTTAAGGACTATAATAAACAAATAGAATTATTAAATGAAGCAAATATTGGTAAGCGTCTTGAAATTTGCATTTCCTATCTTGAAAACGAAAAAGAAATTGATAAGATAGAAAATGAAATTTCTGAAAAGGTTAGAAAAAAACTAGATGATAATCAACGTGAATATATTTTACGTGAAAAAATGCGAGTAATTAAAGAAGAATTAGGCGATATTACTC
>CAKPZU010000184.1 GCA_934215405.1 uncultured Bacilli bacterium | reverse complement strand
TTTGCTAGTGAGATTGCAAATAAATATATTGATGAGCCAAATACTACTAGCTTTGCCATAATGTTTTTACCAATTGAAGGCTTATATGCTGAGGTTATAAATATGGATTTATTTGAAGAATTACAAAGAGATTATAAAATATGTGTATGCGGTCCATCAACATTTTCAGCCTTATTAAATGCCTTACAAATGGGCTTTAAAACATTAATTATTCAAAAAAAGAGTGCTGAGATATTCAAGCTTTTAGGAGCTATTAAAACAGAATTTAATAGCTTTGCTGATGCTCTTGAAAAAACACAAATTAAAATGGATCAGGCTGGTAAGGAATTAAATAATCTAGTAGGTGTAAGAACTAGAGTAATTAAAAAGAAGCTAAAGGATGTTGAAGAATTAGATGAGGATGAAAGTAAAAAGATTTTGATGGGATAATACACAAATAAATTTTAAAATGTAAATTTCCTGTAAAGGAAAATATTTATTTTTATTTTTGATAATGCTATAATAATAATGAAATTACAAAATAGATACTTTTATTAGTAATTTAATCTTAATGAAAGGATTTTTTGCTATGGATGATGCGATTTTAAATTTTTTTAATTCACTTGGCGACATTGGTGTTATTTTAAAAACCTTTGTCGAATTATTAATGGCAGTTATTTGCGGTGGATTAATTGGCTATGAGCGTGAAAAAAATGGCCATGACGCTGGATTAAGAACACATACCTTAGTTTCAATAGGTGCATGTCTTATAATGATTATATCAATTAGAGGGCCAGGAATGGACGCTGTTAATACAAATAGAGACCCTGCTCGTTTAGCGGCTCAAGTAGTATCAGGAATTGGTTTTTTAGGTGCTGGGACAATTATTCAAAATGGTATGAATATTAAAGGCTTAACAACTGCAGCTACAATATGGCTTTGCGGAGGCTTAGGTTTAGCATGTGGTGCTGGCTTTTTTAGTGGAGCAATTTTATCGACAATTATTTCCTATATAACATTAGTTTTCTTAACCAAAATAGAAATGAGGCTAGCTAGAAAATCCCCTAAAATCGTAATGCTTGTTGACAATCAAGATAATATCTTAAAGAAAATAGCTGATGTTTCAAAAAACTATGTATTAGTAATTAAAAATATATCTACTGCTATTATTTCAAATGCAGTTAATGATAAAAAATATCAAATATCAATTCGATTAACTTGTAATGAACAGGATGAATTAAATTCATTTGTTAAAGCTTTAAAGGAAACAATAAGACCAGAAGAAATTAGTTGTATAAAAAAATAAGAAAATGAAAAAATATTAAGTGGTGATATAAGTGTGTACAGCAATAAATTTTAAAACAAAAAACACATATTTTGGAAGGACATTTGATTATGATTTTTCATATAATGAAAAGGTAATAATAACTCCAAGGGAATATGAATTTACTTTTAAAAATAAAAGGACAATAAACAATCATTATGCCTTAATAGGAATTGGGATAATAATTGATAATTATCCATTATATTATGATTGTATAAATGAAAAAGGATTAGGAATAGCTGGACTTAATTTTGTAAATAATGCCGTTTATTTTAATAATAATCCTACAAAGGAAAATGTTGCTTCCTATGAACTTATTCCTTATATTCTATGTCAATGTCAAAATATAAAGGAAGTAAAAAAACTTTTAAAAAGGATTAATATAACTAATGAATCTTTTTCTGATAAGTTAAAATATAGCCATCTGCATTGGATGATAAGTGATATTAGTGGTCATTCAATAGTTGTTGAAAGTACAATTGATGGTTTAAAGGTATATGATAATAAAGTTGGTGTATTAACTAATAATCCACCTTTTAATTATCAATTATTTAATTTAAACAATTATATGAAAATATCAGCTAATGATCCACTAAATACCTTTTCTTCTAAAATATCATTAAATAAATATAGCCGAGGGCTTGGAGGAGTAGGACTTCCTGGTGATTTATCCTCTATGTCTCGTTTTGTAAGGGCGACCTTTACAAAATTTAATTCAATTTGTAATGATGATGAATCTTCAAGTGTAACACAATTTTTTCATATTTTAAATAGTGTTTTTCAACAAAATGGTTGTTGCAAAGTAAATGATGAATATGAAAAAACAATTTATGCATCTTGTTGTAATTTAAATGAAGGAATATATTATTATACAACCTACAATAATAGCCAAATAAATGCGATTAATATGTTTCATACAAATTATTTAGCTTCAGAATTAATTGTTTATTCTTTGAATGATAAACAAAATATTAACTTTATTAATTAGTATTCTTAAAATTTTATAAAATACATATATTTTAGTAAGCATTTTAATGAAAACACTTGAAAATTTCCTAATAAACTTGGGTTTTGCAGAATAATTGAAAATATCGCATAATTAATCAGCCAGAAATGGCTGATTTTTGTATAAAACAT
>CAKPZU010000183.1 GCA_934215405.1 uncultured Bacilli bacterium | reverse complement strand
GTTGATAATCACTTAGTTGCTAATGAGTTAGGATTCAATAACTTTAATAGTGACTTTAAGCTAAACTTCTTAAATCCATCATCTTTAAGTAATGATATTGTTTCATTAGTAAAAGACGATTATAAGGTAGTCTTTAAGCTAATAGGTAAAAAAGAAAATAACCTTACTCAATTAAATAAAATAAAAGCTAGATTAATTAATGATTATAAGGTTATTTATGAAGATATCTTTACTGATTCATCTATTGAATATGAAATATTAAATGATAAGAAAATAAAAGAAAACATTATTATTAAAAACAATAATAAAAATGAATATGTATATGAATATGAAATAGAAATAAATAATTTACAAGTTAAGCTAAGTGATGATGAAAATGAATTATTATTTATAAATAAGGATAATGAAGCAATCTTTAAAATGCTAAGTCCAATAATGAATGATGCTAATAATAATACAAGTGAAGATATAACTTATACTATTAATAAAATAGATGATAATAAGTATCAACTACTTATTAATGCTTCAGCATCATGGATTAATAGTAGTGAAAGAGCATTACCTATTTATATTGATCCAACAATTGAAGTTTTAGCTGTTAATTCCAATAAATTTGTTGATTGGTATATCTTTAAAGATAACTATTTGTTTTATAGAGGATTAAATGCCAACGCTGATATGAATAATCAAAGACTTTCATTTATAGTAAATAATAATATTTATAAAAAATATAAAAGTTTTAAAATAAACCTTAATGTAGATCTTGCAGCTTATGAACATCCAATAACTCTTTATATGTTTAAAAAAGAGGATATACTAAAAGAAGCGACTATAAATAATAATATTGTAACTCTTGGTGAATTTGATGATATAAAGAAAAAGGGTAGAAGTGTTCAAATTATGTATGATAAACAGCACAACGATATAACTTTTGATTTGTACCCATATATAAGCGCTGATTTTGAAGTGTTTGTAATTGACAATTCGTATAATCCATCAATATATAACTATAATACAACTTATTTAGTAAGTTATGAAAAATGCCTTAATGCTTTCCCTGTATGTGATAGCTATAAAAAAGATATTCAATTAACCAATAATATAATAGTTAACAAGAATTTAGTGGATCAAAGATTTTCATTAAATATTATTGAAAGTAAAAACATTGGTAATTTATCCTTAATTCATAGCTTTTCAACAAATGATTACTTATTACCAGCAGATAAAACTAATTATTTCAAGCAATATGGAAATAATTATAGAATTAATTATTCAATTGTTATTGTTGAAAATTATTATGCTAATAAAGCAAATAATCAAAATGATTTAACGATGCACACATATACAATGATTGATAGTAATAATAACTTAACTAATTTTGAAAAAGATGATAGCGACAATAATTATTATTTAATTAATGATATTACTAAAGAAACTAAATTAACAAAGGATGGAAATAATATATTTGTCGAAAATAAAACAAGTAAAATGACATTTTCATATGTTAATATAGGAAACAGTAAAGCATATTTTTTAAAGGAAATAAAATCATTAGTTAATGCTGATAAAATAACTATTAATTATCAAGAAAATAATAAAACATTAATTGATGGAATAGGCGATAATAAAGGCAATGTAATGTTTTTTTACTATGATATAAACAATATGCTAGAAGAAATAAATATAAATAATAAAATTTCAATATTTTATTTTTATGATAGTAACAATAATTTAATAAAAATAACTAGAAATAATGCTTTATTTGCCTCTTTAAGCTATTCAACAAGTTTAATATCAATTACTGATTATAATAACAAAAGTTTTAATATTGAAAGTAATGGTTGTTTAATTACTGATACTTCATTTAACGAAAGCAAAACAATATGCAAAATAGATTGTTCTACGCATAAAGCAATAATTAGTGATAAGAAAAACAATAAGCAATATTATTTATTTGATGATAATGATCAATTAGTTTGTTCTTATACTTTAAAGCCTAATTCAACAAATAATAATGTTTTAACATTTAATGAAGTAACATCAACATTCTATAAGGGCGAAGTTAAAATGGAATCAACAAATAAGAAGAAATATACTAACTTAAATGAAAATACAACATTAAATATGAAAGGAATTAATTTACTTGATTCACATTCGACTTTAACTACACTAAATAATGTTTACTTTAATAATAAGCCGGTTTATTATTTACATAAAAATGATGAATTTGAATGCTTATTTACCGCAACAAGTAATAAAAAAATAAAAAAGAATTCAAATTATACATTTGGCTTGTTTGCTAAAAATGAAGCTGCTTCTACGGATTGTAAATTATTATTAGAAGCCTATATTAATGGCAATACAGAATGCGCTTATAAAAAGGAAATAACTTATGTCCCTAATAATGATTTTGCTTTTGTATTTTTAACTATTCCTTTTACTGCAATTTTATTAACTAATAGTAATGGGCAAGAGGAATGTATTAATTCAATAAAGTTTAAGGTAAGAATTGATTGTGAATATAATAATTGTGAATTCTTTATTACTAATCCTATATTCCAAAAGGA
>CAKPZU010000182.1 GCA_934215405.1 uncultured Bacilli bacterium | reverse complement strand
TTTTTATCAGAGTGAGCAAGTTGTAAAAATCTATCATATGAATAATGCTCGCTTAAGCCTAGATATTTCTTTCTAAGCTTAATATATTTCTTTAATGATTCATTATTATTTGATGCAACATCTACTAAATTAGTATAAACAGAAGTTGGAATATTATTATTAAATAAATGAGCTTCTAGAATTGATTTATATTTTCTTGCTTTCATATTTGCTAAATCAAGTTGATATTCAAGCTGATAAATCTTGGCAAATGTGTTTTTATTTTCTTCGTAATAATCAAAAATAGCACGGAATACTTTTTTACGGTCATTTTTATTTTTACTATCGCAAATTAGACCACGCCAATTACCCTGCGTTACAGTAACTTTTTCTTTTGTTGATAACGTAATTGTTTTATTCTTTCTATCTGATGTTGCAAGTGAATCGTATAGATCACTTCCAGCTGAAGAAGTTGAATTAAAGTATGATAATAGTTCTTCCTTTTTACTATCTAGCACATGCTTATTCATATGGAATAATTTTTCCATTGCAAATCTATATTGCTCTATTTCCTTATTATTGTCTATAAAGGACATAATTGTTTTTTCACCAATTGCTAAAATTTCTGGTGATTCGAAGGAAGTAGCTTGAGATAGCTTGTTTAAGAAGAAAAAGACCTTTTGTAAATCATTAGCAGCATTAACATCCTTTTTATTTAAATCGCTTTTTAAATGAGCATATTGAAATACTCTTGATAGCTTTTCTTCAAGTTCACTTGATAATAATAAGTATGCCATAAAATCCTTTTCATTTTTTAATTTTTTATTATATGATGCTAATTTGTCCACATAAGCATCTAATTCATTTAATGATGCGCTAAATTCATCATATGTTTTAAATAAATACGTTAAATCCCATTTCATTTTATTTTCCTCCTGTATTTTAACTAAAATGATTTCATCATAGATGAAATCACTTAATTATCATTGTTAATTGCTCCAATAACGTCTGTTGGCTCTTCTTTATTTTTGTATACACTTACAACAATTTTGTTTTCTTCAACTTCATCAACATGGAAAATTGCAACCTTGTTGTTTTTACCATTAATAGTTGTAGTTTTATCTACATAAACATTTCTAATTTTTCTTGCCTTGCTTTGGCTATTTTTAATGCTTACAAAATATATTACAACCATAAGTGCTGCTAAAGCTAATAAAGCTATGAAAACATAAGTATTGTATGTTGTCACATTATCCTTGTAATTAAAATAGCCAAGTCCAACTGCTAGTATAGCAATGATTACATATCCGACCCATAAAAAAGTTAATAGCATATTATCTTTCTTCATCTTTATGTTCTCCTTTTTTGTTTTCATTTACTATTATTGTATTGCTTTCTTTATTGTATTGTAATGATTGAATAACATCCTCAGTAACAATCTTTGCTTTATCAGAATTTATTACTAGTATACCAATAATAGTAATTAAAGCTACTATGGCTAATGGCAATAAAATTGCATTATATTTTCCATCATATAGTTTATTTACAAAACTAGACAAAGCAGGGACATATTTATAAGCACTAAAGGCTATACAAATTATTAACAAAACTATCAACATTACTTTATTTCTATATTTCATTATATATACCTCTTATCCATTGATTTAACATACATATAATAGCACATTTTTAAACAAATCACTATAATTTAATTAATTTTTAGCATGTTTTATTGCCAAGTTAGGGCATTTGTTGTCATTATTATGCTAAGAAATTATATTAAGGATAATGCTAAGAAAATTGTGATTTATTTTTGCTTATTATGAGTAGAAAAAAAAGCAATATAAGTTTATAATTATTTTGAAAAGAGGGATTATTAAAAATGGAAAAAACAAAATTTATTGCCCATAGAGGATATTCAGGGCTTGAAAAGGAAAATACACTAGTTGCTTTTACTGCAGCCGGTGTAACTAAAGAGTTTTATGGTATTGAAACTGATGTTCATGTTACTAATGACAATCATTTTATAACTATTCATGATGAAACAACATCACGTGTAACAAATAATAGAACTAACATAAATGTCGAAGAAAATAACTTTGAATTGGTAAGAAGTGTAATGCTTACTGATACTGATAATTATGATTCAAGAGTAGATTTAAGAATTCCTGAAATGATTGAATATTTCAGAATCTGTAAAAAATATAATAAAGTTGCTGTTTGTGAATTAAAGCAATTGTTTACAAAAGAGCAAATAAAGGAAATTCTTGCAATTGTTGATTCATTAGGAATGCTTGAAAATACTATTTTTATTTCATTTTATCTTGAAGATTTAATTACATTAAGAGAAATTTCTAAAGTCCAACAAGCGCAATGGCTATTATGTGAATTTAAGGAAGAGCATCTTGAAACTTTATTAAAGTATTCATTAGATGTTGATGCTCATTTTAATAGCATTGATAAAGAAAAAATTGACTTATGTCATAAGAATAATATAAAGGTTAATATTTGGACTGTTGATAACCAAGAGGTTGCTAATAAATATCCTAATAATTGCTATTATTATGAATTTGATTCATTAGCTAAAGTTGGTGGGGTAA
>CAKPZU010000181.1 GCA_934215405.1 uncultured Bacilli bacterium | reverse complement strand
GGTAGTGGTAAAACACATTGCTTTTTAATTCCAATCGCTAATAAAATTGATGAAAATTCTAAAAATCTTCAAGCATTAATTTTAGTTCCAACTCGTGAGCTAGCTCTTCAAATAAATCAAAGATGTAAAGAGTTTTTTAAAGATTATGATATTAAAATTTCTTGCCTTACAGGTGGTGTTGATACATTACGTGAAAAAAATAGAATTTTAACAACTCCACAAATTTTAATTGGAACACCTGAAAAAATATGTGATATAGCTATTAATAGTGGCTTAGTTAATTTAAAATATGTCAATACATTTGTTGTTGATGAAGCTGATATGACTTTAGAAATGGGCTTTTTAAATGAGGTTGATAGAATAGCTTATTTATGTAAGGAAGCTCAAATGATGGTCTTTTCAGCAACACTTCCAGCAGGAATTAAACAATTCATAAAAAAATGTTTTAAATCACCACTAATCATTGAAGATGAAAAATCAAATAATAATGAAAATATTACTCATATTTTATATCCATTAAGAAGTAAGGATATAAATAATGAATTACTAAATATTATTAATAATATTAATCCTTATGTTTGTTTAATCTTTGCTAATACAAAGGAAAGTGTTGAACAAATTTATAAGTTTTTAATTAATAATGGTGTTGAATGTGGAATCATTCATGGTGATTTACAAGCTCGTGAAAGAAAATCTAATATTAAAAAAGCTTTAAGTGGAATGTATAAGTTTATTGTTTGTTCAGATATTGCCGCACGTGGTATTGATATACCAGGCGTTAGCCATGTTATTTCAGTTCATCTCCCTAAAAATAATTTAGAATTCTATACTCATAGAGCTGGTAGAGCTGGAAGAATGAACATTGATGGTATTTGTATTACCTTATATGATAAGGATGACGAAGCTTCAATTAAAGTATTAACAAATCAAGGAATTGTCTTTAAAAGAATGGAAATAAAAAATAATGAATGGAAGGAATTAAAGGATTTTGATGCTAGAAGTAAAAGAAAAGGTAAAGCTAAAATTGATGATCCTTTAAAAAATGAAATTGCTAAAGCTGTTCGTATGAACAAATCAAAAAAAGTCAAACCAAATCATAAAAAGAAAATGAAAGAGGCAGTTGAAAAAGTTAAAAGAAGACATAAACGTGAAATAATTAAAAATGATATTCAAAAAAGAATTAGACAACGTGCAATAAACAAGAATAAGGGTGATAGAAATGATTAAAATTGGCAGTCATGTATCAATGAGTAGTCCTAATTTTTTATTAGGATCTGTTAAGGAAGCTATTAGCTATGGAGCTAATACTTTTATGTTTTATACTGGAGCTCCACAAAACTCAACACGTAGCCCATTAAATATGCTTAAAATTACTGAAGCTAAAGCTTTAATGAAAGAAAATAATATAGATATTAATGATGTAGTAGTTCATGCTCCATATATTATTAATCTTGCTAATTTAAATGAGGAAAAAAGTAAGATTTCTTATAATATTTTACTTAATGAAATAAGTAGAACAGTAAGCATTGGCTGTAAATATTTAGTTTTACATCCAGGAGCTTCAATGGATTATGATAGATATAAAGCCATGGATCAAATTGCTTCTTATTTAAATAAAGCTATTAGCTTATATCCTAATATTATTATTCTACTTGAAACAATGGCAGGTAAAGGTAGTGAAGTTGGAAAAACATTTGAAGAAATTGCATATATTATTAATCAAATTGAAAATAAAAATTGTATTGGCGTTTGCTTAGATACTTGTCATATTAATGATGGTGGCTATAATTTAAATAATACAAATGAAATATTAAATGAATTTGATAAAGTAATTGGTCTAAATTATTTATATGTTTGCCATATCAATGATTCAAAAAATCCTATCAATTCTCATAAGGATAGACATGAAAATATTGGACTTGGGACAATTGGTTTTAATAATTTAATTAATTTTATTTATAATCCATTACTTAAAGATAAAATATTTATTTTAGAAACTCCATATGTTAAAGAAAATGAAAAAGATAAGCTTTCTTATCCTCCATATAAATTTGAAATAAGTGAAATATTAAATAAAGAATTTAATACTAACTTAAGAAACGATATTATTAGCTATTATAAAAAATGAGTGTAGAAAATCATACTTTTGATAAGTTTATCCCAACTAATTGTAATGTTTTAATACTCGGATCATTTCCAAGTGTTATATCTAGAAACAAAAATTTTTATTACATGAACAAGAATAATCGCTTTTATAAGGTTTTAGCAGCTTTACTTGATGAAAATTTTTTAAATGAAGATATAGAAATTAAAAAAGAATTATTAAGCAAATATCATATTGGTTTATTTGATGTTATAAAAGAATGTGAAATTACTAATTCTTCTGATTCAACTATTAAAAATGTCATTTATAATGATATTTATAGTATTGTTAAAGAAAATAATATTAAGCATATCTTTTTAAATGGTAAAAAGGCCTATGGATTGTTTAAAAATAATTTTAGTGACTTATTAAATATAGCAACATATCTTCCTTCAACTAGTTCAGCAAATGCTTCATTTTCACTAGAAAAGCTAATTAG
>CAKPZU010000180.1 GCA_934215405.1 uncultured Bacilli bacterium | reverse complement strand
ACTTATCATTTTGAAGACGATGTAAGAATTGAAAAGCTAATTAACTCAAAGATAAAATTTAAAACAATTGGTACAATTAATATGACTCATGATGATAGTGGTTTTACATTTTTAGGTAAGCTTGATGATGGTACAACATTTAATTTGAACAAGGTTCCAACATCTACAAGGTCTGTCCATATTGAATATAATTATAAAGGACGTGGCGATGCTTTAGATATTGCAACTCTTGATGAAACATGGTGGGTTTTCCCACTTCATAATTGCTGCTTAACAAAATTTAATTTTACTACTGAAGCATTATTTGAAAAGCATACATCTAAAAAAGCCTAATGGATTTTTTTAATTTGTTATATTTTGTATGATTTTGTTAATTTTAATTCTTGCTTACCAACTAAATTAAATAGTTCGTCCAATGTTTCATTTAAATCATATGTTTCAAATCTTATATGAAGTGTATCAAGTTCGTGAATAGTCTTACTACCTCCACTATCAACAATTGGAACATTTTCATTATGAGTAATTGATAATACAAATAAATTATTGGGCCAAAAAATATCACGAATGGTTTTTCCAATTACAAATGAGTCCTTTTTTACTTCAATATAAGTATCAATTACCATACTCTTTTTATTTAAGTGTTCTTTTTCAACACGATTTTCAATAACCTGTTCATTAAATGATTTAACATTAAATATTTCAGTAATGATATAGCTTATAGCAACACCTACTATAATAAAAGTAATATTATTTAAAGAATTTAAGGCTTCAATAGCAAAAACGATAGCAGTTATTGGAGTTTTTATCATACTTGCTAAAGCACAAGCAATACCTATAGCAATTAATGATTGATAATACTCATCACTTATTAAATTTAATTTAACAAATAACAAGGATAATAATGACGAAATAATAGCACCTATTGTTAGAGTCGGAATAAATAAACCACCAGTTACACCCTCATTATTGCAGGTTAATGTCATAATGCATCTAAATAAAAGAATTAATAATAAAATATAAAATGATGGTGTTGTTTTTATATTAAATAGCTTTTCGATTAAATCATGTCCTGTTGAAATAAAATCATATGAATAAATTCCTATTAAAAAGGTAATTAAAAATAAAAACATAAATTTAAAATATTTTTTTATTTTTATCTTTTTAATTATAATATTAGATAAATCATACATTTTAGAAAACAATACAGCAAATAAGCCCATTGTTGTTCCAATAAGCATTGCAAGATATACCTTAGCAATATCTATTTTTAAAACACTTAGTGTTAAAAATAAAGTAAATGAAAAGTTAGTTAATGATGATAATATATCCATTGTAAGTAAAGAAAACATAACAGAAGTAGTTGCACTCATAATAATCATTGGTGAAAATCTTTGATGAGCTTCCTCTAAAGCAAAAAAGATTCCAGAAATTGGTGATGATGTTGCTACAGTAAAGCCACTACAAGCACCACCAGTCATTATATATCTATCCCATGCTTTATTCTTTTTACCAATTCGACTAACACCTCTTCCAAGTGATGTTCCAATCATTACTGAAGGGCCTTCGTTTCCAAGTGGTAGGCCAATAAAAAAAGTAATAAATGAAGAAAAAATAGTTGTTATTAAAGTAGAAAGCCATTTAAAATGTAAAAGCCCTCTTAAAATACCAATAGAGGTTGGAATTCCTCCACCTCTTGTAGTCTTAAAATATTTGTAAATTAAATAAGAAATTAATGAGCAAAAAATTACAACAACAATTCCTCCAATAATATATATTTTATTTTCATTTAAAAATGTATATAGGTATTTTGACGAATAAATTATTTTACTAGCTATTATCTTAAAAATAAAAACTGATATTCCTGTTAATATGCCAACTAATAATGATAAAAATAGACAAGGTAGCATAATATTCTTAACATAAATTAGCTTATTTTTTATATTCATTTTCTCGCCTTCTTTTTTAACATTCAAATTCTACCACAGCAAAGTCCTTTTTAAAATAAAAACTTATCTAGTTTTTTACTAAATAAGCTTAAATTATTCTTCCTTTAAGTCATTGCTCATTAATTTGTCAATCTCATCTTTAACATTTGAATTGTTAAATAAGACATTATATACTGATGTAACAATTGGTGCATAAATATTATTATCATTAGCTATTTTATAGGCGATTTTACAAGCAAAAACTCCTTCAACTGTTTTTTTGTTTTCTTTAAAAAATAAAGAAGCATTATTTTTACCTATAAAATATCCTGCACTATAATTTCTTGATGTTGTACTTGAGCATGTAAGCATTAAATCGCCGACTCCTGCTAAGCCAAAGCATGTTTTTTCTTTGCCATTAAAATATTTAACAAATCGCATTATTTCAGCAAGGCCTCTTGTTATTAAAGCAGCTTTTGTATTATTTTTTAAGCCTTGGCCTTCAACCATTCCCGAAGCTAATGCTATAACATTTTTTAAAGCAGCACAATATTCAGCTCCTATATAATCCTTTGTAATATAAACTCTAAAATAACCATTTGAGAAAATACTTTGGACCTTTTTTAAAATTTTTATATCTTCACCAGACACTGTTATTGCTGTATATTGCTTTATTATTACCTCACTTGCAA
>CAKPZU010000179.1 GCA_934215405.1 uncultured Bacilli bacterium | reverse complement strand
CGCGTAGTCAGCTTGGAAGGCTGAAGTTCTACCATTGAACTACATTTGCATCTTTAAAGCGTATTAATAATATCATATATGAAAATTAAATGTCAATAGTTTTTTAATAAATTTATTGAAAAATATTTTAAAAACATCTTGAATTATTTTTTATAATTTTATATAATATATGAGCACTGATGCCCACATAGCTCAGCTGGATAGAGCATGCGCCTTCTAAGCGCAGGGTCACAGGTTCGAATCCTGCTGTGGGTACCATTTAATAATTTATGGTGTGAAGTAGCAATAAATGCAATTTCAGGCCATTTTTTATTTTAAAATTCAAATTCTAGCATTTCTTGACTGTTTTAAAATTTTTTCGTAAAATTTATAAGCAAGATGATTTATTGGAATAATGTGTTAATAAAATATATCCATCATTTAATATTTAAAAGAAAATTTATTTTTAGCTTGCTTATTGATTAAACAATACTATGCTCGATGAACAATTTAATGAACAAAGGAGTCTTATTTTATGAATAAAAAAATTATTTGCACCTTGATGACTATTTTGTATTTAACAAGTTGTACAACCAATTCAAGCTTTTCTAATGATGATAGTGAGCAAAAAGCTGGTATTCCCTTAAGTGAGCACATTACAGTCCTTTTTAATAATTTTGATAAAATACCTCTATTTGTGTCTAATGAAAAAAATATAAAACAAAATGTCTTTAAAAGAGCATCTCTTTTTAAAACCAACGATGATAATTTACTTGATTTTCCTTCATTTGACATTTCTCAAATTGAATATTCTTCATACGATGGTTGCGATTCAAAATTTTTAGAAGCAACAAATTATGTAAACACCTGTAAGGGACTTAAAAACAAATACCTTAATACAATAAAACAATATGGTGATTGGATTTATGAGGATGGAACATTTGTAAGAAAGGTTAAAATAGATTATTATTCTAACACTGACACTCTAATAATTTCAAAATATGAGTATTTTGGAGAATTTGGCTATTCCTATACAGTTGCTAAAAGTTCCTATGATATTGATGGAAGGATCAATATATCAAGCTTTACAACATCAATTGATTATAATAATCCAGATATTGTTTATTATAAGTCGATTGATTATATTGAAGGTGTTAGAAATATATATGCTCAAAAAGAAACAAAATATATTAATGGCTACTTAAATGAGACTATAAGTATTGCAGAAGAATGCTTTATAAAAGGGCAAGAAAAAAGAGTAATTGTAAGTGCTACCCCATCAAGCTATTGCGCATATATATTTTTTGATACTGATCATTTTAATTACTTAGTACAAATTGATAAAGCATCATTTGAAAACCCCTTAAACCATTATGTAACTATCTTTAATAAAGAAAATGGATATACTGTTGGACAAATTTATACGACAGAAGAAAAAAAAGGTAATGAAAGCATAGATATCTCTGTCTCATTGCTAAACAACATCAATAAAGCTTATTATAAAAAAAGCATTTATCAACCAGATAATTTTCAGGATGCAAGCATATACTTAAAAATTAATGATAAAATATATGGAAATAATGACGATGATTATGCATTTATGCAATATGGTTATGATGGGCTATATCCTTCAAGAGTATTTTGTGGTACGGATAACGAGTCAAATATGTATTTTTCACCTGCTATTTTATATAGCTATGATAAGGAGTACTATAATATTGATTACTACGGAATTAATAATAAAAATATTTATGATGGCTTTGTAAATGGCTTAGCAAAATATGATGTAACAATTAATGCTGAATTTATTAATGAAATAAAAGACTGCACAATTAATTTAAATAATATGCTTCATGAGTTAAAAATAGGTAATGATTTATTTTTGGATGATTTAAGTATTGATAAAATATTTGCGTTATTCAAGAATTATGAAAAATATAGTACTGACTATAAATCTTTAAGAAATGACTTTATTGCTGCGGGTGGTATTAAATATAATGAACAGCACGAAAACAATGATAGAATAATAAATATTAATGCTTCATTAAACGTTAATGGTCAATTTGATACTAACACTAAAGATATAAATATTAAACATGAGGAAGTAATAATTAGTAAAAATCAACTATTAGTTGAAAATGGTAGCTATTCATTGCTCATTGGATTAGCATCTGCATCATCATTTATTGAACTATATAGACAAGATACAATTTTTAATAATGAAGATTTATGCTTCAAATTAGACAACATTGCTTTTAATTTGAATAATAAAAGCATTATTGATGATGGCACATATAATCTCGTATGCTTTGTTGTAGAAGCAAAAAATAATAAAGATTACAGAATCACAAACAGTTTTCCAATTAAAATAAATGCTTTTAATGAAATTACAGATATAAATGTAAATGAAGAATTAAAGGACGAAAAAATGGTTGAAGTAATTAATGGTAATGTATACAAAATATTATATACATCAAAATACACTACAACAACAACTTATTCATATACATTTAAAAATGGTTGTTTAGCTATAAGTAAAAATACAGATATCAAAATTGATAGAACTATAATTTCTAAAAGTAAAATTTAAAAAGTAATAAACTCACTTTTATGATATGATATCTCCAAAGTAGACAAATAAAATAATTAAAAGAGAAAAGGATAACAATCCCCATGGGGATTCGCG
>CAKPZU010000178.1 GCA_934215405.1 uncultured Bacilli bacterium | reverse complement strand
TACAATAGCTTTACTAAGAAAGCAAGAGTATCAAATGATACAGTACTTGTAAAGCAAATGAATGACATCTTATTTGCAAACAAGCAAACTGATGATGCAAATCCTACAATGACAAAAGCATTAGAGGATGTATTTGATGGAGGTTATGATTTAACTAAGCTAACTCCTACTACTACAGGATATAGTATTGTTTGGGATAGCATTAATGACCAAATGGTATTACTAGATGATAGTTCTACTAAAGAACCAGTATATCCAGAAGCTAGTAAAGTAAGTGAAAAGAAAGATTTATTTATTATAACTAGAAATGAAAAAGAATTTAACGATACTAAAGAATTTGCTCACTATTTAAGTGATAATTATAATGGAACAGCAACTATCAGTACTTCAACTGGTATTGATACTGGAAGAAATGAAAACGTTAAAAGTGTTATATATAGTAATTCTAGCAAGCAAGATGCTATTATTAGAACAAATTCTGGAACATTAACTGTAAATGCAAGTAATGATAATGTTTACCATTATGGTTTGGCTAGTAAAGTTGTCATTGATAGTGTTGCACAAAATTCATATCATGAAAATGGATATGTAACAAGTTATCTTGAAGTAAAAGATGGACATGTTGTTCTTGAGAAGAATTCAAGTGTTAGTATTTTAGCTGTTAATGGTTCAACTGTAAGTGTTGAACAAAAAGCTAATTCTGAATTATTTAAAGTAGTTCCAGTTGGTTCAAGTACAATTGATAATAACAAAATTAAAGTTTCTAATACTGTAGTAAAAGGTGAATCGATTGAATCAACTCAATTAAATAATATGAAATATGGTGGCGGAACTGGTGAAAGTGAAACAAGTGCATTTGAATTACACACTGCTTCTCATTTAGCTGCTTTTGCAAAAGATGTAAACAGTGGTAGCTTTGATGAAAAGTATGTTTATGCTAAATTATGTTCAGATGTAGATATTAGTGGAATGGGTTGGGAACCAATTGGAACTGTTGAACATTCATTCTTAGGATCATTTGATGGTGGTGCTCATACAATTAATGGATTAACTAATATTGGATATTCGCCATCTTATAAATTGTTTGGAACAACAAATACTGCTAAAAACTATGGAATGGCATATGGATTCTTTGGTGTAGTTGGCGATATGTCAGGTTCAAATAATGACAAAGAAATGTTATTTAAAGACGTAAAGTTTGTTAATGTTAATATTAATTCATCAAATGCTAATATGCTTGGTGTTTTAATTGGTGCAGATACAAATGCTGCTAAAAATGCCTCAACAAGCGTTAATAGTGATTTATCTAGAAACATAACAATTAATAATGTAACTGTAAATGGAACAATAAAATGTAATAATAAATCTGGAGCGACAGTTTCTGGAATTGCTGGTAAAATTTATACAAAAGGAAATGTTGAAGTAACTAATTGTACTAATAATGCAAATATTGTAGTAAATGGTGAAATAAATAAAGTAGCTGGCATTTTAGGCCTTGTTCAATATTTTAATACTTTAACTGTTGATAATTGTGTAAACACAGGTAACATTGTATTAAATTCATATGTTGGTTATGTATCAGGAATTTTGTGCTATGGCTCTGGTATTGTTGCTACAATGAACGTTACAAATAATACTAATAAAGGAAATATAAAAAATGAAATGGTTGATGGTAGCAATTATGGAGATAAAACTGGATTAGCTAATTCTGCATTTTATTATAATACAACATATATTATGTGTTGTGCTTCTGGTAGTTTAGCTACATCATCAAAATACAATTTCACTGGCAATAAAAATGAAGATGGAATAATAACTGTTAGTGAAAATAAACCAACTAATTTTACTGAAATTTTGATTAATATTAATCAATCAAGTTATGCTAAAGAAGATTGGAATGGAAAAACAGGAACTATTTAATTAGTTGATAACTATTTATATCCCTATTTAAGAGAAATCTTTTATAGGGATTTTTTTACTTTCTTTAAATCTTTTACTTTATAAAATTAAAATCAGGTTTTAAACTTGATTTATTTTCATATATTTAAATGTGATACTATGATAAGACAAAATCTAAAGAAAAAAATCAAAATTTATAACTACTTTGTATATTTCATTTTATTTGCTATTATAACAAAGCTATCTTATATTCAAATAATAAACTATAGTAAAGTTAACAAACTAGCTAATGATTCTTGGAATAGAAGCTTTCCTCTTCAAGCCTCAAGAGGAATAATTTATGATGTTAATTATAATGAAATAGCTACAAATTTACCAGCAATGTCATTATATGTTATTCCTTCACAAGTAAAAGATTTAAAAAGCACTTCAAGCAAAATAGCTTCAATATTAAATATGAATAGTGATACTTTATATAATAAAATAAATAAGAAAACAGCTATTGTAAAGGTATTTCCAGAAGGAAAGAATTTAGATAATGAAACAGCTAAAAAAATTAGTGAATTAAATGAAGATGGAATTTATTTAGTTTATGATAATGTAAGGTATTATCCATACAATGAATTATTAGCTCATAGTATTGGTTTTGTTGGCATTGATAATCAAGGCTTAGCTGGACTTGAAAGCAAATATGATGAATTATTAAAAGGAAGTAATGGATACTTAAATTATAAGCTTGATGCAAAAGGAAATTTACTTAATGGTTTAAGTAGTGAAATAATATCACCAACTAATGGCTATAACATCCAATTAACAATTGATTTAAAAATCCAAGAAATTCTTGAAAGAGAATTAAAAAATGCTTTTAATAAATACGAACCTACTAGT
>CAKPZU010000177.1 GCA_934215405.1 uncultured Bacilli bacterium | reverse complement strand
TGATGACTCTCCGCCAATAACTCCGGCAATACATACTACCTCATCGTTATTAGTAACAACTAAATCACCATTTTTAATTTCATATTCTTTTTCATCTAAGGCTACTACCTTACAATCAACATTATTTTTAACAACAAAGTTTTTTGATTTAACTTTATTTGCATCATACATATGAAGAGGTTGACCAGTCATTAAAGTTACATAGTTCCCAATATCAACTACATTATCAATGCATTTAATATCATGCCTTGATAAAATATCTTGCATCCATTTAGGTGATGCCATAACCTTTATTCCATAAATATGAGTAATAGCAAAGTAATCACATAAAGGAGTATTACTGCTTGCTGTTAAATCACATTTAGCACTTGGTGTATAAGTTATTTCATATTCTTTAATTACTTTAGTATCTAATACTGCAGCAACTTCCTTAAAGAAATGATTTAATCCTAAAACATCACATCTATTTGGTGTAACAGAAAAATCAATAATTGTATCATCAAGGTTTAAATAGCCAAGTGGGTTAGTATCTCCAACTATCGCATTACTATCTAATTCTTCAATTCCTTCTTTTTGAGCATCACTTAACATTGATTCTGGCACTCCAAGCTCTACTAAAGAGCAAAGCATACCATTACTTTCAACGCCTCTAATTTCGCCTTTAGCAATAGTAATTCCTTTAGCAGGTAAATTAGCACCAGGCAAAGCAACAATTACTTTTAAGCCTTTACGACAATTTGGAGCGCCACAAACAATTTGTAATGTTTCAGTGCCAATTGAAGTTTTTGTAATATGTAAGTGATCTGAATTTGGATGATTTTCACATTCTAAAACTTCACCAATTACTAAATGGTCTCCATTACTTAATTGCTTAACGCTTTCAAGTTCAAAGCCTGCAAGAGTTAATGTATCACATATTTCTTTAACGCTTAAATCTTTTAAATCAACATATTCCTTTAATAATTTATATGAAACTAGCATGGATATCACCTATCTTTCTTTTTTAAATTGGTTAATGACTCTTAAGTCATTATTATATAATAAACGAATATCATCAAAGCCATATTTTAGCATTGTAATTCTATCAACGCCAAAGCCTATTGCAAAGCCAGAATAAACATTAGGATCATATCCTGACATTTTTAAAACATTAGGATGAACCATACCAGCACCTAATATTTCAATCCAACCAGTTCCTTTACATACAGGGCATGTTGCTTTATTGTTGCATGAGCAGCTAACATCAACTTCAACACTTGGCTCAGTAAATGGAAAATATGAGCTTCTAAGTCTAATTTCTCTTTTAGCACCAAACATCTTTTTAGCAACTAAGTCTAATGTGCCCTTTAAATCACCCATTGTAACATTTCTACCTACAACTAAGGTTTCAATTTGCATAAATTGATGTGAATGTGTAGCATCATCATCATCTCGTCTATAAACCTTACCAGGGCAAATGATTTTTAATGGTGTTTTATCAATATTTGCTTGCATTGCACGGGCTTGTAGGCCTGATGTTTGAGTTCTTAAAAGTAATGTTGGATTAATATAAAATGTATCCTGCATTGCACGAGCTGGATGATTTTCAGGAATATTTAAATATTCAAAATTATATTTATCAGTTTCAACCTCAGGTCCTTCAACAACACTATATCCTAAAGGTAAAAAGATATTAGTAATTTCATCAACTACAATATTCATTGGATGCTTACTTCCAGTTTTAAAGCTAGTTCCAGGAAGTGTAACATCTATTGTTTCCTTATTTAATTTTTCTTCAAGTTCTTTTGAAGCTAATTCCTTAGCTTTTTCATCAATTAATTTACTTACAAATGATTTAGCTTCATTAATTAATTGACCCATTTCTGGTTTTTTATCATTTGGAACACTTTTAAGTTCTCCCATAAATTCTGAAAAACGGCCTTTTTTAGATAAAAAATCATTTCTAATATCGGCTAAAACATTTGAGGCTTTAGCGTTGCTTACCTTTTCTTTTACTTCTTCTTTTAATTTACTTAATTTTTCCGCTAGCATATTAAGTCATCTCCCCTTTTAATAAAAAAACGTCTTTAGAAATTAATCTAAGGACGTAATATTACGCGGTACCACCTTAGTTCATAGTTCTACTATGCACTTTAATTATTAATAAGTCGCTCCATTGGTGAATTCATTAGTTTTTTATTAAATTAGCTTTCAGCCTCGACTAATTCTCTCTTAAATAAAAATTTCTAACCATGTCCAATATCAACACAAAGTAATTATAATATTTTATGAAAAAAATCTCAAGTACATTTGATTGAAATGTTTTGATATAGAATTTAAAACATTTATTTTTCATACTATCCTTTAAAGAAAGAAATATTATAAGTTTGATATGTGATTAAATATTTTAAAAGCAAAAAAAAATCAAATAATATAGTCAAATAATAAGTTAGTGCGCTTATTCCGTAAGAAGAAAACAAATAAATATTTTTACATTTTTTAAAAGAAAAAGACTATATATAGTTAGGGAGTAGAGAAAGGAAGTGATGCAAATATGCTTAGAGTTTTAATTAAGTGGTAATGGAAGAATAGTCTTATGGATTATTTGATTTCATTAATCATTATCTTAGTTTTGATAATCTATTTTTTGAAGGAAAATAACCACAAAGATTAATCTAAGCATTATCACTTAACATACTCCTAAACCAAAAAGAAGATGCAGGTGCCATTGCTAAAGCCACCTGCATCTTTTGCTTAGAGTTTTTCTTTACATCTATATTATACAATTTAAAAATGAAAATGTATACATAAAT
>CAKPZU010000176.1 GCA_934215405.1 uncultured Bacilli bacterium | reverse complement strand
CTTTCTTCAATGAACAAAGGCCTTCTTATTCACTTAATTATCTAACTCCTAAACAATTTAAAGAGTTTTTTACCCCCCCCCTCCTAAACACTATAAAGTGTCTACTTTCTCTTGACTAGTGCAGACCAACAAATTAATTTGTGTAACTAAAAATGACCTTAACTAATTACTATATTGTAATTGTTAAAGTCATTAATAATATTTAATACATTATAGATTAAATGTTAAATAAATTGGTAAATATGTTGTATTATCTCCATAGTTTAATGGCTTATTTTTTATTATTATCTTTTCTCCAACAACCTTACCATATTTATCTTTAAAAGCATTTAATGATGCTAATGATTTTATTAAAGATGATTTTACTTCAATCAACTATGTCGTTATTTTTGTATTTAAGATAGGAATGTAAGGTTTTACTAAATGGTAGGATATAGTCCAATTCAGAAGTTTTAATATCATCAATTATTTTTAAAACAAATTTAATATGTTCATCAGGTTTAACTAAATTTTGTTTTGCTGTTTGCAATATAGACATTAACATAGCACATGTTTCAGCATCATTTTGAGTGTTACAAAACAAGCTTTCCTTAATATTACAAAAGGCTTAATTGCTCTTTCATTTTCTTATTCTGAATTCTGCATAAACAGCTTTATCCCAAAGTTTTTATTATTCCCAATTTTTGCATACATCCCCCGTTCTTACATAAAAAGTTGGGGATAATTATAACTTATTTGTTAAAGGAATGTGACCATCATCAAAGAATCTTGTAAGATCAGTTTTGATATTTAACGAATAATTAATAGCTTTACCAAGTGCACTTGTTTTATCAACGTCATTATATAGATTTCGTGAATGTATTTAAAATAATCCTCCACTAAAGTTCTTATTTCTTTTTCTCTTCTTTCTTGAATTTTAGAAACTGTTAATTTATTGCCATTTTATTGATTTATTTCATACCATTTCCTAAAAAGTGATGTTCAAGTATGAACATCACTTTTTCATTTATCAAAATGTTTTTAACTTTTAATTTCAACGCCAAATGCTGTTGTTGATGGAAAAATACAAACCTCTTTTTCGTTTTTTCCATTTAATAGATTTCCAGTATTTTCACAATTTGAAATTGTAACTGTTGAACTACTTGATGTTTTACTATATCCAGTTTTATATGCTTGAAGGCTATATAAAATTCCACCTACTCCTGCACTTTCTTTTCCGCCTGTAATATTGCCATTATTTTTACAATTTGAAATTACGATATTTGTTATTGGTAAATTATTTGATTCATCATTATCAGCAACGCAAAATGTATTCATATATGACACAATTCCGCCAACTTTATCATTATTTGCAATTACATTTCCATTATTTATCAAATTCTTTAATGTAATATTGATACTATTATATGAATTATTAGTTTGTAATCTTTCTTTTCCAGAAATGTAACCAATTAATCCACCTGCTTTTGAAATTGAAAACACATTTGCATCATTTGTACAATTAGTAAACTCAACATTTCCAGGATTATAAAGTTTTCCTACAAGTCCTCCAACTGTATAGTTGCCTGATACTGTGCCACTAACATTAACATTATTTACAATGATGTTTTCAATAGCTTTGCCATTTATATTGTTATATTTCTTTTCATCGCTAAAATCAAATGTACTAGGTGCATAACCTAAAAGAGTTCCAACACAATTTCCATATTCTTCTAAATTAATTTTAACATCTTTAAAATTTATGTTTTTAACCTCTAAATTTAAATGCTCATTGTTTAATGCTCCTGCTATACCAATAAATCCATATGAAGCACCATATGTTTTAGTTGTAGAAGATGTGAATGAATCCTTAGTTGAAATTATACTTCCATTAGTTAAACCATTTAAAGTATGACCATTGCCATTAATTGTTCCATTAAATGGATGTTCGCCTGTTCCAATTGGCATCCAACTTATAGAACTCATATCAATATCTGCTTTAATTTCAACAGGTAATGTTGAAAAATCCATGCCTGCATTTACGTAATCTCTAAATGCACATAATTGATTTAAGTTACTTATATCATATGAAGTTGCTGTAGTTATACCTTGAATATTAGAAGTATTCTTAATAACTGTTCCATTATTTACAAATGAAGTATTAGCTGCATCATTTGCCTTTTTTACTTCAATTACTAATGAATCTTTTTCAATAACTACATGTCCACTTTTTACTTCAAGAGTTTTAACTGATCCAAATTCATGGTAAGAATGTGTTGAATCAACAGCAAGAATATTTACTTCTCCAGCTGTTCCATAATGGTATAATGTATCTTTATCAGCATTAACAGTTATAGATGTTTCACCATTATTAGTATTAATTATTGCTTCTTGCTTATTTGTGGCATTATCTCTTGTATAATTAATGCTTTCAATTGTGTTACATTTACCAGTATCAATACCAGTTGAAGTACGGATAGTTGCTCCATCATAATTATCACTTAAATAGTGAGCAAATTCCTTAGTTTCGTTAAATTCTTTTTCACTTCTAGTTAAAATAAATAAATCTTTTTTATCACTTACTTTACTAGCTTCTGGATATACTGGTTCTTTAGTAGAACTATCATCTAGTAATACCATTTGGTCATTTTTGCTATCCCAAACGATACTATAACCTGAAGTAGTTGGAGTTAATTTAGTTAAATCATAACCTCCATCAAATACATCCTCTAATGCTTTTGACATTGTAGGGTTTTTATCATCAGTTTGACTATTAGCAAATAAGATGTCATTCATTTGCTTTACAAGTACTGTATCATTTGATACTCTTGCTTTCTTAGTAAAGCTATTGTA
>CAKPZU010000175.1 GCA_934215405.1 uncultured Bacilli bacterium | reverse complement strand
TCAATAACATCGATAAGTCTATTTAAATAGTCTGCTCTTTCAATTAATTTCATATTTGTCACTTCCTAAGTATATTTCACTACGTTTCGCAATAATTAACAATATTTATTTTTGCGAATTAAAAACATTATAAAATAAATAAAAAAGGAACCTTATATAATTTTTTTAATATATAAAATTCCTCGTTTTTAATTATGGATTATTTATGCTAATTAAAATGGCAATTTTCCTTTAATTTTTGAAGGTAGGAATACAAATACTAAATTAACAAAAGTTAATCCCCCTAAAACACCAGCAATTGCTTTAAGACTTTTAATTTCTTCACTATTTTCTTTGATTTTATCATCTGCTTCATTTAATCTTTCATTTAATGAATCTATTGCTTTTTGTAAAGTGTCTTTTGCTTCTTTAATTTCATTTCTTAAAATAGAGTCATTATTATCTGAATATTTTTTACATGCAGTTTCAAGATTTGTAATAGCATCATTAAACTCATTTATTTTCTCATTAAATAATGTTGAACTTGTTTTTCCATTAATTGCATCATTTAACTCTTTCTTAGCATTTTCTAAGTTCTTTGCTACTGTATAATTAGATTAGTAAGTTCATTCTTTAATGTTGCATCAGCATCAGTTGAAAATTTTTTAAGTGTAGTTTCAAGATTGGAAATAGCATTGCTAAGTTCTTGTGATTTTTCATTCACATATTTAAAAACGTGTGAGTGAATTTTTGTAAAATGGATAAAATTATTGATATAGTTAAATTTGTGTTTTTAGCAAAAAAAGCTATCTAATTTATTTTATGGAATACTAGATAGCTTTCTTTATATTTTAAAATAACTATAAGAAAAAATAGTCAACACTTTAATAATTGAGAAGAAACTGAAAAAAATTGAATTATAACAATTTTTTTTCTATTATTCCCATTCAATTGTTGAAGGTGGTTTTGAGGTTACATCTAACACAACTCTATTAACATTTTTAACTTCATTTACAATACGAGTTGAAATAGCATCTAAAACATCATAAGGAATTTTTGCCCAATCGGCAGTCATTCCATCAATTGAAGTAACTGCTCTTATAGCAACTGTATACATATAGCTTCTTTGATCACCCATAACACCAACTGATTTATTATCTAGTAATACAGTAAAGTATTGCCAGATTTTTTTATCAAGATTAGCTTTTTTAATTTCATCCCTTAAAATAAAATCACTATCTTGAACAATTTTTATTTTTTCATTAGTAATATTTCCAATTATTCTAATTGCAAGTCCAGGACCTGGAAATGGTTGACGATTAACAAGTTCATCATCCATATCTAATTCTTTTCCTAAAGCTCTTACTTCATCCTTAAATAGTTTATTTAATGGCTCTAGAAGCTTAAAAGGCATATCTTTTGGAAGTCCACCAACATTATGATGTGATTTAATTGTTTGGGCTGTTTTAGTACCAGATTCTATTACATCAGTATATAAAGTGCCTTGAGCTAAAAAGTCAAAATGACCAATTTTACTTGCTTCTTCATTAAATACTTCAATAAATGTTTTACCAATTATTTTTCTTTTAGTTTCCGGATCACTTACATTTTCAAGTAGGCCTAAAAACTTTTTACTAGCATCGATTTTAATAACATCAATGTTGAATTTTTTAAAGCGTTCCATTACTATTTTTGCTTCATCTTTTCTAAGTAAGCCATGATCAATAAACATACATGTTAATTGCTTATTAATAGCTTTATTAATTAATACTGCAGTAACTGATGAATCAACACCACCTGAAATACCAAGTAATACTTTTTTATTTCCAACTTTATCTTTTATTTCTGCAACTTGCTTGTTAACATAGTCTTTCATAGACCAACTTTTACTACATTTACAAATGTTAAATACAAAGTTACTTAATATTTTATTTCCATAAACAGAATTATTTACTTCCGGATGGAATTGTAAACCATAAATATTTCTATTTACATTTTCAAAAGCAGCAATTTTACAATTATCGCTAAAGGCTAAAAGAGTAAAATCAGTAGGCATTATTTCAACTTGATCGCCATGGCTCATCCAAACAGTTTGCTTTATTGGCGTATCTTTAAATAATGTTTTATTATCAACAACTTCAATTTCATTACCACCATATTCTTTCTTTTGTCCACTAACAACCTTACCATTTAAATTATTAGCAATATATTGCATGCCATAGCAAATTCCAAGAACTGGTATATTTAGATTAAATATTTCATTATTACATTTAAATGAATCAATATCATTAACTGAATTTGGACCACCTGATAAAATAATACCTTTAATATTTCTATTTTTTATTTCTTCAATTGAAATATCATAGCTTACAAGCTCTGAAAATACTCCAAGTTCTCTTATTCTTCTTGTAATTAATTGATTATATTGACTTCCAAAGTCAAGGACAATAATTTCTTCTAATTTTCCCATTATTTTGTCCTACTTTGTATAATTTGGAGCTTCAGTTGTAATATCAATATCGTGTGGATGAGATTCTTTAAGTCCAGCAGCTGTTATTCTTACAAATTTAGCTCTTTCTTGTAATTCTTTAATAGTTTTAGCACCAACATAGCCCATTCCTGATTGAATACCACCACATAATTGATAAACAGTATCGCAAAGCTCACCCTTATAAGCAACTCTTCCTTCAATTCCTTCTGGAACTAGCTTTTTAGCTTCTACTTTAGAATCTTGGAAATATCTATCAGCTGAACCTCTTTTCATTGCAGCAAGTGATCCCATTCCTACATATACCTTAAATCTTCTTCCTTGATAAATGATTTCATCACCTGGTGCTTCCTTACATCCTGCAAATAAAGAACCA
>CAKPZU010000174.1 GCA_934215405.1 uncultured Bacilli bacterium | reverse complement strand
ATTTAATGAAGAAATAGTTGCACGCGAAATTTATAATTGTAAAACACCAATTATTTCTGCTGTTGGCCATGAAATTGATACGACAATAGCAGATTATGTAGCTGATGCAAGAGGTTTAACTCCTACAGATGGAGCAATCAAGGCTACAAGTAACAAGGCAGATGTTTTATATTTAATAAATATTAATCGTAATAAACTACTATTAAGCTTTAATAATTATATAAAATATCAAAGAAATGTCTTGAATAATTTAAAAAACAGCTATGTTTTGCAAAATCCTACAAAAATATATGAAAACTTTCGTTATAAGGTTGATGATTTAGAAAATCATTTGTTTTCATATATTAATGATTTTACTCATAATATTAGAATGGACTTACTTCAATATAATGAAAAATTAAAGCATAATATGCTACATCAGCTACATGATAAAAAAAGTGAATATAGCGTATTAGTTGCTAAGCTTGATAGCCTAAGCCCTTTAAAGATTATAAATCGAGGCTATAACGTTGCAATTTTCAATCATAAGGTTGTAAAATCCATTAACGATATAAGCATTGATGATGAAATAACTATGACATTAACTGATGGAAAAATAAACGCAAAAATAATATCAAAGGAGAAAAAGCATGAATGATGAAAAAAAGCTATCTTTTGAGGAAGCATTAAATAAATTACAAGAAGCAGTTAATAAGCTTGAATCTAATGATGTAAAATTAGATGAGGCATTTAAATTGTTTGAGGATGGTTTAGCCTATGCTAAGCAATGTGAAGAAGAATTAACTACAATTGAAGATAAAGTTGCAAAGGTTTTGCATGATGGAAAATTTGAGGATTTAAAAGAAGAGTAGATTATGGATATAAAAGAAATAAAGGACGATTTATTCTTAAAGAATATGAATTATGACGAACTTAATTCCTTAGCCAAGGATATTCGTTCTTTTATTCTTGAAAATGTTTCGAAAACTGGTGGACATTTATCATCAAATTTAGGAGATGTTGAGCTAATTATTGCCTTACATAAATGCTTTGATTTAAATAATGATAAGCTTTTGTTTGACGTTGGGCATCAGGCCTACACTCATAAAATTTTAACTGGTAGAGCAAATAAATTCGATACTTTAAGAAAAATAAACGGTCTATCAGGCTTTTTATCAAAAAGTGAAAGCCCATATGATGTTTTTGAATCTGGTCATTCATCTACCTCGATTTCAACAGCTATGGGAATGGCAACGGCACGTGATGCGAATAATTTAAATTATGAAATTATAGATGTTATTGGCGATGGCTCAATTGCTAATGGTGTTTCATTTGAGGCCTTAAATAATATATCAAATTCTAAAAATAAGATAATAATAGTTTTAAATGATAATGATATGGCTATTAATGAATCAGTTGGAGCAATGGCTAAATCTCTTAATAGTGTTAGAACAAGTAAAACATATGGAAAAGCAAAAAATAAATTTTTAAAGATTTTTAAAAAATCCCCAAAATTTATTTCCTTTATTGAAAGATTTATTCATCGCTTGGCTTTAATTTTTAGATCAGATAATTTATTTGATAATTTTAACATTTCCTATTTAGGTCCAGTAGATGGCCATGATTTTAAACAGCTCGAAAAAGCTTTTAAAAAAGCTAAGGAATATCCAAATTCAATTTTAGTTCATGTAAAAACTAAAAAAGGCTATGGATATGAATATTCATTAAAGGATGATTTTGGAAAATATCATGGTGTAAGCCCTTTTGATATTAAAACTGGCGAAGAATTACATCATGTTGAAATGAGCTTTACTATTAAGGCTTCAAATATAATTTATGATTTATTAAAAAATGATAAGGATGTTTTCCTTATTTCCTCAGCAATGGTGTATTGCACTAATTTGTCAAAATGCTTTAGCGACTTTAATGATAGGTGCATTGATGTTGGTATTGCAGAGGAACATTCAATTGCTTATGCTAATGGCTTAGCTTTAGCAAACAAAAAACCAATCGTTTCTATTTATTCAACATTTATGCAAAGAGGATATGATGAGATTGTTCATGACGTTTGTCGAATTAATTCTAATATAACCTTCTTTGTCGACAGGGCTGGGATTGTTGGCGAAGATGGAAAAACACATCAAGGAATTTTTGATGTATCTTTTTTATACCCGCTTGAAAATTCAATTATAACTATGGTTTCATCAATTCGTTATTTTAAAGGCCTAATCAATTGCTTAGATCAAATAAATGGTCCTAAGTTTATTCGCTATCAGAAGCTTGAAGCAAATGATGAGGATGATATTTTAAATGTTGAATTTGGAAAATTTATTTATGAAATTTTTGATGAAAACTATACAAAAACAATAATAGCCGTAGGAAATTCATGTGAAAAGTTAAAAGAATTAATTCAAAAAAGAAATTTAAAAATAAATTTAATTAATCCTATTTTTCTAAAGCCTATTGATACTAAATGTCTAAATAAAATTAAAAATACACAAATATATTTATATGATAACACAAGCGTTTATAGTGGATTTTGTAGCGAAATTGTTAAGTTTTATAATAATATAAATAAATCAGTTACTATTTTTTGCTTAAAGGATGAATTCATAAGCTTTGGAAATTATTATGATGTTTTAAAATCCTTATCACTAGATGAGGAAGCTATATTAGGTAAAATAATATGACAAAGGAAAGATTAGATATTACCTTAGTTAATAAAAATTTAATAAACTCAAGAACTAAGGCTTTAGAATTAATAAAAAATGGAAATGTTCTTGTTAATGAGAAGGTGATTTTAAAGCCGGCTTTTTTAGTTGATGAAAATGATCAAATCATGATAAAGGATGATCCATTATTAGCTTACGTTTCAAGAGGGGGCTTAAAATTAAAAAAGGCCTTAAATGCTTTTAATATTAAATTAGACAATTTAATTA
>CAKPZU010000173.1 GCA_934215405.1 uncultured Bacilli bacterium | reverse complement strand
ACTTATGGATGAATTAGATATTTTAAGAGAAAAGGTAAATGCTGTTGATAAAGAACTAGCCAAGCTTTTTGAAGAAAGAATGAAATTAATTAAAGACATTGCAAAAAGGAAAAAAGAAATAAATTATCCTGTTTATGATCAAGGAAGAGAAACATTCTTACTAATAAGAAATGGCTCTTATATAGAAGATAAAGAAATTAGAGTTTTATATTTTGAATTATTAAATAAAATATTTGAATTATCAAAAAAGATGCAAGAGAATATTATTCATAGCAAATAGCATTCTCTTTGCATCCTTTTTTTAATATTTCAAAAAATTGTGGCTCAGATTTATTAATACATTGAGCATCTTTAATAATAATTACACCATTGTTTAATAAAGCAAAAACACTTAAGGCCATAGCTATACGATGATCATTAAATGAATTTAAGGTAACATTATTATAATATTCTTTTTTACCAATTATAGTAACTTCATTATCTTTATATTTAATATTTACATTAAGTAATGTTAAATTATCTATCATAGCTTTTAAGCGATTAGATTCTTTAATCTTTAGACGATTAACATTTTTGAAGTGACTTGTACCACTTGCAAAGCTAGCAACAACCATTAATATTGGCCCTAAATCTATACAATTTGCAATATCAACATTAATGGCCTTTAGCTGTTTAGCAGCACCTTTTAAAAGTAAAGAATTGTTACTTGAATAAAGAGTGTTATTTTCTTTTAAAAAGTGGATGTTTCCACCCATTTGCTTTAAGATTTCAATTATTTTATAATCGGCCTGTAAGCTTCTTTCATTTAAATTATAGGATGTTAACGAACCATTTAAACAGCTTAAGGCGATAAAGTTACTAGCTGTTGAATAATCACCTTCAATAAAATAATTGTCCCATAATAGTTCGCTATTGCCTTTATGCACAATTATTGTATCATCATTCAAAAATTCAATATCATAGCCTAGCTTATTAAATACATCAATAGTCATTTTTACATAATCAATACTATAAAAAGGCTTAATAACCTTAATAGTAATAGCTTTTTTTAAATATAAAGCATTAATAATTAAGCCAGTTATAAATTGTGAGGAAATATTTCCATTTATTTCATAATAATCTAAATTAATGCTACCAGAGCAAATTATTTGCTTATCTTTTTTTATTATTGATAAATTGCATTTATCCATTAAATTCAAATATATATCAAGCGGTCGATTTATTAATGATTCTTCACAATTAAATATTACTTTTTTAGCAAAATTTAAAGAAAGTGGTAGTAAAAAACGAAGTGTTGAAGCTGATGCTAAGCAATCAATATTTAAAATATCAAAATGTATTTCCTTGCTAGGCTTGATATATAAGCTATTATTACTTGTAAAAACAATTTCCTTTTTAAGTGCTTTAAAAAAATTTAATGTAGCAGTAATGTCATCATTAATAGCAACATTATCTAAAATAATACCATTATTTAAAAGAAATGCTCCAATTAAATAACGATGTGTTAAAGATTTTGAACCTGTAAATTTGTGCTCTAAAATAAATCTTGATTTATATATTTTTACATTCATTAAATTATTTCCTTTATTTTCTTTGCTTTAATAATAATATCCTTTAAGGTAGTTGATGATATTGCTTGCATTCCATCAGATAATGCAGTATTTGGATTATCATTAACCTCAATAATTAAACCATCAGCACCAGAGGCTATTGCGGCTAATGACATATCATAAACTAAATCACTTCTTCCAGTTGCATGAGATGGATCAACAATAATTGGAAGATGAGATATTTTTTTAATAATAGAAACAGCAGATAAATCTAAGGTGTTTCTAGTTTCAGTTTCAAATGTTCTTATGCCTCTTTCGCATAAAATAACATTATTATTGCCATTTGCTAAAATATATTCGGAAGCAAATAACCATTCCTTTATAGTATTAGCCATACCTCTTTTTAATAAAATAGGCTTATTTATTTTACCCAAAGCTTTTAATAATTCATAGTTTTGCATATTTCTTGCACCAACTTGAATAATGTCAACATTTTTAACAAATTCATTAATTGATTCAATTGTCGTAATTTCTGAAATTACAGGAATATTTAATTCTTCTTTAACTTCCTTTAAATAAGAAAGAGCAAATTCATGAAGACCTTGAAATGAATAAGGAGATGTACGAAGCTTAAAGCTACCGCCACGTAAAATATTAGCTTTAGCATTTTTAACGCTTAAAGCAATATTTTTTAATTGTGTTTTACTTTCAATAGCACAAGGACCAGCTATAAAAACTAAATCCTTACCACCGATTTTAACACCATTTACATCTATAATAGTTTTGTCATCTTTATTTTTCTTCAACACTAATTTTAAATCATCAAAATTTTCCATTAAAACACCTTCTTATTATTTCATTTACAATTTTTTCATCATCATTATAATCGTTAATTATTATATCAGCATGTTTTTTATATAGAGGTAAACGCTCTTTATATAGCTTTTTTAATTTTATATAATCATTACTAAGTGGACGTGAATCGCTTACGCTTAAGGATTTTAATTTACGATTTAAATAAACTATAATCCCATTCATACATAAATAGTTTACATTATTTTTATTTAAAATGCTACCTCCACCCGTTGAAATAATCACACCTTTTTTATTTTTTAAAGAAGAAATGGCCTTTCTTTCTTCTTTTCTAAATTGTTTTTCACCATATGTTAAAATATAATCTTTATTGGACATATTTGTTTTTGTTTCAATTTCAGTATCAACATCAATAAATTCTTTATTTAATTTTAAAGCTAGCATTTTTCCAATTCTACTTTTTCCAGATGATGGCATACCTATTAAAACAATATTAGTATTATTAAAAAACATCTTTCCTTCTGATAAATCATTATTTTTCACAATATATGCAACAATATCTCGATT
>CAKPZU010000172.1 GCA_934215405.1 uncultured Bacilli bacterium | reverse complement strand
GCTTTGCATCTCCAGTATCAGCCGTTGTCAATACATTTTGTGTTACCTATAACAAAGAAAGCATTATAGCAAGTGATTCATGCTTTTTATCAACACTTGTTTTAATAATAGATGTTCCACTTTTAATTGTTTTAATAGAATTAATATTTTAAATGGATGATAGTATATGATTGATAGATATTCAAGAAGTGTAATGAAAAATATTTGGACTGACGAAAGTAAATTCCAAGCCTTTTTAGATGTTGAAATAGCTTGTACTCATGCTTTTTCAATGTTAAATATAGTTCCAATTGAGGATTACTTAAAAATAAAAAACAATGCTAAATTTAATGTAAATAGAATAAGAGAAATAGAAAATGAAACTAAGCATGATGTTATTGCTTTTACTCGTAATGTTAGCGAATCATTAGGTGATGAAAAGAAATGGGTTCATTATGGTTTAACTTCAACTGATGTTGTTGATACGGCCTATGGTTTATTGTATAAAAAAGCTAATGATATATTATTAAATGATATAGATATGCTACTTAATACCTTAAAGGAAAAGGCTTTATTATATAAGAATACTCCAATAATTGGAAGAACACATGGAATGCATGCAGAAATTACTTGCTTTGGCTTAAAGTATGCTTTATGGTATGATGAATTACTTCGTAATAAAAATCGTTTTATTAATGCAAGATGCGATGTTGAAGCCGCAAAGCTATCAGGAGCTGTTGGAAATTATATAACTACTTCAATTGAAATGGAACAAATGGTAGCTTGTGAATTAAATCTTAATCGAGCTAAAATATCAACACAGGTATTATCACGTGATAGACATGCTTATTATATTGAAATATTAGCTTTAATAGCTTCACTCCTTGAAAAAATAGCTACAGAAATTAGGAATTTATCACGTCAAGAAGTTCATGAGGTAGAAGAGGGCTTTACAAATAAGCAAAAGGGCTCATCTGCTATGCCACATAAAAGAAATCCAATAGGAAGTGAAAATATATGTGGTTGTGCTAGAATTATTAGATCATATGTAAATGCTGCTTTAGATGATAATATTTTATGGCACGAAAGAGATATTTCTCATTCATCATGTGAAAGAATAATGATGGAAGATGCTACAACCTTACTTGATTATATGATAAATAGATTAAACAATATCTTAAATAATTTAGTAGTATTTAAAGATAAGATGCTTGAAAATATTTATTTAACTAATGGTGTTATATTTTCAGGAAGTGTTTTAAATTATTTAGTAAGTAAAGGCTATAGCCGTGAAAAGGCTTATGATTTAATACAGCCTTTAACCTTTAAATCATTTAATGAAAAAGTACCATTTAGAAATTTATTAATTGAAAACAATGTTTTAACTAATGATGAATGCGATGAAATATTTAAACTAGATAGATACTTAAAAAATGTTGATGCTATATATAAAAGCGTTGGAATTAATTAGGAGGAATTAATATTATGAAACAACAAACTGTAGTAGTAATTGGTAGTGTTTGGGGCGATGAAGGAAAAGGAAAGGTAACAAATTATTTTTCTGATAAAGCTGATTTAGTTGTTCGTTATCAAGGTGGAGATAATGCTGGTCATACTATTATTTTTAATAATAAGACATATAAGCTACACTTAATTCCATCTGGTATTTTTAATCCACATGTTAAAAACATTTTAGGAAATGGTTTAGTAATTAATCCTAAAAGCTTAATTAGTGAATTAAATGAAATAAAAAAATGTGGTTATGATTTTAATAACCTTTATATTTCAGATAGAGCAAATGTTTTATTTGATTATCATATAAAGCTTGATGGCTTACGTGAAGCTGAACTTGGAAGTAAAAATATAGGTACAACAAAAAAGGGAATTGGACCATGCTACATGGATAAAATTGCTAGAAATGGTATTAGAATGTGTGATTTTATTAGTGATGATTTTAAAGAAATCTATAAAGAAAAGCTAGCAGCTAAAAATGAAGAATTAAAAAGATTTGGCGTTGAACCAATTGATTTTGAAACTTCATATAAGGAATATCAAGAGCTAGCTAATTTAATTAAGCCAATGGTATGTGATACTATTTCTTTAATTCATGAAGAATATGATAAAGGAAATAAGATTTTATTTGAAGGTGCTCAAGGAACATTACTTGATATAGACTTTGGTACATATCCTTTTGTTACAAGCTCATCTCCTACAAGTGGTGGTGTTTGTACAGGAAGTGGAATAGGACCTAAAAAAATTGATGAAATTATTGGTGTAACTAAAGCTTACGCAACTCGTGTTGGCTCAGGTCCATTTCCAACAGAAATGGTAAATGATGAAGAAGAGCTTGGAAATATAATAAGAGTTAAAGCTAATGAATTTGGAGCGACAACAAAAAGAGCTAGAAGAATTGGTTGGTATGATGGTGTAATTATGCAATATTCAGCTAATATCAATGGCTTAACAGGCTTATCATTAATGCTACTTGATATTTTATCAGGCTTAAAGAAAATTAAAATTTGTGATTATTATACTTTAAATGGTAAAAAGCTATATGCTCCATGTGCTAAAATAGAAGATTTTGCTAAATGTCAACCACACTTTGTAGAACTTGATGGTTGGGATGAGGATATAAGTAATGTAAAAAGCTATGATGAATTGCCTCTTAATGCTAAAAAATATATTAAGAAAATAGAAGAAATTGTAAAGGTTCCAGTAGTTATGTTTTCAGTTGGACCAGATAAGCATCAAACAATTGTTTTAAAGGAAGTATTTTAATGAATAAAAAGAGAATCTTGAACTCAATCATTCAAGATTCTTTTACTTATAATATTTAGCTTGCAAATTATACATTTTGGCATATAAGCCATCTTTATTTAATAAATACTTATAATTATCATTTTCAACTATCAATCCATTATCTAAAACAATTGTATTATTTGAATAAAAGGTACTACCCATTCTATGAGAAACAAATATAAC
>CAKPZU010000171.1 GCA_934215405.1 uncultured Bacilli bacterium | reverse complement strand
TCACTCATAGGATTACTCCTAACAGCTTGAGGTTCGCTACACTTGGTGGTAAATACCCGTGACTAGACTTTCACTAGTGAGATTAATGCCATGCCCGGCACACATGATAAAAAAAATATGCTTATTTAGCATATTCTTTATATAAACAAATCAACATAAGCCATGTTCTGTCGAGGATGGTCATTTATCTATGCATAATGCATCTTGCTTGAAATTCATTTCTTTCTTACAAACTCCTCTACCAAATTTGAGTTTCTCACTTGCGGGGCTTGCCTCGTTTCATCTAATCGTTTCCAATTAGCTCGTCTCTGTGGTGCTTTATCGAGCATCCATGGTTACCTTTAGGAATACTCTTTGCCGTCAGGAATACCTGCCCACCCTTATTTATTAAAGTGGCACAAACACTACAAGCATCTCAGCTTGTGTGAGCATGGACTTTCCTCTTTTAAAATTAATTAAAAGCGACCATCTATGATTTGTCTTTATTATTATCAAGTAATTGTTGAACCATACTTTCAAGATTAGCAATTCTATTCAACAATTCTATATTAGAAAAATTTGCACTTGATGAGCTTTCAACAGTTTTACTAGCCTTTAACTTGCATAGTTCTAAATTTAGTTCCTTATATTTTTTTTCAGCACTTATTCTTAATGTTTCACTTGTTCTATATTTTTCAAGCGAAGTAGCAAGTTCTCTTTCAAGCTTTGCAATTTCAACATTTATTTCATCTAAAAAACGGTCTACCTCTTCACAAGAATAGCCAAGTGATTTTATTGAAAAATCCTTCGAATAAATTTTAGATGATAATTTAACTTCCTTCATGCAAATCCTTCCTTTTTTTAAATATACCACACTAGTATATTTACGTAATCATTTTACCATTTTTTTACAAAAAAAAATAGTGTATAATGTAATAAATATAAATATTCTACCAATAATATTATTGGTGGTAAGAAGGTGAAAACATGATAAACTATCCCACATTAAAAAAAGTTGAAGATTATAAAAAAAATAAGAATGACTTTAGGGCCAATCAAGGAATGGGCCTTGAAGAGATGATAAATAAAACCAATACATACTACTTAAATAATAATATTGCTTTTGTTAATAAAAGACCAACAAGCATTAAGGTTATTAAAACAAGTAGTAAATATACAATTACCGAAGCTGTTTTTGAAGCCCCTTCAACGCTTGATTACGTGGGTGTTTGTGATGGACATTACTTAGATTTTGAAGCGAAAGAAACAAAAAACAAAAAAGGATTTCCATTAAGTAATATTGCTAATCATCAAATAAATGCTATGAAGGCAATAATAAAACAAAAAGGTATATCTTTTGCTATCATCTATTTAAGAATGTATAATGAGATATACCTACTTGATGCAAATATTCTAATTGATTATTATGATAACAGCAAAAGAATTATCCCATATGAAGACATAAAGTCAAAAGGAAATATCATCAAAGAAGGATATTTTGCTTTAGTTGATTATATAAAAGTTGTTAAAGAAAAGTATTTTGAAAAGTAAAAGCAAATTAGTTTTATCTTTTATCACCAATTTTTTTACATCTATTGTGCTTGTTACTTTCATAATAAGCACTTTTTATTTTATAAATATTACTAGAAGCTTTAATGATGTGAATATTAGTAATATAAATAGAAAAAAATCATCAAAAATATATGATAATAATGGTGCTTTCATTAAAAATCTAACGAAAGAGGATTATGAAAATATTACATATGATGATCTTCCTGATGTTTTTATTAATGCTTTAATTAGCTGTGAGGATGTGCGCTTTTTTATGCATGAGGGTATTGATATTCCGCGTCTTTTAAGTGCTATTAAAAATGATGCTTTATCAATGTCTTTAAAGGAAGGAGCATCAACCTTAACTCAGCAATTAGTTAAAAATATGATGCTTACTAATGATAAATCATTAACTAGAAAACTAAAGGAAATGTATCTTTCTAAAAAGATTGAAAAGCTATATTCAAAAAAAGAAATTCTAGAATTTTATTGTAACTATATTTGCTTTGATGGTATAAATCATGGGATTTCTAGTGCTTGCCATAAATTCTTTAATAAGCCGATTAATGATGTTACCTTACCTGAAGCTGCTTTATTAGCTGGTATTTGTAATGCTCCAACAGCTTATTCTCCTATTAATAATAAAGAGGCGGCCTTTAAAAGAAAAAACATCGTTTTATCATTAATGAAAAAGCATGGCTATATTAATGAAAGCGAATATCAACAAGCTAAAAAAATAACTATTGATGAAATGCTAGTTTTAAATAATAAGCAAAATAACCAATCATATGATTATCAAGCATATATTGATATTGCTTGTAAGCAAATATATTTACAAACATCCTATGATCCTTATATTACTCCTATGGAAATTCATACCTACATGGATGAATCAATTCAAAAACTAATTGATTCTATTCAAAAAAATGAAAATGAAAATATTATTTTTAATAATCCTTATCAGCAATTTGCATCCTGTATAATAAATAATCAAAACAATTCAGTAATTGGTGTTTTTGGTGGAAGAAATTATAATGGGCAAAAAATATTAAATCACGCTTATGATGTAAAAATTCAACCAGCTAGTACTATTAAAGTACTACTCGATTATGCTTTAGCCTTTGAGCATTTATCCTATAATAATTATGAAATAATAAATGATAATGAAATAACCTATCCATATAGTAATAAGGTTATTAAAAATGTTGATAATACCTATATGGGTGAATTAACTATTGATAAGGCTATTGGCTATTCAAGAAACACTAGTGCTATTGAAACATTAAATAAGGTTATTAATAAAATAGGCACTAGTAATGTTATTAATTATCTAAAAAGCATTAATTTAATGGATGATGGGAAGTTTTCTTATTCCTATGGCCTTGGTGGCTATAGCTATGGAGTTAGTGTTTTTAATTTAGCTAGTGCTTATAGTATGCTTGCAAATTTTGGAACATATAAAGAGCCATTGCTTGTTAAATCAATTAAG
>CAKPZU010000170.1 GCA_934215405.1 uncultured Bacilli bacterium | reverse complement strand
AAGAACATGGATTATAACAGAGCAGGCAATGATTAAAAGTTTTGGAGCTTTGAAGTTTGAGGAATACAAGAAGAAACGACAGAAAAAAGAACATGCTAAAGAGAATAAATTAAATGGAGTTCATCTAAACACTGGCTCAAATGCTCAAAAGATTAGTAAAGGAAGTGGGCCAAAGAGAAAAAGATCTAGTAAGAAAGTACATAGCATGAATGAGAAGGAAGAAAAGATAAGAGATAGTTGGGTTAATGGAGAAATTAAAGGCGTAGAGCTTAAAAGTTTTGCTTTTAATACAAATGATAGTGAGCAGATTTAAAAACTCTTACAGGCTAAAATACGGGCTTTATTGTATTAAATAAAAATAAATTTTACATTTTAAAGATAATATACTTATTATATATATAGAAATATATAAATTTTGGAGGTATTTATGAAAAATTTAGAAAATAAATTGATGTTTATAATAAAAGAAAGTAATCTTATAAATTTATTTGATTATGGATATGTAAAGGAAGAAAGTACTGATGAAGGTGAATTTGCATATAAATATTTTGTAAATATGAGAGATAGCGTTAAAAATCCACTTCATGTTAGTTCTTTTGAATTTTACAATAGAAAACATTCATATAAAGATGGTAGCTTTTCTAAGTTTAGAATTTATCATGATGGAAAAATGCCTAGAAATGTACATAATGAGTTAGAAAATTTAAAATATGTTATATCAAGGTCTAAGACATATATAGATTTTGCATCTGATAATTTAGATAATTTAGTAGCAATTGGAAGAGAAGTATATGATATAATCTCAAAATAAAATAAGATGGTTACAAGTATGTACCATCTTATTTTATTTTATTATTTTATCTTTTTAAGTTTTAGTAATTGACTCATATTTACCCATAAAACTAATCTTAAATTTTATAATTTAAATATATAGAGATAAGTTTAATTTTATGGAGGTATTTATGGGAAAGTTAGTTATTGATTTAGGACATGGAGGACATGATCCTGGAGCTATTGGACCAAATAAAACACATGAAGCAGATGTTGTCCTGGCTATAGGAAAGGAACTTAATGAATTACTTAAAGGTTATGATCTTGAAGTTAAATTTACAAGGTTATCTGATGTTTATTTATCATTGAGTGAAAGAGCTAAGATTGCAAATGATTTTAAAGCAGATTATTTTTTATCAATTCATATTAATTCAGCTACAGATAGCAGTGTTAGAGGTGTTGAAGTTTGGCAGTATTCTAATAAAAATGATAAGTTAAATAAATTTTCTAATGGTTTATGTGAGGATGTAGCAAATATTTTTAATGCTAGAAATAGAGGTGTTAAGCAAAGCCAAAAACTTTCTGTACTTAAAAATACCAATATGCCTGCTGCTTTAATTGAGGTTGATTTTATTTCTAATGTTAATGCGGAAAGAGATTTAAATGTTAGTAGTAATATTAAAGCGGTAGCTCTAGTAATTAGGGATAATTTAATAGATTTATTTGGATTAGAAGCTGTTGCAAGTGATGTTTTATACAAGGTTTGTATTGGAGCTTTTAAAGATAAAAATAATGCTATAAATCAGGTTAAATTGGCCAAGGATAAAGGGTTTATAGATACATATATAATACAAAATAGTTAATAAAACAACAAAATGAATCAAAAAAAAAATACGAATAGTTACAAAACTATATTTTTATAGAAAAATATAGTTAGAGTAATTAAAATTTAGATGTATATTCTATGCTAGTTTATAACATTTATTTTACAGTAAATTAATGGTGAAATATAATTCTATAGCTAAAATTAAAGAGTTAGTATTTAGATAATTTTAATAATTACTGATTCTTATAAAAGCTTTTTTATTTAAACCAATTTATGTTACGGGGAAGAATGATTTAAATTAGCCAAATAGATTAATACATAAAATAATAATTTTATGAGGAGGAAATAAGTATGTTATTAAGGAAGAAAACTAAGAGTTTAATTGTTGTATCATTGGCGATAATAGGCTTAGCTAGTACGTCAATAGTAAATGCACGTAGTTTGATAGCAAGTAATACATCTTTAGTTCAGATTGAATCAAAGGGAACTCATCCAACAGGTTCAGTAACTAAAGGTAACTATACAGTAAATTCATCAATATTAACTAAGCCATCAATGGGACAAGCTGCTGCAAGAGGAATTCTAACAGTTGGTTCACCTAAACCAGCAAAAGATATGGGGCTATCTATGACATTATGGGGAACGGAGTATTCATTAATAGCAGCAACACCATATTATTATAATACAAATGGAACAACTGCAGTAAGTGTAACTACTAGATATGCAGATGGTTACTCTACATTTACTACAGGTGGAGATATGAAATATAATAACTTATCTTCTAATTGGCGTTTTAAACAAGCTAAATGGATATCTCCGTATAATAAAAATAGTGATAAGTTAGTAGAGAATGTTTTTGAAAATTATAAAGATATATTAAAAAATTTAGATATACCTAATAAAAAATTAAAAGAACGTGAGTATATGTATAATGAAAAAGGAATGATACTGGCAAAAGCAACAAATGGTATAGAAGGATATGTATATGAAGAGGAGGTAAGAAAAGATAGTTCTGAGGAAAGAACTATCAATGTTTATAATAAAGATGGAAAAGTTATAGGAGATTTTAAGATTGAATTTGGAGAAGAAGAGTAGAAATATATAAGTTTTTAATATGAAAATATTTTAAATTATAAAGATGTAGGAGTAGATATTTATTTATCATTAAGTGAAATAGCTAGGAAGAAAAAATTGACTAGAAAATACAAATAAGAAGAGTTTAAGTATTTTATGATCACACTTAAACTCTTTTTTTATGTACTTAATAAAAAATACAATTATATTTAAAATTTAATATAAAAAATTACAGAAATGACTTAATAAGTAATATATAATATTACAATAAGTAATATTTATTGGAGATGATAATATGAACAAGGAACAATTCAAAAACTTAGATATATTAGCTCAAATAGAGTATGTAAATAATATACTAAAAGAAGGTAAAACATTAACTGC
>CAKPZU010000169.1 GCA_934215405.1 uncultured Bacilli bacterium | reverse complement strand
CATATAATCACTCCCTTATGTATTATATGAATCTTCTTTTTATATTAATTACATTTTATTGATAAATAAATTATTATTTCAATTATATTTTTGTAGCAAAATAAAAATACCTTCTAGAATAAGATCCATTGAAAAAATAATCGCATATTTTTAACATTAATTATAATTATATAAGTTCATTAATGATTTTATTTTACTACTAAATATTCCATCTATTGAAAAAAAAGTCGTTAATTTGAAAAAAAAACAAATACATATTGCATAAAAAAAAGATTATGATAGATTGAAATTGTGGAAACAGTTTCACCACATCCTAACTTATTAACTTTTATTTATCAAGTATAGTAAAAGTTATATTTTGTATAATTATTAAAAAGGAGGAGATTATTATAATTTGCAATTTTAAAAAATTATATTTGCTACTTGGTGTGATAATATCTATTTTCTTTTTTGGTAATTGTTCATCTAAAAAAGAAGTCGTTGCAAACTATATTGAAACATATTTTTCTAGCGACGATTATGAAAAAAAAGGTATTATTATTAATAATAAAAATGAATTATTAGATTATATTTTAAAAAGTGATATAGATAAATTTGAAAAATATACTGATGATTTTTTTAAAAGTAAATCACTTATTATATTCATTGATGTTGAAGGAAGTTCTGCAAATAAAACTATAAAGGATTATTCTATAATGAAAAAAACAATTAACATCATTGTTGAAACAACACACGAAGGTCAAATTGCTAATATTGCATATTATTATTTTATACTAGAATTAAATAAAGATGAAGCAAGTAAAATTGAAAAAATAGTTATAACTAAAAATGGAACAACTATATGATTTTATAAGCAATTAAATATTATCCGCAAAAAAAATCATGATTATTTTTTACTATGATTTTCTATAGATATTTTTATAATAATGAAAAATACAAAGATTTCAACGATTTACACAAGTAGCAATAAGAATGCTACTTTTTTTATGATTTAATTGATATTTCAAAAAATTTAAAAATATTTAAACATTTATCTATTTTATATTATTTACATTTTATTGATTTCATTTATTAATTCAGCGACAATTTCTTCTTCCTTAATAGATTTAATAACCTTTCCTTTTTTAAATAAAACAGCCATATTTTTACCGCCAGCTATTCCAATATCAGCCTCACTTGCTTCTCCAGGTCCATTTACAACACAGCCCATAATAGCAACCTTAATATCTTTATTAACCTTATATAAATAATCTTCAATTATATTAACATATTTTAGCATATCAATTTGAGTTCTTCCACAGGTTGGACAAGAAATTAATTTAGGCATAGTTATTAAATTTTTAGCAAGTAATAATTGCTTAGCAACCTTTATTTCATAAAGCGGATCATTGCTTAAGGAAATACGGATTGTTGAACCAATCTTTAAATCTAAAAGTTCACTTAAGCCAAGTGTTGAATTAATAATTCCTCCAATTAGAGGACCAGGCTCAGTAACTCCAATATGTAAAGGATAATTAAATAACTTACTAGCTTCAATATAAGCATTTTTAGTTAATTCATATGATGATGATTTTAATGATAAAACAATATTAGTAAAATCATATTTTTCAAGTAAAGCAATATTTCTTTTAGCAGATTCTATCATTGCTTTTACACTAACACCATATTTTTCTTTTAAGTCTTTTTCTAATGAGCCAGAATTAATTCCAATCCTAATTGGTACATCATATTTTTTACAAGCATCAACAATTTCTTTAACATTATCTTCACTACCAATATTTCCTGGATTAATTCTAATTTTATCAGCGCCATTAATTATAGCTAAAATTGCTAGTTTATAATCAAAATGTATATCAGCAACAATAGGAATATGAATGTGCTTTTTTATTTCCTTTATAGATTTAGCATCATTTTCATCAAGTATTGATACTCGAATAAGCTGACAACTATATTCTTCAAGCTTTAATATTTGCTTTACAACCTCATCGACCTTAGATGTTTTAATATTACACATTGATTGAATAATTATATTACTACTTCCACCAATATAAATATTCCCAACTTTTATTTTTTTTGTTTGATAATTTTTATACATAATAAAATCCTCTATAAAATATTAAAGTTTTCATCAAATAAATAAAGCTCATCAGCTTGATTACTTTCAATGACCTTTAATATTTCCTTCATATTCCAAATAGTATCAAGATTAATAAAATCTTCTTTTTTTATCCAAAAAACATTACCTTCATTTGATGATTTAATTTCGCCAGTAAACTTATTACATTTATATAAAAAGACAATAAAACGTGAATTATCAGTATTACATTTATCCTTTATTCCACAAAGAATTGGATTAGTAATTACTAAATTAGTTTCTTCATAAATTTCACGAATAATAGCATCCTTTAATGATTCATTATTTTCGACATGACCACCAGGTAAAACAATTTTTTTACCATATTTAGTAATTTTTTCTTCAACTAATATTTCATTATTATCATTATAAATTAAACATAAATTAGTTAATTCTGTTAAAGTTTTTCTATTCATCTTTATAACCTCTATCTATTTAATTATAACATAATAAGGGAATTATTATTTTAAATTAAGCTTAAAATAATTATTTAATGTCGTTAAATAATCATCTTTTATTAAAATATAGTCAATATTATATTTCTTTAATCGTCTTAAATAAGAATCATTATCTTTAATTGCTTCATTTATTGAATAATCATGAGTGATTCTTTTTTCAATTACATTTTCATTTTTTTCAATTAAAGAAAAATTATTAATAATATATTCTTTTTTTAAAACAAGACAATAAAAAGCTATTTCATTTAAATAATAAGATGAAAAATATTTTTTATAATTTAAAGGGATATAAGCACCTTCAACAATCAAATTTTGTTTATTTTCAATAGCTGTTTTAATTATTTCTTTAACTATTTTCCATAAGTAATTTGTTAAAGCTTTAGCACTACATAAAGGTGTTAGCTTAGTATTTTTACTTCTAATTAAGCCCATCTTTAAATGGTCAATTGATAAATAAGGATAATTA
>CAKPZU010000168.1 GCA_934215405.1 uncultured Bacilli bacterium | reverse complement strand
GCTACTAATTATTCAAAAAATGCTGTTGATAGATATAATCCTTTATATGCTACAAAAATGGCTTGTGATTTATTAGTAAAATATGCTTCAGCAACATGTGTTAGCGAAACATACGAATATGATAAAAGAAATCTAACTAAGAGGATTGTTGAAATTTCTTTAGATTTCATAAACAATAGACTTGGTAGTAATTACACTAGTAATGATGTTAAGGATGTATTTAGACGCTTAGCATTTAGCTATAAAGAAAACAATAATGTTTTTGAAGTTGAAGTACCTACATATAGAAATGATATTTCAATTAAAGAGGATATTGTTGAAGAAGTAGTTAGATTAATTGGCTTTGATACAATTCCTTATACAATTAGTAATGTTGAGGCTAAAGAGTATGGCTTAAATGATGTACAAAGGGCTCGTAATGTGATTAGTAATTATTTATTAGATATAGGGTTAACTAATACTCTTTCATATACTTTAATTAAAAAGGAAGATGCAGAGTATTATGGTAATTTTGATAAAGAAACATATATTGTTCTTCCTCATCCTTTAACAGTTGAAAAAGAATATTTAAGAAAGAATATGATGTATTCAATGCTTTCCACAATTTCATATAATCAAGCCCGTAATATCAAAGATGTTGCAATTTTTGAAATGTCAGAAGTTTATACAAATGAAAATTTACAAGGTAAAGAGAAGTTAAGTATTGCTATATCAAATTCATTAAATCAAACTAAATGGCAAAATAATAATATAAAAACTGATTTTTATACAATTAAAGGTATTGTAGAAGGAATATTAGCTTTATTTGGTATTGATAATAATCGTTATAGCTTCGAACCATTAAATAAAACATATAGCTCTCAAACAATTTTCCATCCTGGAAAATCTGCAATATTAAAAATTAATGGTAAAGAAATCGGCATGCTTGGTGAAATTCATCCAACAACATTAAAGAAGGAAGGAATAGATCCAACAGTTTACTTTGAAATGAATTTAACTGAATTCTTAAATATCAAAACTAGTAAGGTTAAATATACAGCAGTTTCTAAGTTCCCATCTGTTAGTAGAGATATTGCATTAGTTGTTAAAGATGATGTTTCAATTAATAGTATAATTAGAAGTATGAAAAAAGCAGGTGGACCATTACTAAATAATGTTGAAGTATTTGATGTTTATAAAGGTGAGCATGTAAGTGAAGGCTATAAATCAGTTGCTTTATCAATGACTTTCGTTGATAGTAGTAAAACATTAGTTGATCAAACAGTTAATGAATTATTTAATAAGATTTATGCTCAATGCCAAAAAGACTTTAATGCAGTAATTAGACAATAATGGAAAAGTGTGGAATTTTATTACCTATATTTGCTTTGCCTAATAAATATGGAATAGGGACACTAGGAAAGCAAGCCTATAGATTTATTGATTTTTTAAAACTTGCTAAACAAGATTATTGGCAGGTTTTACCTACTAATCCAACATCATATGGAGATTCACCATATCAATCATTTTCTTGCTATGCTCAAAATCCTTATTTTATAGATTTAGATTTATTAGTTATTGATAAGCTATTAACTAAAAAAGATTTAAAAGAATCTAATTTAATCAATAACACTCAATATATTGATTATGGAAATATCTTTATTAATAAAATTAAACTTTTAAAGAAAGCATACAAAAAGCATTATCTTTATAATAAAGAATTTAATAGCTTTAAAAGAAACAATAAATGGCTATTAGATTATGCATTATTTATGGTTTTAAAAGAAAAAAATAACTATAAGTGCTGGAATGAATGGGAAGATGAATATAAGTTTAGAAATAAAAAAGCTTTAAAGAATTTTTATAAGCTAAATAAAGATGAAGTTGAATCTTATATGTTTATGCAATTTTTATATAAAATGCAATGGCAAAATCTTTTAAGATATGCTCATAAAAATAAAATAAAGCTAATTGGCGATATGCCAATTTATGTGGCCTACGATAGTGTTGATGTTTGGGCAAATTCAAGTATGTTTATGCTTGATGAAAATTATAATCCTACCATGGTAGCAGGGGTCCCACCAGATTATTTTTCTACAACTGGCCAATTATGGGGGAATCCATTATATAATTATGATAATATGAAAAATGATAATTATTCTTGGTGGGTTAATAGAATTAAATATGCCTTAAAGGTAACTGATTATGTAAGAATTGATCATTTTAGAGGCTTTAGTGCTTATTATGCTATTCCATATGGAAATGATAATGCTATAAATGGAAAATGGATTAAAGGACCTGGCATGGATTTATTTAATTGTATTAATGAAAAAATAAGAAATCCAAAAATCATTGCTGAAAATTTAGGATTACTTGATGATGATGTTTATGACTTAATAAAAAAGACTAACTATCCAGGAATGAGAATAATTGAATTTGAAATGTATTCAAAAGAAAATATTGAAAAACTAAAAAAGGAAAATCCTAATAATATATTATATCCTGGAACACATGATAACAATACATTTGTTAGTTGGTATAATGAAGATGCTTCTATTATTGAAAAAGAAAATATTAATGTTGAATTAAAATGTAATAAAAGAACTAATATTACAAATCAATTAATAAAATATTGCTATAGTTTTCCTTTTAAATATGTAATTATTATGATGCAAGATATTTTAGGATATGATAAAAAAGCTAGATTTAATATACCTGGTAGCTCATCAAATAACTGGACGTTTATGTTTAAAAAATCAGATTTTAATAAAAAAGTTGCCTTAAAATTAAAAAAAATAAAAGTTAAATTAAAAATAGCAAGTAATTAGTTGACTTTTTATATCTTTTTAGATATAATCTATGTGCTATTTTATTTCACTAATGGAGGTGTTAACATGGCAGTACCAAAGAGAAGAAAATCAAGAACTAAAAGATTAACTAGAAGATCTCAAGACGCTTTAACAGCAACAACTTTAGCAACTTGCCCAAATTGTGGAGCAAAAGTTCTTCCACATCACGTATGTGGCGAATGCGGACAATACAATGGTCAAAAAGTAGTTGAAACAAAAGTTGAAGAAGCAAAATAATTTTATAAAAAAACAAAACCAAGCACCAAATAAGG
>CAKPZU010000167.1 GCA_934215405.1 uncultured Bacilli bacterium | reverse complement strand
GCAGGGTTATTAGCAAAAGAAAAGAATTTAGATATTGTTATTTTTGCAGAAGGTACTAGAAGTAAAAATGGTTGCGTTAATCAATTCAAAGCCGCCTTTCCAACTATTATACATTATGGCGAGGTAGAAACTGTGCTACTATGCATTTATAACTCTACAGCGCCTTTGAAATTTAATTTATTTACTTACCCTAAAGCAAATGTTAAAATAAAAGTCTTTGAACCATTAAGCTATGAATTTTACAAAGTAAATAGAAAAGAATATAATAATATTACTCATGATATTATTTCAAAGCAATTAGAAGAATTTAAAAAGGAGAAAACAGTATGAATATAATTGATATTATAGAAAAAAAAGCTAAGAAGAAACCTTTAAGCCGTGAGGAAATTGAATTTTTTGTTAATGGTTATACAAAAAATGAAATTCCAGATTATCAAATATCAGCTTTATTAATGGCTATTAAGCTTAATAATATGAGTAATCGTGAAACAGTTGATTTAACAAGAGCAATGCTAAATTCAGGTGTAGTTAATGATTTATCATCAATTCCTGGTGTTTGTGTTGATAAGCATTCAACAGGAGGAGTAGGTGATAAAACGACAATTGTTTTAGCTCCACTTGTTGCTGCCTGTGGTTTAAACATTGCTAAAATGTCAGGCCGTGGTTTAGGCCATACTGGTGGTACAATTGATAAGCTTGAGTCTATTCCTGGCTTTAAAACACAATTATCACAGCAAAAGTTTTTAAATCAAGTTAAGAAAATTGGTATTGCAGTTATTGGACAAAGTAAAAATATGGTTCCTGCTGATAAGAAATTATATGCTTTAAGGGATGTTACTGGTACTGTTGATTCAATGCCTTTGATTGCTTCATCAATAATTTCAAAAAAACTTGCTAGTGGTGCTAGCATTATTGAACTTGATGTTAAATATGGCGATGGTGCCTTTATGAAAAATAAAAAGGATGCTACTAAGCTTGCTAATCTTATGATTTATGTAGGTAAAAGACTAGGAAGAAAGGTAAGAGCTGTTATTTCTGATATGAATGAGCCTTTAGGCTATGCTATTGGAAATTCACTTGAGGTTATTGAATGTATTGAAACACTAAAAGGACATGGACCAAAGGATTTAACTGATTTATGCTTACATATTTGTGCTGAATTTTTACTTGAAGCTAAAAAGTTTAGAAAATATGATCAAGCACATGAATATGCAAAAGACGTTTTATATTCTGGTAAAGCTTTAGAGAAGTTTAAAGAATTTGTTAAGGCTCAAGGTGGAAATGTTGGAATTGTTGATAATTATTCATTATTTAAACAACCTAAATACTCATTTGATATAATTTCTAATAAAAAAGGAACTATAAAGAATGTCAAAGCCTTAAATATTGGCCATTGTAGTATGCTATTAGGTGGTGGCAGAATGACTAAGGATGATGTTATTGATATGTCAGCTGGTATTATTTTAAAGAAAAAGAATAATGATGTTGTTAATGTTGGTGATGTATTAGCAACATGTTATACTGATAAATATTTTTCACAAGAAATTAATGATGCAGTTTTAAATGCATTTACTGTTAACTAATATGGATGAACAAATTAATATTTATAATTATTTAATTAAAAAGCCTTCATCACTATTATTAAAGGATTGCTTAAATTCCTTAAATAAAGACTTTTTAAAGCAATATTTAGAGGATAATTGCCTAGATGATGTTAATGAATTAGTTGAAGAAGTTTTAGGCTCAATTGATAACTTATTATCTTTAAGCTCTGATGATCCATTTACTGTTATTTATTTTAAAACTATTTTGGCTGATGAAAACACTACAAATGTTTCAATTTATTCGAGTGATATTCAATCATTTATGGGCTTTTTATATAATAAAGATGGTGAATTATCATTTTTCATTCCCAAAGATGTTAAAAAAGTTATAAAAAAATATATTAAATAAATTATGCTAGCATATGTTAGCATTTTTTATTACTAAATTTTTTATAATTTACATATATTTTATAGAGGGATAAATATGAAAAAAAGAATAATATATGGAATTATAGCAATATTTTTATTAGTTGTTGGGTTGTTTTCGCATTTTAAAATTAATAATAAAAAAGAAAGTGAAACTGCTAATGTTGCTAAAATTGATTTAGACATTGATTGCACTTCAGCTTATTTAATTGAAGAAAGTAGTAAAAAAGTTATTTATGCTAAAGATGAAATAAGAAAGCTTCATCCTGCTAGTATGACTAAAATGATGGGATTATTATTAGTTTGTGAAGCAATTGATAAAAATGAAATTAAACTTGATGATATGGTTTCGATTTCATCTGAAGCTGCCAAAATGGGTGGAAGTCAAGTGTTCTTAGAGCCACTTGAAATGATATCTGTAGATGAATTATTAAAATGCGTATGTATTGCTAGTGCAAATGATGCAATGTATGCTTTAAGTGAATTAGTTGGAACTACTAATGCTAATTTTGTAAATATGATGAATGAAAAAGCAAAAAGCTTATCGCTTGTTAATACAAACTTTGTAAATGTTACAGGATTTGATGATGATAATCATTATACATGTGCCGTAGATATGGCTAATATTGCTTTAGAATTATTAAAGTATAAGGATTTAATTTTAAAATATACTTCAATGTATGATGGCTATATAAGAGAAAATACAAAGAAGCCATTTTGGCTTGTAAATACTAATAAAATGGTTAAGTTTTATCAAGGAATGGACGGCTTAAAAACAGGATTTACTAGTAAAGCTGGCTTTTGTTTAACATCAACTGCTACAAGAAATAACATAAGGCTTGTAAGTGTTATAATGAACTCAAAAACATCAAAGCTTAGAAATGAAGCGACTAAAAAGTTATTAGATTATGGATTTAGTAAGGTAAAGTCATATAAGCTTTATAATAAAGATGATGTTATTTGTAACATTAAAATTGATAAAGCAAAAAATGAATCTTATGATATTATTACTAATAAGGATATCAACTTAATTACTTTAGAAGAATTTTCAAGAGATTTATTACTTAAGGAAGTAAAACTAAATGATATTAAAGCCCCTTTAAAAGCTAATGATGTTGTTGGTAAGCTTATTATAAAAATGCCAAATCAGGAAAGTGCAGCTTTTGATTTAGTTGTAAAGG
>CAKPZU010000166.1 GCA_934215405.1 uncultured Bacilli bacterium | reverse complement strand
TTATAATTTCCTTTTTATAATTTTAATCAATTACATCATTAAAAGTTGCATTAACAAGCTTAGAAAGCTCATAGGGATTTATTTCAATATTCATTCCTACTTTTCCTGCTGATACTAAAATAGCATCAAATAATTGGGCTGTTTCATGAATCACTGTAGTAAATTGCTTTTTCATGCCAATTGGCGAGCAGCCTCCATGAATATAGCCAGTTAATGGTAATAATTCTTTTTGATGAATCATTTCAATGGATTTAACATTAACTGCTTTTGCTGCCTTTTTTAAGTTTAACGTACCATTAACAGGAATTACAAAAACAAAATGTTGCTTAGTATTTGAAACAGTGACTAATGTTTTAAAGACTTCATCTTCACTTTTATTTAAAACTTTAGCAATTTCTTGACCATTTGTTAAATTATTATCATATTCATGAACAACATATTTAATATTACTTGCATCAAGTAAACGAAGAGCATTTGTTTTTTCCATATTAAAAACCTCTATTTGATTATACTACTTTGCAAAAAAATAATCCACAAAAAAAGATATTAAGTTATTCGCTTAATACCTCTTCTTATTAATATGCTACCTTATGAATGTTAGTTTGTAAAACAGCAAAATCAATTGATTTAGCTTTTTTATCAACTTCAGTAATAGTAATATTTATTCCATCTTTAAATAATTTGTAAATAGCTTTATTATTTGATTTATCATTCCATGTATTCTTTAAAGTAAAGCCTAGTTTTTGATATTTTTCAATTATTGTATTTACTGAATCATTTAAGGTTGAATCATTAAAGTTAAATTCCTTATCACTTATAAAAATATGAGTTATGCATTGATTTATAGTAAATGAGCAATCAGGGAAAGCATATGATTCATAAAAAACTATATTATTTTCAGCGCCATCATATTTCTTATCAAAAAATTTAAAAATACCAAATCCAGGAAGGAAATTATAATTATCTTTAATCTCACTTGTTTGTATTTCTTGTAAAAAAGCATAATCATTAGATAATTTTATGCTATTAGCAGTATTTTTAGCTTTCTTAATATATTCATCAAAAGGTAAATAATCCTTTTCGCTAATATAATATTTTCTTTCATGCAATTCATATTTTTTATAGCTAAAGTAAAGTTTTATTTCAATTTTATCCTTTGTAAATATTAAATAAACAGGTCCACCACAGCAAGGATCAATTTTATAAAAATTAACATTATAGTCTTTATATACCTCGTTATTTTTAAATGGCTCTTCACGCCTTAATAAAGATATTATGCTCATTAATTCATAATTTTTAGTATTTTTGTAATTAGTTATCGTATCATTATATATAATACCATTAGAATAAATTTTTACATTTTCCTTATTAATTTCATATGTATATGGTGTATTAATTTCTGAATTATATTTAAAGTATTCAATATCATTAACTTTTTGGCTTTCGATTGTATAGTCATTTGTTGTAACTGAATAATAATAATCATTGCTAGCCTTTTCATTTAAGATATTAATGAAATCGTCACAATAATCATTTAACTCCTCATCAATGGTTTTAGTTTGGTTTTCTTTTATATCAGTTTTACTTTTATCAAAATCAATAGCATATAAGCCATCTAGCTTGTTATTTTCTTTATCTTTTTTTATTGTACCAATGAACTTTAAACCATTATAAATATCACTAGTTGAGAAAAAACCATTACCATCTACCACATAATATTCAGGTAAAACATAGTCTTTTGTAGAATCATCACATACTATACTATATCCTCCACCAGGATTAGAAAAAGTTGTAAAATTAATTTTTTCTGATTGGGTTACTACTTCAACATTTGAAATACTTCCCTCAAGCTTTGCAATTTTAGGATATGTCTCTTGAAATATTAAATTTCCACTATATGATACCTTTACTATATCTCCAGCATATAATTTATCGATCCCATAATTTTTATAATTAAAGAACGGAACAGCATCACCAAATAATAAGGTTGTACAGCTTTCAATATGATTTCCGTAATCAATATTCATAGTTTCAGTAATACTACTATTATTTGCATTATTAATATCATCTGTTGATGAATTAGTATTTTCAGTGCATGAAGTAAAAGCTAAAGCAACAAAAAGAAAACCTAAATATCTTTTTTCCATATTATTGTCCACCTCTAATTTCATTATAATTCTTTTTTAATCGGTATTCAATATATGATTTCCATTAGCACAATTAACTAAACTTAAAAATTCTTCCTTATATTCATCATTTAAAATATCTTTATCAATACGATTAAGTAAATGCATATAGCTTGAATCTCCTTTATATTTTGAATCTCTTAGGATTAAAGCAAATTCAACTACATATGATGCAAAGATTAAATCATTTGAAGCCTGTCCAATATTATCAATATGGCAAGCATTTTCTTTATTCTCGTTTGTTTTTACATTTTTATATTTTAATGATGTTTTAAAATAAAATTCAGAAAGCTCACTTTCCTTTAATTCTAATTCATATAAAGCAATTACTGAATGTCCTTCTCCTATTTCACCAGCATCAGTATTCTCATCATTAAATTCATCATCACTTAATAATCTATTTTCATAGCCGAGTAAACGATATTTACTAACCTTATTAGGATTAAACTCAACTTGTATTTTACAATCCTTTGCAACAGTATTCATAACACTACCTAATTCTTCAACAACTACTTTTTTTGCTTCGTATAACGAATCAATATAATAAGCATTGCCATTTCCATTTTTAGCTAATGTTTCCATAGTGTTATGCTTTGTATTACCTATTCCATAGCCCATTATAGATAAATAAACCCCACTATCTCTTTTACTAGATATAAAATCTTCAAGCTGATGCTGGTTACTAATTCCAATATTAAAATCACCATCAGTTGCTAAAATGATTCTATTATTACCATCATTTATAAAATTTTGTGAAGCAATTTCGTAGGCTTTTTGAATTCCACCGCTTCCATTCGTTCCACCATATGCAACTAAATTATCAACAGCTTCAACAAGATTTTCTTTATCATTTCCATTTATACCATTTGCAATAACCTTTACTCCATTTGCATATGTTACAATAGAAATTGTATCATTTTCATTTAAGCTTTTTGCCATTAGCTTAAATGATTCTTGAAATAACTGTAGCTTATCATACAT
>CAKPZU010000165.1 GCA_934215405.1 uncultured Bacilli bacterium | reverse complement strand
TATCATTACTATTTGCCCCTTTAAAGGTTATATCATTATATTTTTCATTATTAATCATAATTGTTGAGTTAGTAAAGATATTATCAAAGCTATAGAAAATATCTTTATTATTAGTTTTTAAATCTATATTTTTTTTAATATATAATACATCATAATCATAGTATTTTTGATATGATTGTTTAGCAAAGTATAAAAAAATATCATTGAAGTTTAAAGAAATAAAAATGTTAATGATCATTATTAAATAAATAAGAAAGGAAAATATTGATATTTTCTTTAAGCCATTATATAAAAATATATTTAATGGATTTTTTTCAATATTTGCTTTTACTTTACATTTTTTTGTATTGATATCATTAATGATTAAAATATTGCTTATTGTTTTATTTTCAATAGTTATTATTTTATCAACCTTATCTTTAAACAAATCATAATCATGTGATATAAAAATTATTGTCTTATTTTTAAAATTAGTTAAAATAAAATCAACAATATTTTTAGCGTTAAACGCATCAAGGGCACTTGTTATTTCATCACATAAAAATGTATTAGCATTTGCTAATGTTGCTTTAATTATTGAAATTCTTTGCCTTTCACCACCAGATAAAGAATATACGTAACGATTTTTTAAATGTAGTAAATTACATTTTTTTAAAGCCTTTAAGCAATCATCATAAAAATAATATTTTGTTAAATTATCAAGTACAGTTAAATAAGGAAAAAGATCATCAAATTGCATAATTATTGATAATTTTGTTTTCCTATATTCATTTAATTTACTAATACTAAAGCTATTTATATCTTTTTTATCAAAATATACATTACCTGATAATGGTTTAATATTTCTAATTATTAAATTGAATATTGTAGTTTTTCCACAACCAGATTTACCATTTATTAAAACCTTTTCCCCATCTTTAATATCAAAGCTAATGTTATTTAATATTTCTTTATTGTTTATTTTATAATATACCTTTTTTAATGAAATCATTAATATCCCCTCTAATTAATAAATAGTCTTTTTTAATTAAAGGTTGCAAAAATTAATTAATTTTTGTTGCCAAATAATAAGTATTGTCACTTTTTTTATATAGAATTAAAGTTTTATCATCTTTTTTTAATACATAATACTTTTGGTTATTATAGATAAATGTTTCTCCAATAAATGATTCATCAACATCAAATTTTTCGCTTGTTATACTTAATTCATATTTTTCATTATTAAATATTATAATATGTATACTATCACTAGCCACCATACTTTCATTTGTTAATGTACTTTCATTAGTTGCTGTTTCTGCCATTGATAAGTTAGAATCCATAGTATTGCTTTTTCTATTAATATTTAAAATAATTATACAAGCAAAAACTAAAACAAAAGAAAATTCTATTAACATTTTAAAGTAATTATACTTATTTTCTTTTTTATTAAATAGTATAGCCTCATTATTAGTTTTCTTATTAATCTTAGCAAATGATGGGCTAGCATCAATTGAATTTATAAATTGATTATAAATATACTTTTCTTTTTTATTCATAATTTGCCTCTTTTAGTTTTTTATAGGATTTTTTTATTGCTCTTCTATATGTACTCATAATTGTGTTTATAGATTTATTTTTAATAAGTGAAATATCTTTAAATGAATAGCCATAAATTAAATGATAGACTACTATGAATAACTCCTCTTCATTTAAGAATTCCTTTAATTTGTTTAAAGTGTCATTATGTAAATCTGTTGTAATAGAAATAGATTTATTCATATTTTCAATAGGAATTACTTCATCTTTCCTTTTCCTTAAAAAAGATATAGCATTATTTTTAGCAGTCACAATTAAATAATATTTTAAATTTTTACTTTCATTTAAATTATTTAAGTTATTAAACACATTTAAAAAAGTATCATTAGTTAATTCTTCAGAGTCTTCTTTATTATTTACATAATTATTAATGCAATAAAATATTAGCTTATAATACTTTTCATATATACACTTAAAAGCATGATAAGCTTCATCAGTATCATGTGATTTAAGTTTTTTTATGAGTATTGCATCTTTAACTTCCATAATAATTAATACTCCTACTAATAATACGCAATTAAAGTATATTTTCGTTTAAGTATATATTAATCATGCATATAATCTTGACAATCTTTTAATTCAAACTCAATTTTTAAATATTTTCTTTCTTGTGTGTTTTTTAATCTATTAAAGATAAATAGACAAACTACTCCTAAGACTAAAAGAATTATTCCAATAGTTAAAGGCAAGCTAAACATAGCGCGAATTTTTTCTTTCATTTCAGTTTGAGAAATTGCTTCACCCTTTATTGAACTTGAAATAATAAAATATGATAATAGCATTAAAACAACACTTGATATTGCAATCACAATTGATGCAATGTAGCATGATTTTAAAAACTTATATTTTTTTTCTTCCTTATTTAAATTTTCCTTTAATAAATTTTTTGTTTCCATTAATAATCCCTCATTTTTATAGTATAATTTTACATCTCTTTATTAAAAAAAACAATAAAAGTAACAAATATCGCATAGATTTATTATTTTATGTGTTATTAAAAAGTAAATATGTCATAAAAAGCTCTTTGTATTTTTCTTTAAAAGTGCTAAAATTATTTATATGGAAGTGATTATATGAACTATTTTGAATCAAAAGAAGACTATTTAGAAAGAATATTAATGCTAAGTGAAAAAAACAACTTAGTAAGAGCTATAGATATTGCTACATCTATGAATTTTTCAAAGCCAAGTGTTAGTATTGCTTTAAAAAAATTAAAAGCAGAAGGTTTTATTTTAGTTAATGAAACAACAGGTAACGTCACCTTAACAGAGGCAGGTATGAAAATAGCAAAAGAAATTTATGAAAGACATAAAGTTATTTCTACTGCTTTAATGATGATTGGCGTTAGTGAAGAAACTGCACTTGAGGATGCTTGTAAGGTTGAGCACAATATTAGTAGAGAAACATTTACTAAAATTAAAGAATTTATAAGTAAAGCTAAATAGTTTTTAGCCGGAATAGCACAGCTGGTAGTGCAACGCACTCGTAACGCGTAGGTCGCAGGTTCAAGTCCTGTTTCCGGCACCATCTTTGTTGTACGAAAAAGCTACAACACACAAAAAGCACAAGTTACCCACGTATCTTGTGCTTTTTTATGCTTATCTTGTGTTTTTGCCGTCGGACAAAATC
>CAKPZU010000164.1 GCA_934215405.1 uncultured Bacilli bacterium | reverse complement strand
ATTAACTTGAAAGATGCATATTGGTCCTTAAACTATGGTATTTTCAAACACTAGCAACACTTTCAGCAAAAAGAGCCCAAATTATTACATTTAATCGACGACTTTTGACAAGCACTTGAAATTGTACGTGGGGGGGGTATAATGAATACGCTTAAAAGTAAGAATTTTATAAATTAATAAAAATTTATTCCTTTTAAGCAAGTATAAAAGAAAGGAAATAATAAAATTATGAAAAAGAAAATTAAAAAGGCTTTTACATTAGTTGAACTATTAGTTGTAATTGCAATTCTAGCAATTTTAGCAACAGTATCAATTGTTGGTTATAATAGTTTTACTAAGAAAGCAAGAGTATCAAATGATACAGCTTTAGTATCACAATTAAATACTATTTTAAAGGCTGATTCTATGGTTAATGGTAATACTAAAACACCAACAGACGCATTAAAATTAACTGAAGAAGCAGGATATGATGTTGAAAAACTAACTCCAACAGCTACAGGATATCAAATTATTTGGAATCAAGAGACAAGTCAATTTGCTTTACTTGATGAAAAAGATAACGTTGTATATGGTGATAAAAATACTGATGAATATAAAAACTGGAAGTTTGTTAGTGAATATAGTTCAGCAACAAATTATTCAGTATATTTAAAAGGAACAAGCTTTACAAGTGTGCCAGAAATTCATGCTGGTATTGATACTGGTAAAAATACTAAAATTACTGCAATTAATTATAAAAATAGTGGCGCAAAAGAAAATGTTGTTATTCGTACTAATTCTGCAAGCACATCATTAACTATTAATGACGCCACTACCGGATCTGTACATCACTATGGCTCAGCTGGTGCTTTGAATATTATTCAATGTTACACAGAGTCATACCATGAAAACGGCAAAGTCGCTTTTGCTGAAATCTCTAAGGGAAGAATCGTTTTGGAAAAAGGTGCTGATGTTGAAGAAATCCACGTCAACAAGAAAGAAAACGAACAAGCATTTGATACAGTTATTATCGCCAATAATGGTGGTACTGAAGAACTTCCAAAAAGAATTACTCGTGATGCAGTTACTGTTTCAGAAGAAACTTTAGTTGTTAAAGTTGAAGCTAATGGTACTAGCGAAAATGTTTACGTTTATGCAAGTGGGTCTTCAGGTACAACTGAAAAAACTAATACACAAAATACAAGCGTTGATTCTCCATTAGGCCAATTAGTGCTTGATAATGGAAGCAATCCAGGTGAAAAAGCACAAACTCCTGAGCAAAAAGAAGCTGCAAAAACTGAAGTCATTAATGATGCAAAATCAGAAGAAGTAAAAGATACTGTTGTTTGGTTGAATAAAGAATATAATGGAAAAGACAAGATGTCTTTTGCTGAATTCATTGAAGCAGTCAACAGTAGTGAAGATGGCTTTTTAGGATATACTGCCACTCTTCAAGCTAATGTTACGCTTGAAAGTGAAGTGAATATGATAAAACTCTTCTGTGGTACATTTGATGGTCAAACTTACAAAATTAAAAATCTTATAGTCAATCAACCTAACGTTGAATATGTTGGATTATTTAAGGAAATAAAAGACGGAGCTATTATCAAAAATGTAAATATTGTTAATGCAAGAATTACTGCAGGAAAAAAGGTTGGAGCTCTTATTGGTAAAATTACGGGAGAAGCAACAGTAATGAATTGCAGTACTGACAGCAGCTCATCAATATCTGGCGGATCAAATGTTGCTGGATTGATTGGATACATTCAATATGACGATTCGCAAATTATGGTTGAATTAAATGGTTTAACCAATAACGCTACTATTAATTCTTCAGGAGATAGAGCTGCGGGTATTGTTGGTACAATTACCGGTAGTAGTGTTGTAACTTTGATCAATTGTCAAAACAATGGTGCTATTTCCGCACAAAAATCAACATATGGCGGTGCATCTGGGATTGTTGCAACTATTCAAGGCCATTCAAATATAACATTTAATAATTGCCAAAGTTCTATCGTAAGTCTTAATGCTGGCACAACGGCCGAATTGAGCACACTCGTATCAGATAATTCTAAAGTCCATGTAGTCGGCAACAACTCTTTGGAGACATTATTTTATAAAGTAACTACCAATTATTCATATTTTGAATTGAATAGTGTAAAGTATTTTGTTAAAGAAGCAACAAAGACTTGGAGTGAATTAACTTCAAATATTGGACATATTTCCTTTAACGCAGTAGATACAATAGCAAAAGTTTGTCATTGGGCTGCAGTTGATAAGGGTTATATTTTAAACCAAGGATATACTAATTATAATTGGGTATCTGTTTTGGTTAATAATGGCACAATTAGCGGTGCATGGAATAAAATTAATAATTCTATGCCTGGTTGGGTTGATGGATTGAAGGAATATTGCAGAGATCATAATATTGCTTATACTGAGGGTATGACAAATTATAGTTGCAGTAAAAATGTACTATATCGTGTAAGTGATTAAGAAATTCAAATACAAACTTTAACATTTGGTAAATAGAAATTCAAATTATCACAATGCATAAATAAAAGAAATACTAGAGAATATTTAAATATTTTTCTATCTATAGTTTATGGCGACTGAATTATCTATAAAATATATACCTATAAGGGACATCATCCTGAAAGGGAATATTTCAATTACTGCCGATGGTGCTACTGGATTTGTTCTCGGAGCTGGTATCTATTATTATTTAGACCCAACACCATTTGTTGATTTGAATTTATATAATGTAAGCAGTCGCGAAACTTTTGATCACTGGATGATATATACAGTAATTGCTAAATAATACATACGAACGTTCCCCTATTACAGGGAGCAAAAAACTAAATTAACCATCCTGTGATGGTGAACTGAAAAACTTAATGAGGGTTATTAAGCCACGGTGCTTAGTAGCCCTTTTTCGTGGCCAAGAATTTTGTGAAGGTCAAATGCTACTTTTTCAAATGGGGTATTGACCCATCATATGAAGAAGCAGAAAAAGAATATTGTACTCAAAAAGGTATTACCTATAGTGCAGAGTTATTTGAAAAAACTTGGACAACAGGCATATTATACGAGATAAAATAATTTATACGAACTGTTATCTAATGGAAAAACTAATTTCCATTAGTACGAACTACTTCGGAACGGAAATTCGTTGAAACATTACGTTTTACCTATTGAAAAGTAGACTTTCGGAAAATGAAAAGCGAGGTTTCAAGCCTCAAAAAGTCTTTCAAATATTCACAGTCCTTGAGACTTTAGCGACCGCAAGAGAAAGGTCCAACCGAGAAGGTTTCCAGTATTAAACCAAGAACGAGAATGTTAA
>CAKPZU010000163.1 GCA_934215405.1 uncultured Bacilli bacterium | reverse complement strand
GGCTATAGTGTATATCTACATGATGATTATGAAGGAACAACAATTACTGATTTAAAAACAGGTATTGATACTGGTAAAGTAACAACAGTAACTAGTATAAGTTATACTGGACAAGCTGAAGCACAAAAGGTTGTTATTAATACTAATGGTGGGAAAATTATTGTAAATGCACCAAAAGATACTGTATGGCATTATGGAGAAGCACAAAATGTTAATGTTCAAGATGTTGATTTAAAAAATTCTTACCATGAATATGGAAGTGTAGGATATTTTGAAATTGCAAAAGGTCACTTTGTTGCTGAAGATAATTCTAAGGTTATTGCTTTAGTTAACACTGGAGCAAATAATGAAGTTAAACTTGATAAAACTTCTAAAGCAGAAGTGAAGGTTGCTTATACAACAAATGAATCTTCAAATGGTACAGGACATGGTGGTAATTTAGAGTTAACACAAATCAGCGTAGATGAAAAAAATAATATAATTGATGAATCTGAAGCACAATTCTTAAATATTATCAGTGTAAACGGAAAGTATTATAAAACTGTTAAAGCAGCATTTGATAGAGTAAACAAAGTTAATGGTGAAGGATATGATGTAACTGAAAATGTAAATATAGTTTTGTATAAAGACATAATTGATGATGGGTTTAAAATTAATTCAAATTTGAATGTCACATTGGATTTTAATGGCCATACTTATACCATAGATGGAACTGTTGGATCTACTGGAACAGCAACTAATGGATTCCAACTTTTGCAAAATTCAAATATTACTTTAAAAAATGGAACTCTAACTACTTCAAAAGCATATATAATGGTTCAAAATTACTCTAATCTAACACTTGATAATATGGTTTTGGATGGAAGTGGGTTAGATGATAGTCAAGGAGCTGCATATACACTTTCAAATAATAATGGGAATGTAATAATAAATAACACTAAAATTATTGCTAAATCAAAAAGAGTCGCATTTGATGTTTGTAGATATTCTACTTATAAGTCTGTTCATGTTACGGTAAGAGGTAATAGCGTAATAGAAGGTAAAATTGAAATTTATGCTTCTTCATCTATGGCAGAAGATGGATTCAGTTTAACATTAGAATCAGGTAATTTTGATAAGGCAGAACTTAAATTGGATAGAACAGTTGTTTCATTAATTAATGAAAACCATATTACTAAGAATTCAAATGTTAGTTTGTCTGCTCCTACTGGCTATTCATGGGATGACAATGGAATTTTAGTAAAGAAAAGTTAATAAAAATCCAACTATATTTATTTCAAAAAAATACTCGATAATTAATATGTCGAGTATTTTTTTGTCTATTTAACATGATTAATATAATAAAATGTGAAAAATAATTATATTATTTTGTCGAAGATAATATTGTCTGTAAAATTTGTTTCATATTTGTATTCTTTAATGAAGTAATAATTAAGCACAGAATTTACTCACAACATTAAATTATTGTATAATAATTAATTATTTAAATTATTTTCATGGTATATTTTCACTAATTTATCAATTTTTTACATCTAAGCAACTACTTTTGACAATTACTTGAAAATGTACTGGGGTGGGGTATAATGAATTCGCTTAAAAGTAATAACGAGTTATAAATTAATAATATTTTATTTTTAAGCGACTTTAGATGAAAGGAAAATATAAAATTATGAAAAAGAAAATTAAAAAGGCTTTTACATTAGTTGAATTATTAGTTGTAATTGCAATACTTGCTATCTTAGCAACAGTATCAATTGTTGGCTATAATAGCTTTACTAAAAAAGCTAAAGTATCTAATGATACAGTGCTTGTAAAGCAAATGAATGATGTATTAATTGCAAATCAACAAACAGACGGAAATAATAATACAATGACAGAAGCTTTAGATGATGTATTAGATGGAGGTTACGATTTAACAAAATTAACTCCAATGACTACTGGATATAGTATTGTTTGGGATAGCGTTAATGATCAAATGGTATTACTTGATGATACAACAAATAAAAACATAATTTATCCAAGTGAAAAGTCAGTAAGTACAAAGAATAATTTATTTATATTAACAAAGTCTGAAAGTGAGTTTAATCAAACTGCCGAGTATTCTCATTATTTATGTGATGAATTTGCTTATAGCAACAATCAATTAACTATAAAAACTGGAATTGATATGGGAACTAACACAAACATTACATCTTTAAAATATGATACTAGTAATGAAACTACTAAAAGACAAGCTATTATAAATACTAATTCATCAAATGTAACAATTGAAATTAATTCATTTGTTGATTCAAATAATGATGGTGATGAAATTAAACATTATGGTAGTGCTGGAATTATTAATGTAACAAAATGCGCCATGAATTCGTTTAATGAATATGGAAAAGTTGGATATGTTGAAGTAAGTAACGGCCACTTTGTTGTTAGTAATAATGCTAGAATTAGGGCAATTGTTGCAACATCAGAAGCAGTTAAAATTGATGGAGACAATAATAATGTGAGTCTAGCATACGCAAAAACTGAAGATATTAAAAATAAACATAGTGGTACTCTTAACTTAGAATATTTATATACTGATGCCACTATTTCATCTGTTAAAGCAATAGCAACATTATGTGAAGAAGGATTAGGAACTAATGATGATCCATTCATTATTGGTTATAGCAACTTTGCTAATGTTAAAGAACTTGACGATTTACTAAATGCTGATGTTGATTTGTCAGATTCGCCAATCCGTTATTATAAGCTAAAAGAAAATGTTGATTTTTCTAAAATAAAACATAAGTTTACTAATCAACAATGCTACATTGGTGTTGCTAAAGCAAATTTTGATTTAAATGGTTATACAATTTCAAATCTTGACATACCACTTGTAATGTATAAAAGTTACTTTAATATACATAATGGAAAAATTAATTTGATTGATAGAGGAAGTATTTCTATAATTTATAGTTTTGGTGGATCTGCACAAATTGATGTTTCAAATATCATAATTTCCGGAAACACAAGTGACCGTAATGGAATAATTGGTCCAACATTTATTACCAATATTGACGTAAATATTGAAAATGTTATTAGCTATGTAAATATTAACGTTGACAATAATCAATCAACTTGTGGTTTATTCAATTTAAATGCACCTGTTTCTAACTATAATATTTCTTTAAAAAACTGCAAGGTTTATGGCAACATTACAACAACAAGCAATAGTGCTAGTGGAATGATAAATAATACTACTGATAAAGAACTAGATTTTTCAAAAATTGAAATTGATAATTGTACTTATTATGGAACAATTTCAGTTCCAAAAGATGGTGATGCATATTATTGTGCACCTGGATATGTAAATGATGCTAAGTGCAGTGG
>CAKPZU010000162.1 GCA_934215405.1 uncultured Bacilli bacterium | reverse complement strand
AACCATCGATAGCTCATTTCTATCTTCACCAGTTAGCTTATTTACATAATCAATTGTAGTAAAAACCGTTTCACCAACAGTCATACAATCATAATTTTTTAAAACATCATTATTAATTTCTTGTAAAAATTCATGTAATCTTGGCCCATTGATAAAATATTTTTTACCAACTAAAATAAGTGGATTATGGCCATTTTTAAAACGTTGGTCCTTAGAAATCAAATTAATAACATCGCATCTAAAGCCATCAACTCCCATATCTAAATAAAACTTAATAATATCTTTATATTCTTGCCTAACTTTTTCATTTTCCCAGTTAACATCTGGTTGCTTTTTATTAAATAAGTGTAAATAATATGAATTAGTAGCTTCATCATATTCCCAAGCTTTTTCACCAAAAAAGCCAGTCCAATTGTTTTTCTTTTTTCTCCAAATGTAATAATCTCTATAAGGATTATCTTCACTTTTTCTTGATTCTATAAACCATTTATGCTCATCTGATGTATGATTAGCAACTAAATCCATTATCAAACGAATATCATTTTTATGAAGCTTATCAATTAGTTCTTTTAAATCATCCATTGAACCAAATTTATCATATATTTTTTTATAATCTGATATATCATAGCCATTATCAGCCATTGGCGATTCATAAACTGGTGATAGCCAAACGCAATTAATTCCTAAATATGCTAAATAATCAACTTTTTCAATAATGCCTCTTATATCTCCAATTCCATCATTATTACTATCCTTGAATGAACGTGGATATATTTGATAAATTATTGCATTCTTAAACCATTTACTATTTTCCATAAATTAACCCTTATTTAATTCTCTTTGCTTTAGTTCATTTAAAATTTTTTCATACATGTCTTCATCAATAATATATTTCTTTTTAATAACAACCCAAGCGATTATGAATAGTACAATTGGTAAAATACACATTGTTGCTGTTAAGCCTAAAAGAGCAGAATTATTTACGACAAATAAAGTATTAGCATATGCTCTTAAGCCTTCTACTGTTGTTGATGAAGTAGCTAAATATCCACTAATCTTTAGCATATCATGTCCTGCTTCCTCTAAGTAAGCTAAAACACTTTGAAGCGTTTGATTACCATCTAGCATTCCAATTGCTACCTCAACTTCTCCAACTGCACTAGTTGCATTATACAATCCACAAACAATTAAAGTTAAAGCAACTATTCCATATTGTAAGGCACCAGCTAGCTTTACCATAAATGGACGTACTGTAAAAGTAATAGCTGCATGATTAGTTCCACTTTGCCATTCATCATATTCAATAGTGTTAGTTAGCATTACAAGCATTGTTAAATAAAATACACCTTGACCTGCAAAGATAAACATTCCTATAATACATAAAATAATAAAGCATGCCATTCCACTTAAAATATTAGCAAAAATAAAGAAAGCAATATAACCAATAGCTAAGCAAATTATTGAAAAGTTAACTAAAACATTACGACGAAATCTATTAGCAAGTAATGGATAAATTGCTTGAGAAGCAAGTGTCCCTAAAGCATAGATAACTGTGAAAATAGTCATCATTGTGCCACCACTCATACTACCTTCACTTGATGATAAATAACCAAATTTAAAGTAAAAGAAATTTTGTCCAAAAGCATTTAAAACGGCACTTCCTAATGAATAAAGTAAGATTACCACAGCCATTACTAATAATTGCTTATTAGAAAATAATATTTTTACCATTCCTTTTAATGTTACTTTATCTTCATCTTTAATTTCCATTACTTCTTCTTTATCAAGCATAAACTTATCTTGTTTATTATCATGTACTCCAAAAAAGACAAGCAATTGACAAGCTAAAAATATTAAAGCACAAACAATTGCAATAATTCTATAAGCTATAACCATTCTTCCAGGTGTTAGCATTGGTACAACACCACCTGAAATAAATGCTCCAAGGGAAGCAAAAACAGCAACCATTGTTGTTAGGCTATCTCTTTCTTTTTTCTCGCTTGCTAAAGTAGGTAATAAATCCCAATAAGAAATATCATTCATTGTAAATGTCATACCCCATAATAAGTAGGCAATACCGATAAATACAACATTTGCCCAACCACTACTAAACCTAATAGAAAACATTGAAACTAAAACTATAGAGTTTAAAATTGCACCAAATAATACCCAAGGACGGTATTTTCCAAAACGAGTATTAGTATTAGTAATAATAGTTCCCATCATTGGATCATTAATCGCATCCCAAATACGGCAAATCACAATAATAGTTGATATTACTATAAATTGTGAAGTATTAAACATACCAGTATATTGTAGATATGTTAATAAAAACAAACTAACAAGAGTATAGCTCATGTCACGACCAATACATCCAAGTGATAAGGACCACTTGTTCCTTTTATTTACCTTTTCCATAAATTCCTCCTAAAATATATGTAATCCCTATACATATATTATAAGCATTTAAAGAAAAAAAAGAAATATAATTATTTCCTTTTTGTAATTATTTTTGCTAAAAATGTTTTATGGGTTTTCATTGCACCAACTGGGCAAAATTCTTGACAGCAAAAGCATTTAATGCATTTCTTTTTATCAATATTAGGCTTTTTATTTTTCATAGTTATAGCTTTAGCAGGACAAATATTAGCACATTTTTGACAACCTATACATTGCTTTTTATTTGCTTTAGGTCTTAAAACCAATATTTTAGTTGCTAATTTCCCAAGCAATCGTTTAAAAAATCCATTATCCTTACTACCATAAAATTCTATAGTATCTTGATGCTCAATATTTTTAAAATCTTTAACTATATATGGTGTAATATCAAAATTAATATCTACTTTACTAAAATCATCAACACATAGATTTCTATTTATAGATTCTTTTATCGTAACGACCTGATTTATATCAAGATTCATTAGCTTTGCGCAAACTATATCTAAATTATAAGGCTTTTCACTAGCAAGCAACAAATTAACATTACGAGGTGTTCCCATTGTTGGACCATTTCCTTCCATTGCTGTTATAGCATCAACTATATGAAGCTTACATTTATAAAACTCTTGAATATCTATTAGCATATTTGCAAAATCAACATGATTATTATATCTGTAATGATATTCAAGCTTTAGTGTCCCTGGGACTGAGCCAAACATATTTTTAACAGCTGCTGATAATGACATCATTCCATGTGGTTTCATTTTACAGCAATTAATAATAAAATCAGCCTTTAATAAATATTTGCAGCAATCAAGGCTTTTAACGACCTTTAAATAAGGTGTTTTAACTACTTCTTGGCTAAAATCATGATTTAGCTTAACATTATCATTTTCAAGCATATTTAAAGTTGTCTTATGATAAGAACTATTTAAAATGGCTTCATTATATAGTCCTCCTGGAC
>CAKPZU010000161.1 GCA_934215405.1 uncultured Bacilli bacterium | reverse complement strand
GATTATTAACATATTAGAAATATCAACTGATTGATTAAAAAAGAATTTTTCATCTAGTAAATGAATACTATTACTTGATCTTTTTAAATCATCTAAATATTTATCAAAATCATCTTTATTAAATTTTAAATAATTGCTTTTTATGCTCATAGAATTGCACCTCAAGTATTATATTGCCATTTTCAAGTGCAATTTTCAATATTTTTTGCACTTCTAAAAGTAAGAAATGATTTAAAAATGCAAATTTAATTATTGTGTCTTAGCTTTAAATTCAGTTAAATATGCATCAATATTTATTATTTCATTAGTTACGTTAATATCAAAATAATCATGTAAATTTAAGTGATTCGTGGTATTTCATTTAAGTGATTCGTGATAAAGTATTAAATGAGTACTAATCAAATTATTTTACAATTTACACTTATCTTTTGCATTTATATGTAAAACCATTATGTTTTTGTCGGAAAAAGCAACAAGAAAAATTCCGACAAAATTTTTGCTTTATAAAATGGTTTTTAATAGTTTATAAAACATAATTAATAAATAAGTTTTCTTTTTTATATACTCATGAGTATAATACTCTAAAGTATATACAATAAGTTGAAACTTTTTGCAACTTTTTTAAGCCTTTATACAATATAAATTTGATTTGCATTTACGCAACATGCTTTTATATTTAATTAATCTGTTAATTATTATATACTAAACATATCATCTAAAGATATTAGATGTAAATTATCATCTTTTATATTAAGTAATGATTCGTCAAAGCCACTTTTTGATAAAATATAGTATTCAATTTTTTTAATTGAAGCAAACATCTTAATTGAAGTATTTTCCTTCATTTTTTCAAAATCTTTTATAGTTCTTTTATCATTTGTATACTTGCATTCAATAACAATAAGCGAATTGCCATCTTTAGCTATACCATCTATTTCAATTGATCTTCCTAGCTCTGATTTTTCTATTATTAGATTTTGAATTGGATAATATATACCATTTAGCTTCCCTTTTCTTCCTAAATATTCCATATAGGATATTGAAATATCTTCAAAAGAATATGAAATAAACTGATTAATATCATCCTTTAATCTTTCATAAAGCATTAAGCCATATCCTGCTTCTATTTTATCAATATTTTTTAGCAAATATTTATAGTAAAATCTTAAGATAGGATCAACTATATAATAATATGTTTGTCTTTGCGAATTAAACATTTCTTTTTTTATTATAATTTCAGCATCAATAAGAGTCTTAATATATTTGTTAACCTTAGTTGTTTCTTCATTCATTAAAGTACTTATTTCTGTTAATCCTTTTTTCTTTCCTGCTAATGCAAGTAAAATTGAATTATAGAATCCTTGTTCTCTTGATGAATTAGATAAAACTAATTTTGGTACATCAAGTAATATTGAATTTTCATTAAAAAGCAAATGCTTAACATTGTCTTCAAAAGAAAGATTATTATCTATTTTTGATAAATAATAAGGATATTCACCAAACATACACAAAAACTTCATTTTATCTTCATTTGAATAATTCTTTAAAAACATTATTGCCTCATCAAAAGGAAGCTTATTTATTTTCATTTTTAAAGTTGTTCTTTTATATAAAGGTGATTGCTTATCATTTAGTTCACGTTCCATAAAAGAAAGGTTAGAGCCAGACAAAATAAGCATTATATTACTATTTTTTATTTTGTTATCAAAAACATCCTGTATTATAGATGTTATACCATTATAGGATTTTACTAAATATGGATATTCATCTATGACAATAACTCCTTTTTCATTTTTAAAAAACGAAATTGCTGCGTCAAAAGCCTTTTCCCATGTTGAATATGAATATTCATCATCTCTATTAAAACTTTCTAATATTTTATATGAAAATGATTTCAAATTATCTTTATTAGATACTTCTTTAGCTTGAAACATTATGCATTTTTTATCTTTTATAAACTCATTGATTAATGACGTTTTACCAATTCTTCTCGATCCATATATTGAACACAATGAGTTTGGCTTTAAATATTCGTTTTCTAATTTTTCAAGTTCGTTTTTTCTTCCATAAAACATATTGTCACCGCCTTATATACTCATAAGTATTATACTCTAAAGTATATAACATTTCAATTGTTTTATTCACTAAAAAGTATAGTACTAATTATTTTCTATCAAAAGCGTTTTATTAAAATAAGTTATGCAAAAATTATTTTTATGGCATCAATTTTAATATTATTACTACAATATTTAAATAAAGAATTTCTAGCCTATATATAAATGTTTTATCATTTTTTCGGTTTTTCCAAACATTTTTCAATGTAAAAAACCGGTTTTTCCAATAAAAAATTGAATATAAAAACACGGTTTTCCAATAATTATAGTATGCTCATTAATTATTTGATAAATCTAAGCATAAAATCTACTGCACCAATGATAGTAAAGTCATTTTCATCTCTTGTTTCAGATAATGGTCTATTTATAACAATTATTTTTTGAATTTGATCATTAATCATAAATAATGGTCTATACTCTCTTGCTTTTGTTGTTGCATCATTAATATTATCTGTTACCTGAATATAATATAGCCTATTACCTTTTCTAGCATAAAAATCAATTTCATTTGTTTTTCTAATCGATTTATTATTTTTATCTTTTTCAATACTATCAAATGTTCCAACATTTACAGAGTATCCATTATATATCAACTCATTATAGATAACATTTTCAAGAAGTTTTCCTTCATCAGTATATGCAAAATTTAATCTTGCATTTCTAAGTCCAGTATCTAAAAAATAATATTTTCTTAATGCTCCTATTTCATTTCTTCCACGCAAATCATATCTTTTAGCTTCCCTAAGGATAAATGCATCTACAAAATAATTAATATACTTATCTACTGTTTGTTTATTAATATTTTCATGCTTAATGCTTTTAAAAGTATTTGCTATTTTTTCTGAATTTAACAAATCACCAGTACAATCGCTTATTATATTACAAAGTTCATCTAATGATTCTGATTTAGTAAGCTTGTTATGATCTAATATATCTTTAAAATAAGTTGTTTTAAATAAGCTAATTAAATAGTCTTTTCTTTCACTTTCTTCCTTTAGCACTGCTAAAGGCATTCCACCATATTGCATGTATGAATATAATGCTTCAACCTTTGAACCACCAATATAATTATAATATTCTTCAAATGATAATGGTGACATATGTATATTAGTTGCCTTATCTCTAAATTCAGTTACAATATCAGAAGAAAGCATTTTAGAATTTGAACCAGTAACATACAAATCTATATTTTTTTCATGTGATAGCCCCAAAACAACATCAACAAATGATATAGTTTCAGTATCACTTTTCTTTGCTAAAGCAATTTTTCCATTAGTCAAATTTGGATTAATAATAGTATATACCCTTTG
>CAKPZU010000160.1 GCA_934215405.1 uncultured Bacilli bacterium | reverse complement strand
CCCCAGGTACATTTACAAGTGCTTGTCAATAATTACCACTTAAATGTAAAATTTGTTTCATAAATTGATTTAATTTTTACTATATACTTTGTATATAGTAATTAAAAGATATTACACACTTTTTGAATGCTTTGATAAGTAACGTGTGTATTATTTTTATAGCTAAAAAAAAGAATTTCACATTTGGAAATTCTTAAACTAATTATATTTTAAATAAGTCAAATGGAGTAATTAAACCAACTAATGGTTTTAATGGATTACCATCATTAGTTAGTAAAATCATTTTAAGCTTTTTACTATTTTGTTGATTAGTTTTAAATAACTTAATTATTTCTTTTACTTCTAAATTATCTGCAACAAAAATATATTTATCACTACTGTGATTTTTAAAAAGTATATACTTGTATAAATCATAAATAGTAGTATTCTCATTAAATATAACTTCTTTATGCTCAAGAGCATAAGAAAATAAAGTACTTTCAGAAAAGATTCCAATTACTACATTTTTATCATTTAAGATAGGAATATGCGAATAACCATTTAATTTCATATCATTCATCACATCAAATAGCTTAGTAGTTAATTTAGCACATATAATTTCATTTTTTTTACTACATATATCAATTGCTTTAATAGGATTTAGTATTAACTTTAATAATTCTTTTAAAAAATCAATAACCTGAGGTGATATTTCAAACATCTCATAATCCTTAATTATATCTTCATGAACTAAAAAATTACGAAGTTTTCTCACTTGATCAATTTTTAGTTTTAACTCATTATCCTTTATTTTGCTTTTAAAAAAAACAAGAGCTCCTTGATAGTTTTCACTTAGTCCATACTTGGAAATAATTTCACTTTCTATCTCATTATATAATTTTAAAAAAATATCATTATTCATTAATATACTTTCTCCTAATTACTTCATATCTATTTTAACATTAAAACTTATAAATTAAAATAAGAAGCTTCTTAGTTGTTTAACATCGTATTCATTATATGAGTGATAAATAGTCTCTAATCCATCACAATCTATAAAAGCATCATCATCAACTGATATTAAAGTTGTAGGCAGATGTATCTTTCTAATCTTTTTGTAGTTTTTAAATGCTAACTTTGGAATTGTTTTCGTTCCATTCAAAACAATTACATTATCTATATCTTCATTATATAATGAACTATTAACTAGCTTTAATATTCCATTATTGTTTTCATACCAAACAATTTCATTGTCTTTAAAATCGCATAAATAAATATTCTCATTTTTATAATAATAATCTATTAACTTTTTATATAACTTACTTAATTTTGAATAATTTACAAAATACTTATCATATATTTCGTCATTCGTTATCATTTTTAATGGGTCAATATCATATTTAGTATATATTAAATAATAACCACCAAAAATAATACCTTGTCTATTAATCAATACTTTATTGATTTCTTTATCATCTAACCATGGATTGTAATCTTTACTTTCAACATCTGCAATAGTTATTATATCATCATATTTTTCACAACTAATTTCATTATACTTTTCATTCCAAACCCAGTAATATCCTTCTCGTTCAGGCTTTATAGTTAATCTATTATCTTCATCAAGAGCGTTACTATATTTCAATAGATCTAATAAATCCTGATATTTATCATAACTATTTTGAGTAGATGATTCTTTTAACAAAGTATTAATTTGTTGAGAATTATAATTATCAATCTTTCCTTTTGCATAATTAACAATACCTTGAAAAGCATAAATTGTTACAACAAATATTACACTTGCCAAAAGTAAATAAAACAAAGCATATTTAAATGTTAATTCCATTTTTGAATCTTTCATTGAACTCCCCTCTCTTCGCAAATTATTATTACTTATTAGTAATAAAAAGTCACGACACATTTAGAAACCTCAACAAAACAATCGATAGAATTATAAGATTTGCTACTAAAAATTAAACAAGGAACGTTCTACGTTATAAATTTAAAAAGATATTATTAGAAAAAACATATTAATTTAATTGTCGTATTTTGAAAAACCTTATTTAAAATTTATTTTACACTATACGTAAAAAGAAAAGTCATTAGACATTTTACAATTTAAAGTAAAACGAATAATGACTATAGATAAAATTTAAAACAAAAATAAGTTTTTACATTTTATCCTTTTTATAATTATATTTGTAAAAGTAATTGAAACCATACTCCATTAATTAAATGCAAATCTAACTAATAATTCATTTAAATTATTGTTTTTTTATAATTGACCAAGTGCCATCACCATTATCATCACAAACATATCCAGTAGCAACCCATTTATCGATATACTTATTATAAGTCCCATAATTAATTAGAATTGAAGAATCATTAATTGTACCAACCGCAAATACATTTAATTTTTGAACATTATAATTACCACCATTGATAGTAATTACTACATCACCATACTTAGCTTCAGAATTAATTAATGCCTTTTGGTTATTAGCTCCAGTTCCATCCCCCCCATGTTCCAACATCACCAGTTCCGTCAGATGAGAATGAACCACCATTAATAGTTAAAGAACCTCTATTTAATGAAATAGCACCTGCCGCTCCATCAACAACACCACCATTAATTATTGTAATGCCGTTATGTGGTAAATATAAAGCATAATCACTGACACTAATTAATTTTCCACCATTAATAATTATTGTAGATGTTTTAGCAATATCTTGTCCATTACCAGCAATACAATACCATCCAACTTTGATTTGACCGCCATTCATAACGATAGTTGCGCCTTCCCAAATTCCAATTCCAAATAATCCTTTATTAACATAATCGCCACTTGAATCTAAAGCTTCAATTGATCCACTTTCCATTATAAATTGTGATTTTTCACCTTTTACTTCTATTATTGTTCCATTACTTCCACCTTTAGAATAAAATTTACCTTTATTCTTTGTGTCTTTAAAAGTTAATGAACCATTGATTTTATTTGAACCATTATATGTTGCAAAATCGTGTCCATTTAAATTAAAGACTGCTTTTACATTACTATTGACATTTATATAATAATTTTTATTGGTTAAATCTTTTAATAGAGTTGTTTCTCCATCAAATAAAGTACTATGCCATGATTTTAAGAATCCTTTAGTTTCTGAATAAGCAACAGCATCTTTATTTTCATCAGTCATTACTCCAGTTTTATCTGTAACTTTAACATTATTAGAATTCAAGATTCCAGTATTCTCTGATTTTACAAATCCAAGATTGCCACCTTTAGTATTAGAAATAGCTATATTACTTGAACTTGTTGCAGTAACATTAATGCTTCCAACTTTTCCAGTATTTTCAATTTCAATATGTCCCTTTTGAAGATTAATTGTTCCGGCAATGTTTGCAAATACATGATATGATTCCATTGCACAACTTACTACATTAACAT
>CAKPZU010000159.1 GCA_934215405.1 uncultured Bacilli bacterium | reverse complement strand
ATTTGTAATCTTCTTTTTAAGTAATTAAGTAATTCAGTTATTTCTTCTTTTGTCAACTTATTTACAAGTTCATATAGCTCTTTTTGCATTAGCATTTCACATCCCTATAGTGATTATATAATTTTGCCTATACCAAAATTGGGACACACAGCAACACTTTCAGCAAAAAGAGCCCAAATTTTTACATCTGGCAAAAAATGTATTGATTTTGTCGGAAAATTAATTATAATTATTTTTGTAAACAAAGTCGTTTACTCAAAAGAAAAAAGGAGAAATAAAAACATGAAAAAACAAAACAAAAAAGGTTTTACATTAGTAGAACTATTAGTAGTAATCGCTATTTTAGCAATCTTAGCAACAGTATCAGTAGTAGGATATTCTCAATTCACTACAAAAGCAAAAGAGTCAAATGACATGACTGAATTACACCAATATACAACATTAATCGAAGCTCAATTAATGGATGGAGAAGAAGTTGTAACAATTGATAGCAAAAAATATACTATTAAGTATGATACTGTAAAAGGTGTTTATTTTGAATCTACTGAAACATTTACAGATGATGTAGCTTTTGTAACTAAAGTTGTTTTAGCATTACTTAATGATGAAAAAGGTGAAATTGATAGTATTTCAGCAACTACAATAAAAACACTAGCTACAGGTGGAACAATAACAGTTGAATATGTAAAGTTAACTGAAAGTGGTAATTCTGTAACAAAAAAAGGTAAAATCACTTTAAAGTATACACATAATTTAAGTGCACCAACTGAATCTACAACTTGGACTTTAGGTGCTTAATTAACATTTACTTGTTAAATTGAGTATTTAAAAAACAAAATAAATAGTATATAATATAGTTAGGATAACATCCTAACTATATTTTTTTACAATTTATTGGAGGCGTTTACATTGAAAAAAGGATACACATTAGTAGAACTTATTGTTGGTATAGCTTGTGCAAGTATTATTTTAGCATCTTTAACCGCCACTATTTTTTTTGTAAGCAGAACAACAAAACAAGTAATAAATAATTCTGAAATAAATTATAAGCTAACAAATTTAAGAGATTACATACTTGAAAATCAAGACACGTTAATTGGTGATAAAATTTCTAAAGATTCAACATCTGATTTTATAACTGACTATTCTGAATCACAATTTGTTTTTGATGAAGGTAAATTATATATCAAAGTTGAAAGTGTTGTGAAATATACAATGTCAGATACACCAATAACAAGAATGTTTTATTACAAAGAAATTGATTCACCATATCTAAGATGTATGATTAATTATGATAGAAGTAATTCCTTACATAATACATATAGCTTTATTGTTAGAGATTTAGGGGGAAATTAATTATGGGTAAAGAAAAAAAAGGGAAACTAATAATTCACTATAATAATATTGCCACTCCATTTGCTGCTTTATATTATTATGAAAACAATATTCTAGTAAATAATAAAACAGTATTTTTTAAATCATTTCAAATTGAAGATGGAGTGATTTTAAATACTGATCTTTTAATTAACGAAATAAAGGAATTAGGAAAGAATATTGTAGAAATGGATGTATTATTTACTTTAGATAATATGTTTAAGTCAACTATATCTTTACCAAAGATGGCTTTTTATAAATCAGGAATGCTATATACTAAAGAATTAAAAAATAGCTTTGGTAATGACTATAAAGATAAATATTATACTATAATGATTACCTCTAAAGGTAATTATGGAAAGGTATATTATACATACTTTATTCCACTAAACATAATTGATTACTTTAATAAATTAAAAACTGAATTAAAGGTAAAATCATGCTCATATGATTTATTTGCTTCATATTTACAAACAAAAGTAAAAGAGCATAGTAACGAAGATTTTGTTTATTTGTATTATGATAATAATTTATATACATATGTCGTATCATGTGATAATAAGGTAATTAGCACTATTTCATTTACTAAGGATGAGGACATTGTTAAATATTATGCCACATATGTTTGTAAGCATTTTTATGAGCTTGAAAAAAAGGAAATTGTTGGAGTATATACAAATGTCTTTGATAAAATAAGAAATACATTTGATGCTAAAGCAGTTGATATTTCTTTTTATAACTACTCATACAAGGGTGATAAGTCATGAAAAAGGGATTAACATTAGTAGAAGTAATGGTAGCAACAGCTATCTTTACAATGACATTTGCTGTTTGTATTACCTTATCATTATCTTCTGTAAAGCAAGAAAAAAGGCAAAGAGATTATATGGCCTTTGAAAGCATTTGCTATGATATAAATTTTTATTGTAATACTTATAAAAGTAAGTGGGCCAAAGAATATTTTGGTGATACTGAAAAAACATCTCATTTCTATGATTTAACATATAAAATAGTAAATAATAGAGATGAAGCTAATTATGAATTAGTATATAGCTATAATGAAAATCATGAATTAATTGTTAATGTTAAAGATATAAAAAATAATAAAGTAATAATCGAGAACTTAAATTATGGTAGTAAAAGGTTTAGCTAACAAAAAGAAAAAAGGTGTTGTCTTATTAACAACACTAGTAGTCTCATTTTTTATAACATTAACAATGATAACAGTATTTACAATAATAATAAAATATTCAACAATGGCAGGTAGTAGAATTGATGATCTAAGACAAAATGTAACTGATAGTATAAGTGAAGAAGTAACAAGTAGTAACTAAAGGAGAAAAAACTATGCTAGGATTAACAATAATGGTATGTATATATGCTTTTATTTTAGGTAGTGCATTAGCTAGTTTTTTTGGTGTTATTATTTATAGAGTGCCTAATGATTTAAGCATTATAAAGCCATCTTCGTTTTGTCCTAATTGTAAGCATCAAATAAAATGGTATGAAAACATTCCTGTATTTTCCTATATTTTCTTAAAAGGAAGATGTAGTCAGTGTAAAAGCAAAATTGGACTATCTAGCTTTATTTATGAATTATTAGGAGGTATTATATTTGTTTTAGCATTTTTAGCTTATGGCTTTAGCTTTGAAACTATATTTATTATCTTAATAACAGCAATTTTATATTTAATTGCTGGTTATGATTTTAAAACAAAAACAATACTAGATATATTTTGGATAATATTTTTAGTATTAGCAGTTGGCTTATTCTTGTTTAGGGTATTTTATCTTAAATATGATTTCTTACCATATTTAATTGGAGTAGGAGTTGGATTTGCATTTTTCATGTTAATTAAATTAATTGGAAAATTTATTTTAAAGAATGATTGCTTAGGTGGTGGCGATGTTATTATAATGGCTATTGCTGGATTAATACTTAAGTATTCAGGATTATTACTTGCAACCTTAGTTGCATCCCTTGTAGGATCAATTATTGAAATTACTTTAATTAAGATGAAAAAGAAAGCAAGAGATGAAGAAATAGCTTTTTGTCCATATTTAGTTTTAGGAATATTATTTGCTTTATTTTATGGAGAAGCTATTATTAATTTTTACTTAAAGGTGGTGTTATAACTTATGCCAGTATATAAATGTGATGTCTTAGATGAAGTTGGAAATAAAAAAATATTAGTAAAAGAAGCAATTGATGAAATTTCCTTAAAGGCTTTCTTAAAAAGAGATAGCTATACCTTGGTTAAAGCAACCAT
>CAKPZU010000158.1 GCA_934215405.1 uncultured Bacilli bacterium | reverse complement strand
CATATTATCTTGCTCCCATCTTTATTCTTGGGTCAATAAAACCATAAGAAATATCAATTACAATTGCTGATAAAAGACCTACTAATACATAAAAGCCCGAAAGTAGCATAAAGAAATCATAATCTTGCGTATTTATGGCTGATAGATAAAGTCCACCAACACCAGGTATTGCAAAGATTTTTTCAATAACCAATGAACCACTTAGTACGGCTACAAATTCACCAACAATTGATGGAAAAATTGGAACCATAGCATTTCTTAAAGCGTGACGTACTGTTGCTTGCCCTTTTGTTAAGCCTTTAGTTCTAGCAAGTAGCATAAATTCACTTGTTAAAACCTCTGTTAATTCAGCTCTTGTATATCTTGCATATCCAGCAATTGAACCAAATGACATAGTAATAACTGCCGGTATCATGGATTTAAACATTTTCAATGTAAAATACGAGCCGCCAGCATCTTTAAGAGAACTAACAGTTGAATCAAATAGCCTCAATTTATAGCATAAAATATACTGTACTAAAAAAGCATAAATGAAGCTAGGAACAGAAATGAAAAACATAACTGCAGTACTTATAAAATGGTCTTGCCATTTATTCTTTTTTAATGCAGCAAAAATTCCAAGTCCAATACCAACTGGAATGGCAATCAATGATGAATAAACATTAATTAAGATGGTTGGTGGTAAGCACTTAACAAAACTATCCCAAACAGGTTTATTTCTATATTCTGGAATATTAACGCCAATTCCAAAGTCACCATTTAATATTATTCTTTTAATATAATTTATAAATTGAGTTGGAATAGGATCATAATATCCTCGTGCTCTAAGTTGAGCTTCAATGATATTTTTGCTATCTCCTAAAGATACATCAACTACAATTGGTAAAAGTTTAATTAAAACAAAACAAATAATAATAATGATTAAAAAAGTTACTATCATTAGTCCTAATCTTTTTAGGATGTATTTAAACATATACATTTTTTAATCTCCTCCTTTTGATTGCCTAAATGCCAATAAATGTGGGATAAATATAGCTTTATCCCACATAAATTGTGACATTTTGACTATTAATTAATTATAATTTATAATTTAATTCGTTCTTTGATGTGTATTCTTTCCATGCTGCATCATCATAATTGTATGTCATATATCTAACTCCGCCATAACCCATGAATGTGTTATATTCACGTGTAATATATTCAACTTGATATGATAATAGTGATGATGAGAATTGATATGCTAGTGGTACTGTATAGTATACACTTAGAATTTCTCTTTCAAGAGCAGCAATTAAACCAATTCTATCTTCAGCAGCAACAGCGCCTTCAGCCCAGTTCTTATCTTCACTGCCTTGGCCATTTAAGCAATAGTACCAATCTATTAATGACATAGTATATTCTTTTCCACACATAGTGTATGTCATCTTAGCAGAAGAAGTATCCCAAGCTTGTGAATACATATAGTTAGGTGATAAGTAAGCTAATAGGAAGTAACCTGGATCCCATGCAGCACCAGTCCAACCACCAGTACAAATTTCATAAGCACCTGCTCTAAAATCTTGTGCCCATTGTTTGTCATATCCTTTATGTTGTAATTCGAATCTTCCTTCAAGTTTAGTTCCTTTAACTAATTCATTGAAAGCAGTTTCAAAGAAATTAAATATTCTTAAGAAAGAAGATGATGTATCATCAGCAGTACCCATAATTAGTACAACTTTATCTGTATCTTTAATATCTCCAGCTGCTTTTGATTTTTCATAAGCCTCATCAACTAACTTTCTAGCTTGAGTTAAATCATAGCCTGTAATTGCAGCTTCTGCCTTTTCTAAACTATCATATTTTGTTACATCAACACCATATACATCACATAATGTTTTTCTTGCAGCGTCAGCAGATCTATATGCTTTACCATGTGCAACATCATAATAGTGAATTGTAGTAAAAATACCATAACCAGCTCTAGAACTTGTTGTACACTTTGAAGTGTATTCGCTTCTATCAATTGCAAGTGAAAGAGCTTGTCTGAATTCTTTTTGAAGTAAAATTGTCTTGTTAACTCCAGCGCTTTCATTATTTCTTAAGGCTTTTTCGCTTGATTGAAGTTGTAATGAACTTACAGAATCACCAGGTGTATAAATAGCTTGTGAACTATTTTTATAATCAGCAGCAATATCTGGATCAATTCCAATTGATGAAATCTTGCCTATTTGGAAATCACCCCATGCTGTTTTCCATTCAGGAATTGTATCACAAACGATTCTTGATGTTTGATATTGATTTTTATAAAAATCAGTATTATAACCATACCAATTTTCATTTCTTTCAAGAACGTATTGTTTCTTTGCTTCAAATGATGTTAATTTATATGGCCCCCAAGAAGCAGATGATGCAACATCACTATTATAAGTTGATGTATATAATGTTGAACCAGTTTGAGGTTTGTGTATGTTAGCTTCATATTTTGCTTTATGAACTAATGGTAAGCTTGCCATATTATAAGCTGCCTTATAGCTCAATGAACCATCATCTTCTAATAATTGAAGTGGTTTATCAAGAATTAATACTAATTCATAGTTACTATCGCCAACGAATAATCCAACGTTTCCATCATAATCCATTTTGGCATATGTATATGAAATTGAAACTTCATCACAAAAATATTCTTCCATTTTTGCAGCTGGGGCTCCATTATGTGTTGCACCAGCATCAACGAAGATATCGTATAATTGCTTTAATGTGTAGCCACTATCAACAGTTTCGTCTGTTGCACTTCCAGTCCAAGCACCATTTTCATAAGTGTCACCAAATGAATAATCCCAGTTTACATATGCTTTAGCTGAGCCATATTTTTCAAGTATTGCACTTAGTGTTTCTATACCCTCAGCCCCTTTAATATCATTTGGAGAAGCAAGATCTGTTTGACCATTATTGAAATAGTTCTTTGCATTGTGAATTACTGTAGAACCAGTATAATAAGAGTCAGCACGATAGTTTTTAAATTTAGGATCAAGTTGTTGTTTCATTGTATAAACGAAATCAGTAGCATCAATCTTTGTGCCATCATCCCATTTTAAGTCATCTCTTAAAGTAATCTTGTAGGCTCTAGCAGAAGTTGCACTTGTAGGAATACCCCATTTTTCAACGCCAGCATAAGTTTTTGTTACATCTTCAAGTTTTGTAGCAGCATCATAATTTACAGTAAAATCACCACTTACAATCTTCCCAGAGTCATCAAATTTGTAATCGAATGAGAAGAAAGAACTGCTAATTTGTTTCATGATTTGCGTATCATTATTATCTTCATAAGTTAATTCATTCCAGTTTGATGGTGATACAGTTGTGTAATCATGATAGGTATACACCCCAACTCCCTCATTGTTCTTTTTTCCACATGATGAAGCAGAAGTAACAACAAGTAATGAGGCTAATACATAAGTTAATTTTTTCATATTATTTTCCTCCTAGTATCTCACATATTATATGTAAGATTTGGCACATTATACCATTATTTTTATTTATTTTCAACATATTTTTTTTATTTTTGTTCAAGGGGCCTTTTTAAAAGGAAGAAAAAGGGGATGTTTAGAAACCTATAAAATTTAAAAATAGGTTCTCATCCTCTTTTTTTATGAAAAAGAGGCTTAAT
>CAKPZU010000157.1 GCA_934215405.1 uncultured Bacilli bacterium | reverse complement strand
GACTTAAGGCCTGTTTTTCCTCAAGAAAGATTGCTTTTAGAGGTTTTGAACGGGACCCCTTTTAAGTATGCAAAATCTTCAGTATGGAATGTAGGAAGTAACCATTATATTATAGATGGCAATAAAAAAAATTTTCCTTACAAAGAATTTAGAGAAAAAAATGCTTTTCAAGATGTTATAAATAAGTTAAATGAATATAGCCTAGAAAATCAAAAATACGTTAACGATTATTTTGACTCAAAAACAATGAAAAATTTTATAAAAATTAATAAATCACATTTAAATGTAATAACTTTTGAAGCAATTGAATATATAAGAAAAATAGCTAATAAAAAATCTGAATCAGAAATGTTTGTAAGTTTTAGTGGCGGTAAAGATAGTACTGTAGTAAGTGATCTGGTTTTAAATGCAACTAATAAAAATATTATTCACATTTATGGAGATACAACATTAGAATACCCTTTTTCAAAAGAATATTTATCAAGATTTAAAGAATCGCATCCAATGATTCCAATGTTGATTGCCAAAAATAAAGATCAAGATTTCAATGATTTATGTGAAGTTATTGGCCCTCCTGCAAGAATGATGAGATGGTGTTGTACAGTTTTTAAAACTGGTGCAATAACAAAAAAGATTGAATCTACTTTTAAGAATGTTAACACTATTTATACATTTCAAGGAATAAGAAGAAATGAATCTTTGTCAAGAAGTAAGTATGATAGAGAATCAAAAGAGTCGAAGATTAAAAAGCAAATTTCAGTAAATCCGATTATCGATTGGCTTGATTTTGATGTTTGGTTATACATATTATCAAATAATGTTGATTTCAATGATGCATATAAACTTGGCTTTTCAAGAGTCGGTTGTTGGTGCTGTCCAAATAATAGTGCTTGGTCTGAATTTCTTTCTTCGATTTATATGCCAAACGAATTTGTTAATTTTAGAAACATATTATATAAATTTGCAAAAGAAATTGGAAAACCAGACTGGAAAACATATATTGATGATGGTGAATGGAAAAAAAGACAGGGTGGAAATGGACTTGATATAAGTAAAAAATCAGTCGTTTCTTTTAAACCATGTGCTTTAGAAGAAAATACTTATAATTTTGACTTAACAAAACCTATTTCAAATGATTTATATAAGTTTTTTATTCCATTTGGCAAAATTAATACTGAAATCGGACGTAAAGTATTAAATGAGGTTTATATTCTAGATAAAAAGACTAATATGCCAATTTTAAGGCTATCAGGTAGGATTGGAACGTCGTTACTTAAAATTGCAATTGTCGGTAATTCACCAATTTTTAGCCAAAAAAAGATTGCTGAAATGTATTTAAAAAATCAAGTTAATAAATATCAAACGTGTATTGGATGTACTTATTGCGAAGCAGTATGTAAATTTGGAGCAATTAAAGTCTTTAATACTAATAAAGGAAGCGTTTCTAATGAAACGATTTCTTATACAATTGATTCAAATAAATGTGTTGGATGTTTAGAATGTGTAAAACATTTTCCAAATGGATGCTATATAAATAAAATTCTTAAAATTAAGAAAGGAAATTAGTATATTATGAGTAGTACATTGAAGTTAAAAAGGAATGAAACATTTTCAATTCGTGATGGTTGGTTAGAAAAAGCCATAAATATTATACCAGAAAATAATTTATGCTTGAAAAAAGAAAATGGCCCAAAGTTTTTAGGGCTAGGTTCAAATATGTGCAAATCATTGAGGTTTTGGTTAGAAGCATCAAAAATTGCAACTTTTTCTAATGGAACAGCAACCTTAACTGAATTTGGAAATTTATTACATAGATATGATCCCTTCCTTGATACAAAATTTTCTTGGTGGATTATTCATTTAAATCTAGTTTCTGATTTTGAGGAAAATCCAGTTTTTAACACCTTCTTTAATATTACTTATGATAAATTTGATAAAGAACAGGTTTTTATACGTTTAAAAGATTATTATTCAAAGAATGATTTTGAAATTAGCTCTGAATCTTCACTTGAATCTGATATAGGAATTGTCCTAAAGTCTTATTACAATGCTGATTTTTCTAATCCTGAAAACAATTTAAAATGTCCTTTATCTAATTTGAATTTATTAGATTTGAAAAGCAAAAAAGTATATGTAAGGAATGCACCAACATTTGATTCATTAGATTATAGAATAGTTTTTTATTCGATTTTACTTTCGTTATATTTTAATAATATTAATATTTCATTTAATATACAAGATTATTATGAGTTAGAAAATACTCCATTAAAATTTTTTAATTTATCAAAATCGTCTTTCTTATTATATTTAGAAGAAATGAAAAAAAATGGTTTAATAACTTTAATTAAAACTGCAGGTTTAAACATAGTTACAATATTAAAGAAACTAACATTAACTGAAATATTTGAATCATATTTTACGGAGGATAAAAATGCTTAATAATTATTTATCAATTAACAAAAAGTTTAAGTCATCTGTTAATATTACATATGACTTAAATAATAAAGAAAAAATTTTGCAATATATTCCAACTACTGACTTATGTGATGTTATAAAATCATATTTAAAAGCAATTCTAGATGGTGACTTTCATTCTTCAATTCTTGAGGGCCCATACGGGAAAGGAAAATCTTATTTAGCTTTAATTATTTTATATTTACTATCTAATCATAGTGATAGAGAATTATTTAAAAAAGTGGTTAGCAAATTTTCAAGCATAGATAAAGAACTGACAAATATTATTGTAGAAATTGATGAAGACAAAATTAATTATTTGCCAGTTATTATTGGAAATAGTTCTGATGATTTAGATCAAAATTTTATGCTAGCATTAAGGAATTCTCTATGTGATAATGGATTAGAATCAATTACTCCTGATTCTGTATTTATGGAATGTTTACGTATTATTAGCGAATGGGAAAAGCAGAAAATTGATGGATTTAATATTTTTGATGTTTGTTTATCTACTTTAAAAATAAACATCGAAGTATTAAAACAAGGGTTAAAAAATTATGATATAAAATATTATAAAAAATTTTTGGATTTATTTAAGTGTGTAAATCACGGTTATAGTTTTAATCCTTTAGTTAGCGGAGATATATGCAAAATCTATTCAGATGTTTCATATAAAATAAAGGAATATGGCTATACGGGATTATTTATTGTATTTGATGAATTTGGATTATTCCTTGAAAATCAATCAAGTGGCTTTTTGACTAGGTTAAATAGAATTCAAAATTTCGCAGAAAAATGTAATTCTTCAAATAACTATCAAATGCATTTTTGTTGCATTACGCATAAAGATTTTTCACTATACAGTAAAGACAAAAGTATGTTTGATGAATTTGAAAAAATTTCTGGGAGATTTAAGCAAATTAGATTTGATAGATCACTTGATGAAAATTATGAAATAATATGTAGTGCTATCGAAAAAAATAGTAATTACAAAGATTTAGTTAATATATATTTTTCAAATAATACTGATTTCTTCAATGAACTTGAAAATACAACATTATTTGAAAAAAATAGGCTAGCTTATTTAATTGATAATGGGTTGACTTTTAATCCTTATGCAATTTATTCTTTAATTCAAATTTCAGAGAAAGTAGCTCAAAATGAAAGGACTTTATTTACATTTTTATCAGATAATGA
>CAKPZU010000156.1 GCA_934215405.1 uncultured Bacilli bacterium | reverse complement strand
CTATTAGTTGTAATTGCAATTCTAGCAATTTTAGCAACAGTATCAATTGTTGGCTATAATAGTTTTACTAAGAAAGCTAAAGAATCAAATGACATAGTACTTGTAAAACAAATGAATGATGTTTTAACAGCAAGTCAACAAACTGATGGAAATAATAGTACTATGACTGAAGCACTAGAAGATGTTTTAGGTGCTGGTTATGATATTGAAAAGCTAACTCCAACAACAAATGAATATGATATTGCTTGGGATAGTAAAAATGACCAAATGATATTAATGGATAATGATAGAAGAATTTATCCAGAAAAAATGAAAATTGAATCAAAAGAAGTTGATATATTTAAAGTAATTGATAGTAATGAAGCATTATCAACAAAATATAGTAATTATTTAAAGAATGATTATAAAGATATAATAATCACTACTTCAACTGGTATTGATGTTGGAAATAATGCTAATATTACAAGTGTTAAATATTCAAGAAGTGCTGATGCTGAAGGGCAAATTGTAATTTTAAGGACTAATTCTTATAGTACTGAGATTGAAGTCGATGCTATTAACGATACTGTTAAGCATTATGATTTGGGTGGTAATGTTAATATTATCAATGTTAAGGGCGAATCTTACCATGAATTTGGAAAAGTAAAGAGTGTAAAAATTCTAAATGGTAGATTCGTTGCAGAAGAAGGATCTGAACTTGATAGTGAAGTTATTACTGTTGAAGGTGGTAATGCTAAAGTAGATAATAGTAAATCAACAATTTGGAGTATACCAGAATATAAATGGAGTTCTGATTACTCAACATGTACAGCAAGTAGAAAAGATAAAAATGGTATTAAAAAGGATGAAACCGAAAAAGTAAACTCTACTGTTGAAATAATAGATGCAACTTTTGATACAGAAGGTAGAACAACATATACGGCTACTTTTACTAATCCTGCTTTCGAAAAGCAATATGTATCATTAAATATTCCAAAATTAGAATTTATACAAAATGATGTGAGTTATTTTCAACAATTAAACACTGGTTTAAACGTAAGCAAAATAAAAGCTAATAGTGCTACAGAAGCATTAGAAAAAGCAACTAAATTTGGCTTGGTAGCAGATTGCTTTAATATTCAAACACCAAATACATATTTTGCATGGAATAGAATTGATTGCAAGATGTATATGGTGAGATTTGTTGATAAGACAAATGAAAATACTGCAATTCAAAGTATTATGATTCCAAGTGGGGAAGTAGTTAATACATATGATACTTCTAGTTTTATATACATTGTAACTGGTAATGATTTTTACTTAAATAAAAATATGAAAGGTGTTTATTTTAATAATGTTAACGAGATTACACGTGACAAAACAAATTGTTTAAAAGATACATTAGAAGTACTAGAAATAGGAAATAATGTAAAAAAATTAACAACAAAAATTGTTTGTGATAGTGATGGATATGTATTAGTATCTGGTAAAAAAGTATATAGAAGAAATGGTGGTGTATATTATTATCTAAAATTAGTCGATGGAGAATACAAATATATATCGAAAGATGAAAAAGTATATAATGTAACAATTGAAGATTTAAATTTGTATGATCCAAATAATGCATGTTTTTCAAAATTCACAAAACTTGAAAGTGTATCATTAGGCAATTCTGTTGAGTTATTAGGATATGGAACTTTTATTAATTGTCATCAAATTAAATATATATATTACAATAGTAATGCGTTAAACAAAGTTCAATCATCACAAAATGTTATGCCTTTTCAAAATGCAGGGCAAAATGTATATAATACTAATGGGTTACTTGTTGTTATTGGCAATAAAGTAACAACTGTTCCAGCATTGTTCTATGGTGGTTCTACAGGCGTATCTCAATATGTAACAGAAGTAAAATTTGAGAAAGACTCAATTTGTAAGAGTATTGATGCTGATGCATTTTCACATTGCATCTATCTAAAAAATGTTGAAATTGCAAAAAGTATTACTTCATTCGGTGGAGTAAACGCAACACAACCATTTGCGTATTGCGAAGCATTAGAAAAAGTTGTGTGGTACGGAAATTCGATAACTGTATATGATGGCGATGATAAAACTAAAGTTTGTTCAACAACAACGGAATTACAAGATTATTTCCGCGCAAGTGGAACTTATTGGAAAAATAAAAAAGTTGAGGTTATCAAAATTGATAATTAATAAAGTTAAATGATTTAAAAGCAATAAAAGATATTAGAAAATGAATATGGAATTTTTAAATTCTTAAACCAATCTAATATCTTTTTTTATCAAAATTTAATATTTTTATACAGATTGTGACATCTAGACAATATTTTACACAAGTACTTGATTTTATACGGAGGGAGGTTATAATGATTTCACTTAAAAGTAATAACATATTATAAATTGATAATTTTTTATTCCTTTTAAGTAAAAATAATGAAAGGAATAATTTATATTTATGATAAGAAAATTAAAGAAAAAAGCTTTTACATTAGTTGAATTATTAGTTGTAATTGCAATACTAGCTATCTTAGCAACAGTATCAATTGTCGGTTATGGTGCATTTAGTAAAAAAGCTAAAGAATCGAATGAGATTTATTTAGTAAAACAAATGAATACTGTTCTTGAAGCAAGTGAAGCATTAGATGGTAAAAATAAAACAATGATTGATGCTTTAGATGATGTATTAGATGGAGGTTACGATTTAACAAAATTAACTCCAACATCTGAAAAATATAATATTGTTTGGGATAGTGTTAATGATAGAATGGTAATACTAAATGATCAAAGAGAAATAGTGTTTCCAAAAGGAAAAATGTCTGCTAATAAAGGCTTATATGTTATTGTAAGTACTGATGATGAAATAAAGAATACTTATAAAGATTATAGTTTTTATTTAAGAGATAATTTTTTAATAATAATCAAGAAACATCATTAGCAATTAGTAATGGTATTGATGTAGGTAATAATGAAAATATTACATCAATAAGTTATGCTAATAGAACAAAGCATACTGTAGCAATAAGAACTAATCGTGGAACATTTGTAAAAACTGCTGATAAGTTTGAGTATACTGCAGATGCTGCTTTTGTTACAAAAGTTGTAAAGGAATTATTAGGCGATGAGAATGCAACTATTAGTACTTCTGAAACATCAACAATTTCTAATTTAACATCAGGTGGCAAAATAGTTGTTACTTATACTGCAAAGACAGCAAGTGCTAAAGGAACAATTAAGTTAGAATATACACATAACCTTGCTGAAGCTACAGCTGTTACAACTTGGACTTTAGGTGCTTAATTAACATTTACTTGTTAAATTGAGTATTTAAAAAGCACCAGTTATAATAAAAATCTTGCACAATCAATAAATCATTATACTTAGCTTATTTTAAAAATTAATTATTTATTTTTAACTACTTGCAATAAATTAATTTTTAAAATATAGTAATCTATGGTTATTCTTTAGAAGTATTTATATTTTTAACACTTAAATATTTACCTCAAAATTTACTTCTAGACATGATACTAAATATGATTAATCGCCAAACTATATAAAAATATATATTTTTATTTTCAAAAAGTTACGCATTATCGACAAATTTTGGCTCTTTTTGCTGAAAGTGTTGCTAGTGTTTGAAAATACCATAGTTTAAGGACCAATATGCATC
>CAKPZU010000155.1 GCA_934215405.1 uncultured Bacilli bacterium | reverse complement strand
CCTATATGATAGCGAATATGTCAATGAAAAACTATTTGCACCTTATAACGAAATAAACAATGAAAAACTAATTGCTAAAAATGATGTTTCATATTGTGTTATCAAAAAATAATTAAATAGTTAAAATAGTAGTTCTTTGTAAAACAAAGCATACAAAGAACTACTATTTTTTTCTATTTTGAAAGAGGATATATATAATTTATTGTTGATGCTTGTTTATTTTCAAACATAACATCTTTTAATTGTTTTTTAGTTCCTTTATAGAAAATATAATCATAGTTACAACCATAAAATGCATTCTTACCAATTGATTTAATGCTAGCAGGAAGTAAAATATTTTTTAATTTTTCACAATTAGTAAAAGCAGCTTCATCTATTACTTCAAGACTATTTCCTAAATCTAACTCTACTAAATTATAACAATTTGCAAAAGCACTTTTGCCAATACTTTTTACATTATCCTTAATAATAATTTTTCTTAAATTAGACTTTGTAGAATATAGGCCTGGAATTTTCCCCATTATGAATTTAGTATTATCATGAGTTTCAAATGTTGTAACATCATTAGCACTAATTAAAACTAAATAAGGATTAGTTTCATTTCCTAAGTATTTTCCATTTAAATATTCGTTATATTTTATCGTATCATTATCTGAAACAAATGAATATCCAATATTTATTATACTATTTGGAATTGAAATATTATTAATAGAGCAACCAGCAAATGCTCTATCACCAATATATTTTGTCCCTTCATTTATTATAATATTTGCTAAGCTACTACATCCATAAAATGAATTGTTTCCAATTGTTATCACACTTTTTGGAATAGTAACATTCTTTAAATTTGCACACATAGAAAAAGCATTATCTTCAATACTAGTAATTCCTTCATTCAACAAAGCACTTTCTAAGTTGCTACAGTTATAAAATGAATATGAACCAATATTTATAATACCACTTGGCACTACAATGCTTGTTAACTTGCCACAATTAGAAAATGCACCATAATAAACTTGTGATGACAAATATCCTGAAGAAATTACTCTGGCATTATCATTGATTGTACAAGATGATATGTTTTTATCTTTTCCCTTGATTAAAGCAACATATTTATTTTCATCATTTCCAAGATAATAAGCATTGTCAAAAGCATTGTACTTAACGCTTGTGCCTTCAACCACATTATAGCCAATATAATTAATTGTATTTGGTATAGAAATACTAGACAATTTTTTACAGTTTGCAAATGCGCCCTCACCAATTTTTCTTACTCCATTTGGAAGAATAACCTTTGTTATAGATGTAGAACTAAAAGCATAATTATCAATTAATTTTAATGAATTTCCAAAACTAATGCTTGAAAGGCCACTACATTCGCTAAATGCGCCAATTTTAATTTCTTCAACACTATTTGGTATAGATATATTTGTTATTTTAACACAATTATAAAATGCATTCGTTCCTATTGTTTTTATGCTATCTCCTAATTGAATTTTTCTTATCGAAGCACATGAATTAAAAGCATTATTTCCTATTGTTATAACATTATTTCGGATGATTAATGTATCACCTTGTCCAATTAGATTGCCACAAGATGCAAATGCACTATTGCCAATTGTAGTTATTGAGTTTCCTAAAATTAATGTTTTTAAATTTATACAAGAATCAAATGCATGATCACCAATTTCGATAACCATATTAGGCAAAGAAACTGTTGGAATTTTGCTACAACCATAAAATGCATAATTCCCTATATAAATTAAATCAGAACCAAATGTTACATTACTTAAAGTATCAATACCTTCAAAAGCATTATTGCAAATAAACTTAGTAGAATTAGCTATACTGCAATTCTTTATATTATTATTTAATGCCTTAACTAAAATAAGATATTTATTTGTAGTATTTCCAAGATAGCAGGCATTACTATAATTATAGAAGGCTAAGTTATTACAATTATCAAACACATAATCACCTAATTTTTCTAAAGTGTATGGAATAGTAATATTTGTCAAAGAACTACAATCTTGAAATACGCTATCTCCAATTATTTTAACACCTTCTGGAAGAATAATATTTCTTAGGAATGAACAATCATTAAATGCATATGATTTAATTTCAGTTAAACTATTAGGTAGATTAATATTTCTTAAATATGAACAACCATAGAATGCATTATTGCCAATATATGTTACACCACTTGGTATTGTGATACTTGAAATACTCTTATTATATTCAAATGCTTTATCACCAATTCCAATTACTGGTTTTCCATTAAAAGATTCAGGAATTATAATGTTAGTTTCATTTCCAGTGTAACCTTTAACAATATAACCATCATCTGTTAATTGAAATTCAAATGGATCATTAGCTATTACATTAACAATACATGAAACACTAATTCTTCCATTACTTGCTGTAATAGTTGTTTTTCCTTCTTTATAAGCATATATTTGTTCGCTAAGGCATTTAGCAATTGTAGTGTCAGAACTTGTCCAAGTTAATTTATTATCTATTGCATCTGATGGAAAAATCATAGCATAAATCTTTTTACTACTTCCCTCTTTTATTTCAATTTCATCGTTTGACAAAATAATATCGTAGGCTTTAATTGGTTGACGATAACTACAAATTGTACATATACCATCTTCTATAGTATGCTTAGCATAATCTTTCTTTTCATCTATATGCTCGCAAGTTGCCTTATAATAATGATATGTATCATCATATGACCATGTACTTGAATAAGTATGACCTGTTGCTGAACCTTCATCAGTTATTGTATTTGTTGCTTCACAATTTTCACACTTTGCAGTTTTTGTACCATCTTTTTCACATTCTGCATCATTATTTGATTTATAGTTTATAAACTTATGACCTGTTGCTGTGCCTTCATCAGTTATTGTATTTGTTGCTTCACAGTTTTCACACTTTGCAGTTTTTGTACCATCTTCTTCACATTTTGCATCATTATTAGAAACATAATTTATAAATTTATGGCCTGTTGCTGTGCCTTCATCAGTTATTGTATTTGTTGCTTCACAGTTTTCACACTTTGCAGTTTTTGTACCATCTTCTTCACATTTTGCATCATTATTTGATTTATAATTTATGAATTTATGACCTGTTGCTGTGCCTTCATCTATTATTGTATCTGTTGCAGAACAGTTTTCACACTTTGCAGTTTTTGTACCATCTTCTTCACATTTTGCATCATTATTAGAAACGTAATGTGTAAACTTATGACCTAATTTTTTAACAATATCGCTTTTGTAGCTATCGCCACATTCGCATGTATGCAAAACATATCCTTCATTTTCACATGTTGCTTCAATCTTTGTTTCAATATATTCGTGAGTATGAGAAGCAGTTCCACATGAATATAAAAATATACTTGAAAATAAAAAAGCAAAAATAATAGAAGCTTTAATCCTATTTGACATAAAATATCCTCCAAATATTAAATCTTAATTGCAATTAAAAACAATAAATCATAAATTTATGTGATTGTTAATAAATTGCTAACCGAGATAATTTTACCTCATATACATACTAATGTCTAGATTTTTTTTAAATTATTGCTTAATATGTTTATATATTCTTGCTTTGATTAATTGGTGATGAAGATACTTCATTAACATATACATAAAATATAATGAAATTGAATAGGACACAATAAAAGC
>CAKPZU010000154.1 GCA_934215405.1 uncultured Bacilli bacterium | reverse complement strand
AAATAAAAAAATCCTTATCTTTAGATAAGAAATTTTAGTTGCTTCATATTTTATTGCACTATTCTGCTAAACTTCCGGTTGCAAAGTAAATGATGAATATGAAAAAACAATTTATGCATCTTGTTGTAATTTAAATGAAGGAATATATTATTATACAACCTACAATAATAGCCAAATAAATGCGATTAATATGTTTCATACAAATTATTTAGCTTCAGAATTAATTGTTTATTCTTTGAATGATAAACAAAATATTAACTTTATTAATTAGTATTCTTAAAATTTTATAAAATACATATATTTTAGTAAGCATTTTAATGAAAACACTTGAAAATTTCCTAATAAAAGTGTATAATTACAATGCTTGTGATGGTTCCTTAGCCAAGTTGGTAAGGCAATTGACTGCAACTCAATGACCGTTGGTTCGAATCCGACAGGAACCTCCATTAGCGCTAGTAGCTCAACTGGATAGAGTACTTGGCTACGAACCAAGGGGTTGTGGATTCGATTTCTGCCTAGCGCGCCATTGATAATTATTAACTGGATTATTCCAGTTTTTTTATTTTTAACATAAAAAGAGCAATGAAATCTAATTTAATTCTTTCATTGCTCTTTGACATATTTATAATTTCACTGATTATAAATAATTATTCGTCTTCTTTAATTAAGCCACTTTCTTTTAAAAGTAACTCAACATCAGTACCTTTAACCTTCTTTAAAACAACCTTTAATAATTCTTTTTCTTTAAATGAAAGCTTTGCTTCAGTTATAGGCTTTTTATCAATTGCATAATATGAAGCCTTTAATAATTCACGAACATCATAAGTGCTTCCCCAAACCTCTGGAACTGCTCTATCAACATTTAATAATGTATACACAGCTTCCATGCCTGTACGGATTGAATATTCTGTTGTAAATATTGTATCACGTGGTGTTTCAGCAAATTGGCCAATAAATGCAAAGTTAATGGCATTATGAGGTACAACTAATGGACGATCTTCTTTTTTACGTGGTTGGAAGAAAGCATTAATATAAGGCATATAGCAAGTAGTTGTATTACATGCATTCTTTGCTAATTCATTAATTTTTGCTTCATCAACGCCAATATGATATAACCATTCCTTACATACCTCTTCACCAGTACATTCCTTCATAGCCTTTTTAACATAGTTACCTTCTTTATTAGTATTTAAAGAATATACCCATACTAAAATCATGTTTTTATCTTGTGCTTTAAATTGTGGCTGACGATTAATTGTCCAAGATAAATACCAATTATTTACGCTATCTTTAACAGTTACAATACCACCAGTAGTAACTTTTCCAGAACGAGGATCACGTTTACAAATGTTTTTAATGTGATCGATGATTTCATCATTTGAAGTGGCAATAGTAGCACTCATCCAGTTTGTAGCATTAACATCACCACAGAATTTTAATGGATTACCATATTCATTTCCTTGTGCAGCAATATTTTTCCATAAATCCCATGATTCACCACAACCATTAACAATATTTGATAAATCAGGCTTATGAGTTTGATCACCATAGCATGATGTATCTGTACAACAACCATTAGTGATAAATACTAAGTCATCGGCTACTAAATCAATGCTATGTTCTTCTCCATTTTGTAAGTAGATGATTTGCTTTGCAATTTTCTTGCCATTTTTTTCATCAATGATAACGTTTTTAACATCGATACCATATTCTATTTTAACACCATGGCTTTCAAGATATTTAACTAAAGGCAAAATCATACTTTCAAATTGATTATATTTAGTAAATCTTAAAGCACTAAAATCAGGTAGGCCATCAATATGGTGAACATAACGTTGAATATAACGCTTCATTTCAAGCGCACTTGACCATTTTTGGAATGCAAACATTGTTTGCCAATATAGCCAGAAGTTAGTTTGCCAGAAAGAGTCATGGAATATTTCAGAAATTTTCTTATCCTCTAAATCCTTTTCTGGTGTCATATATAAAGTCATCAAATCCTTTGCTGATTCTTTATCTAAATTAAATTTATTATCTGTATGAGCATTTTCTCCTCTATTTATGGTTGCTCTACATAATGAATAGTTCGGATCCTTTTTATTTAACCAATAGTACTCGTCAAGTACTGAAATATTTGGTGTTTCAATTGATGGGACATCACGATACATATCCCACATACATTCAAAGTGGTTATCCATTTCTCTACCACCTCTCATGAAAAATCCTTTTGTGATATCTTTTCTACCATCGCAAGATCCACCGGCTAAATCAAGCTTTTCAAGTAGATGAATATGTTCTCCTTTCATTTGTCCATCTCTTACTAAATAAAAGGCTGCTGATAAACCTGCAAGGCCTGTTCCAATAATATATGCTGATTTCTTATCAACGCCTTCAGGTTTGACTGGACGTGCAAATGCTTCATAATTTCCTGCTGAATAATACATAATTTTTTCCTCCTTGTATTGTTTACGTCTATATTATACAAATGAGAAAAAGTAAAAAAAATAATTAAAATTTAATGTTTGTCAAAGAAAAAAACATTAACGATTAATTAATGCTTTTTACGACAAATCTATTAAAATGTCCAAAAATCAATAGCTCGCATTTGTTAAGGCATGCTTGATGCTTCCATGAATTAAGCCATCAAGCTTTTCTATCATTTCCTTTGGATCATCCTTCATATCATTTTTAATCCAATCTAAAACTAAACCAACAAAACCAAATTTATAAAAATTAGCAATAAAAGCTTTATCATCTTCTCTTACATTTAAATTATTACTTTGTTCATTTATAACATTATATAATAAATCGTATACAACCTTATATAAATAATTTTGTAAAGCTTCAATAGAAATAGAATGAAATATATTACTAATAAAAGGCTTATCCTTAATCATTAAATTTAAAAGGGATAAAAAGCCTTCCTGCCAGGTTAAAGCAGTCTTATTATCTTTAATAGCTTTATCTGCATCTTCAAAGCATATCCATTCAATTAAATCCTGAATATCTAAAAAATGATAATAAAATGTTTGCCTATTTATTTCACATTTTGATGTAATATCATTAACTGTTATTTTATTTAATGGCTTTTCAAGTAATAATTCCTTAAAGGCATAAGAAATAGCTTTCTTCGTTGTGGCCTTACTCAATTTAATCACCTCTTATAAGATATAATATATTATATAAAATAAATATTGCAAGGTAATTTTAAATGATTAAACAATTTTACTATTAATTGTATTATTACTAGCTGTTATTATTAATTTTTTAGTATTTGAAATATCTAAAGGAATTGAAATATCACAATCAATATTAATGCCTTTATTATCAATAAATGTATTGTTCATAATATTATAAGATGTTAAAGCAAAAATAATAAACTTTAAACAATATGAAGCAAAGGCATGATTTAAGCTAGCAAGAATTGATGTGTGCTCCCAAAGTGTTTTTGTTTCCTTGGCCATATTTAAGAAATAATATTTAACTTCTTTAATTATTTCTTCTTTATTATTATCTTCCATTAATAAATCAAGTCGCATATATATACCATAAATCATATTTGGCTTTTCAACATATTCCATAAAGCCTTTTTTCTTATTAGCCCCTAGCTTATTTATTAATAGATTGCACTAGTCAAGAGAAAGTAGACACTTTATAGTGTTTAGGGGGTAAAAAACTCTTTAAATTGTTTAGGAGTTAGA
>CAKPZU010000153.1 GCA_934215405.1 uncultured Bacilli bacterium | reverse complement strand
GCTTTGGACAGTTAGCAATACAATATCTACAAGCAGTACAAGGAATTAAGTGCATTGATTTAAATACCTTACATACATTTTTAACAACTTTTAATTCTTCTTCATTCAATGGCTTAAATCACGTATAAATGAGATATTATCATTCATTTGCTCAAGATTACTCATTCCTGAAAGTGTCATAAAAACTCCATTACAGCCAGCTGCAAAACGAATAGCATAGCTTGTAGCACTTCCACCATGTAATTCTTCTATATATTTTTAGCTTCACTTGGTAGATTAACAAGATTACCACCTTTTACTGGCTCCATAACTATAACAGGCTTATTGTATTTATTACATACCTCTAAGCATTTTCTTGATTAAACAGCTGCATCTTCATAATCAACATAGTTAAGTTGAATTTGTACAACTTCAATTTGAGGATATTCGCTTAATATTTCTTCTAAAACCTCAGCTGTATCATGAAATGAAATGCCAAAGTGTTTAATTTTTCCTTCTTTTTTAAATGCTAATGCTTGCTCATAAGCATGGCAATTTTTAAAATGAGCAAAATTTTCTTTTGATTGCGAATGCATTAAATAAAAATCAAAATATTCAACACCACAAAGCTTTAATTGACTTTCAAAAAATGGTCGGATTTCTTCTTCTGTTTTGAAATAAAAATTAGTTAGCTTATTTGTTAGTATAAACTTATCTCTAGGATAACGAGCTACAAGGCAATCACGGATGGCTGTTTCACTTTTACCACTTAGGTATCCATGAGCTGTATCAAAGTAATTGAATCCATTTTCAATAAATGTATCAATCATTTTATTAAACTCAGTATAATTAACTTCATCACCATTCATTGGTAATCTCATACAACCAAAGCCAAAATTCTTTAATCCATTTTCAAACATAAAGTATTCCTCATATCATATATGTTATATAATTATAAACTATTTCTTTTGAATTTGTTATGTTTGCTTTGAATAAAAAGAGCCTTATCATATTTTGCTTTTAAAATAGAAATAACGAAAGTACAGCTATCACAATCATCTATTACTATTAATGACAATTTATATTCTTTATGCTTATTTATAAAATTAATAATACTACTTTAACTTTTTATAATATTTTCTTAATTTAATTCTTTTTTTATAATAATCCTTTGCATCAATTCCTAAATAACCCATTTGATTGTAATATGCTAATAGTTGATTTTTATTAATAGAAAATATATACTCTAAAAATTCTTCAACTTTATTAAATGCAAATTCCTTAGTAATTCCATGTGTTTCAATAGAAACTATGTTTTCTTTAAAAGGATAAAGATTATTAAATGCAATAATAATTGCTGGGACAAAATTATCGAATTGACACTCTAATGATAAAAAATTTAATTCAGTTTCTTTATCTAAAATTCGGAATATACTTTCATTAGCAAATGATTGATATACTATCTCGAATTTACCATAATCAAATTTTCTAAAATTAATTCTTAAATAAAAATCAGCTATTCCCATATCTATTAACCTCCAATTGTATCAAAAAGAATTTTTTTTAATTATGGCTATATTTAATATTTTCCTAATTATTTCCAGTATTTTTACATTTCTAAATTAGATTTTTTAATTATCAAAAGTTTACTTTTTCTTAAAATCTTCTACCATACAAAATAATGTTCTAAATTGTAATAACGTATTTTTAATATCTTCCATTTTAATTTTATCTTTTTCATTAAAAACATAAGTATCATGGATATAATTTAACGATTTAATAAAATCATCATTTCCGTAAAGATTGATATCATTCAGATATCCAAAATCACATATATTTATGTTGGCAGAAACACCTCAACTACGAGCAGACTCTTCAGTCCTTTTTAAATTAATTAAATAATTGATATTTTCTTTATCATTGAATAAATTCCTAATCTTAGGCAATTTATACATGACAGTAATATCGTAAATGTGTTTGCAGAAATCAATATACGCTCCTCTTTCATAATAATATTGTGAGGCAAACACTTTATCTATGAATATTCTTTCTAACGATATCGTTCCAATACAAAAAGGCTTAACATCATATTTTTCTTCTAATTTTTTTCTTTCTTCATCAGTTGCTAACTCATAAAGATGTGGCGCAATTTCTAACATTATTATAGGTTCACTAACTGTAAAACTAGTAGCTTCAATTTTTACATTACCAAATCTTTGCAATGAATCTTTTTGTGCAATTTTAAAAAGTGAATCATATTGATAAGATGCTTCTAAGCTATTTCTAATGTCCTTAATTTTTTCTTTAAATTTTAATGATTCATAATCTAAAACTGCTTGTTTTAATCTTTTTTGTTTTTAGGATTGTGAAATTAAATCATTTACATATACAGTTAAGTCTATATCTTCTTATAGACTTCAATGCCTTATAAAGTGCAGTCCCTCCTTTAAAATATGAAAAATTTTGATTTTCTTTTGTAGTCAACTCCTTTAATAATAAAGTAACATAATAATCTTTTCCTAATACATCTCTTCTAACACCATTTTTTTCACTAATAGTAGTTATTAATAATTCCATAACTAGTTTGTCTTTATGCAATTTCATATTAACTTTCTTCCCTAGCTAATTCTGCAATTTTTTTATAAATTTCATTATCATTATAAAAATTTGCGTAATATAATAATTGTTCAAAATTTAAATTCATTTTATCTATTTCTTTCCTAAGGATTAAATTATAATCATTAATTTCAATATTAACTTTAAATTTATTTGAAATAACATCTAAAACTTGTAAATACTTATAATTCTTTTTTGTAACTTTAGTAACAGGTTTTACTAGCTTAATAGAGTTATCTACTTTGTCAACTTGTAGCTTATTAGTCGCAATAAAAAGATATTTAGGAACTTGAGTAGTTAAACCTAAATCATTAATAAGCGATGGGCCAGTTTCATAACCATATACTTCACCTTCATCCTCTAAATACAATCTTTTTACTAAATCAGCATATTTAATTTTTGTTTTGCCAAAAAAAGTATTAACACATTTATAATAAATACCTTTTTTATATCTAATAAAATCATCATGTTTTTTTTCATATCGATTTATATACTCATTAATAACTAATGGCTTTGCATCTTTGATTGCATTTAAAACATAATTATGGATATCACTAGAAAATATCGGATAACCAATCTTGACAGTTTCAATATATTTAGTTATTAATTCCATGATTTTTTCCATAATACACCTCCATATTAATGTTATAATCAAATTAACACTTATATATAAATTTATAATTCAATTATAACATATTATATGCAAATTTCCAATTAAAATACATATTTAGTACGCCATTATTTTCCACTTAACTAAAGTAAAAAAATACAAGTTCCTATAAGACGAAACTTGTATAACTTTATGTATAATTATTTAATGCATGGCAAGATAAACACTGCCTTCATACTTACTGTCAAGCTCTTCACGAGAAAAAACGTAATATTCAAATTCTTTATATGTAGCTACATCATATCTTAATAACCCATTAGATAAAAATCCATTATAGAAATTTTTACAGCATTCATCATAATAGTTTTGAATAAAAAATGACTTATCTTGTTCTGTTTTTAGTACGAAAGCCATTAAAAAATCACCATAAGCATCACAGATTGCCATATAGATTAATCTATACTGCTTATGTTCTTTGATAAACGTATTACAAAATTTATTAAGTTTTTTACTAGTTGAATAATATTTATTTTTCATTTATATCATTGCATACTCCTTTTTAACATTCTAATTTTAATAATTGTAAATGCTAAACTGAAAATGTCATAAAACGCCAAACTCAAAATGTCGTTTTGTGGAACATTCCACTATAATTAA
>CAKPZU010000152.1 GCA_934215405.1 uncultured Bacilli bacterium | reverse complement strand
TTTAGCACTACTTAAAGGTGTTAGCTTAGTATTTTTACTTCTAATTAAGCCCATCTTTAAATGGTCAATTGATAAATAAGGATAATTATATTTTTCCATTAGCTTTTGAGCTAAAAAAGTTTTTCCAACATGTGATGGTCCTGTAATTATTATAATCATTATCTTCTACCTTTTAAAAAGGACTACTTCTTTTAAAGTAGCCCAATAAATTATTTACTTTCAGGAAGTGAAGCAGCGGCGATTGATTGACCAACACGACGCATATATTCACTTGGCATTTGAATATTAAAATTACTATATTCAGGGAATTCCTTGCTTAATGTTTCCTTGCATACACTTAAAATAGTATCTCCACCAATTCCAGATGTAACTCTTCCAAGAATTAATACATGCTTAATTTGATAGAATTCTGCATAAAATGCTAAGGCATAAGCTAAATAAACACCGATAGATTCAAATATTTTATTAGCTTCACTAGAAGGTGATGTATTTAAGCCTTGAACATATTTTAATTTTTCAGCAAGCGATAAATTATCATCAAGCTTAATATTAGCACGTGGAGCAAGCTTAATTACAGCATCTTGGCTAAAGTATTTACAGCCAACACCAAAATCAAGTGACCATTCATCAACCATGGCCTCTTTATTGAAATCAACTGGAACAAAAGCAAGTTCTGATAGCCAGCCAGTTAAATTACCATTTTCATCAACATAACCTACAGCTTCACTAGTACCCATAGCAATTCCAAGAACGCAATTATCCTTTAGATCCATAGCTCCAGCTAAAGCAGTAACATCACCATCATTAGCAACAATTAATGGAATCTTATGGCCTAGTTCTTCCTCTAACTTATGAGTAACATCCATATAAATGTTTTTAATATGCTTATCAAAATCATCTTTGGCAACCTTTATAAATAATGAAGCAACCATAGCTTTATTATCAATATACACACCAGCTGATGATACGCCAATTGCATCAACATCGCCACCCATTTTATCAATTGCTGTTTTCATAGCAGCATAAATACCATCAAAATGATATTTAGGGTCACTATTTAATTTTGGAAACCAAACAGTTTCTTCAGAATAAATTGTCTTTCCATTAACAACTGCTGAAACCTTTCTATCAGATCCACCAGCATCAAAGCCAATACGTCTACCATCTAAATGACCTCCAGCTGGAACTGAAGATTTCTTTTCTTTTGGCATTTCATTTTCTTCCTTATAAATAACCTTTACCTCATGCTCATAAACATTACTCATAAAGTTATAATCAAATTCTCTTAAGCCACCAACTCTATAGAAATCTTTGATTTTTTCATAAATATATTTTGAGCCAGAAATGTATATTTCATAGCCTCCGACAACCCATAAGATTGATTTTATCAAACGTTCAACAATAAAAACATTTCTTTCATCATCAACGCCATCTTTGAAAACATCAAATTCTTTACGATAAACGTATCCTGAATTTCTTTTTACAGCAATAATTAAATGCTGCTTATTATTTGATTTTAATACATCCTCATTAAATTTTCTAAGCTCAATAATAGCTGGCTTAAATTCCTTATCTAAAACTGGTAATATCATAAAATATCCTCCGTATTTACAAGTTTATTATAATTCACTATTTTGCTTAAGTAAATAGCAATTTCCTTTATTTACTTAGCATATTATGACTATATTAATTATTTTAATTGCAAATATTTTCAAGTTTATCTTATATTACCTTGAAGTGATTTAAAAATTTTAAAAAAATAATTACTAATTAACTTTTATTAAAGCTAATTATATGATAATATAATTAAAGAAAAGGGAAGAAGTGGTAATTATGTCTTTTATTTACAAAATGAAATCAGATTATTCATTTTTATCATCAGCTATAACAATTGATGATGCTATTTCATTTTGTAAAGCCTATAAAGAAGATAGCTGTGCATTAATTGATGATAATTTACATGGCTCATTACAATTTTATTATTCTTGTATTTCAGCAAGCATCAAACCAATTATTGGCCTTGAGGCTAAAGTTAAATATAAAGACGAAATTTTCCCTTTAATTTTTATTGCAAAAAATGCAAATGGCTTTAAAAACATTTCATATATTTCCACTTTATGCTATAACTCTTTTATAGATTATAAAAATTTAGCTTTATATGCTAGTGATGTAATTATTATTATATCCAGTGAAGATAGCTATGTTAGCTATTTATTAAAAAACAATAATATATTTACTGCTAATGAATTTATGGATTCTTTAAAGAGTGCTTTTAAAGAAATTTATTTTGGCATTTATAGATATAGAAATAAAGATAAAAAAGAAATTAATGATTTTAAGGAATACGCTAGTGTTTTAAATATTAAATGCATTGCCTTTCAATATGCAACTCATAAAAGTGAAAAGGATTGCATTGTTTTAAATTTGCTTGATTCAATAAAAAATAATAAACCAGCAAATAAAGATTTTTTAAATATTCCTGCTATTGTTGAGGCTTATTTAAAAACATATGAGCAAATAAAAATATACTATGATAATGATGAATTAAATAATCTAAATGAATTAATTAAATCAATAAATTTAATAATTAAGCCTGTAGAATTTTCATTACCTTCATTATTTGATAATCCAAATCAAACATTATATGAAAAAGCTAAAGAAAGGCTTATTGCTTTAAATTTGATTAATGATGAAAAATACATACAAAGATTTGAATATGAATATAGTGTCATTTCAAAAATGGGCTTTTCAAATTATTATTTAATTGTGGCTGATTATGTAAATTATGCTAAAAGCCATGATATAGCTGTTGGTCCATCTCGTGGATCAGGTGGAGCCTCTTTAATTGCTTATTTATTAAACATTACTACTATCGATCCTTTAAAATATGATCTACTTTTTGAACGTTTTTTAAATGTTGAAAGAATTAATTACCCTGACTTTGATGTTGACTTTATTGATACAAAAAGAGATGAAGTCATTGAATACGTAAAAGAAAAATATGGTGTTTTAAATGTTGCTCGTATTGCTACATATCAAACATATGGAGTAAAAGGTGCTATTCGTGATTTAGGAAGAGTAATGAAATTCAATAATGAAGATATTGATTATGTTTGTAAAAATATTTCAAATGATTGCATTTCATTAAATGATGAATATAAAAATAATGAAAAGTTTAAAAACATGATTGAAATTCATCCTCAATATAAAGCATTATGTTCCTTAGCAAGCAAAATAGAAGGCTTAAAAAAGCAAGTTGGCTTACATGCTGCTGGTATAATAATAAGTAAAGAGCAGTTGCCTAATTATATTCCATGCTTTTATAATGATACAAATTCACTAGCTATACAATTTGATTATGCTTATGCTGAAAAAATAGGCTTAGTAAAAATGGACTTTTTAGGCCTTAAGAATTTAGCAATAATCGATTATGCTATAAAGAAAATAAATAAAAGATTTAATAAAAATTATACAATTGATAATTTTAAATATGATGATAAAACATCATATGATTTAATATCTAAAAATGAAACAATAGGTATTTTCCAATTAGAATCAGCAGGAATTAATAAAGTAATTAGTCAGCTTAAACCAAACTCTTTTAATGAGGTTGTTGATTTACTAGCTTTATATAGACCTGGGCCAATGGATAATATTAATGAATATATTTCAAGGAAAAATAATAAGCCATATCAATTAATAGATGATTCCTTAAGTGATATTTTAAAGCCGACATATGGTATTATTATTTATCAAGAGCAAATAATGCAAATATGCCAACGTGTTTGTTTGTTTTCTTTTTCTGAAGCTGATATATTAAGAAGAGCTATTTCTAAAAAGAAAATAAAAGAAATCAATAACTTAAAAGAAAAATTTATTAATGGAGCTATTAATAATGGTTTTAGTAAG
>CAKPZU010000151.1 GCA_934215405.1 uncultured Bacilli bacterium | reverse complement strand
CAATACTACCACGTGAAATAAATTCTTTAAATTCACTAACAAATTTTTTTCTTTCCTTTTTTGACATTTTTCTTTCCCCCCCCCATTTATTTAAACGTCAATTACTTCATTATCTTTTTGTTCTTTTTTCTCTTTCCTACTTAATTTGAATAACAAAACAGCATTATAAATTAAATAAGCAAAACTTAAAACAATTATTACTGCTCCTAACACATATAAAATCACTCTAATTGTAGTTCCAAGTCCGCCAACAATTAATATAACACCTAATACTAGCTTAACTATTTCTTTTTTAAATGTAGCAAGCTTATCAATACTTGTTGCGATTCTATAAATAGGCATGACTAATAATACAACACCACCAATTATTCGAGCAACAGTATAAGGACAAGCAATTAATAAAATACCAACTGCAATTGTAATTATAGTATAAACTAATAAAATATTCTCATCTTTGCTTTTATCTTTTACAGCTAAAGTAAATAAAGAAGGAAGTGCTGAAATGATAACGAAAATACCAACAAATACAAATATTAACCTTAAGAATTCAGCTGGATCTACCACAATAAATAAAAGTCCGATTACTGCGCTTAAAACTGATAAAATAATGTTATAAATATAATTATTTTTTTCCATTTTTCTTTTATCCTTTCATAATTATTTTACACAATTTTTTAAAATGTATTAAAAGGTATTAATGACACAAAACGTCTACTTTTTGTACAAAATAATAATATTATGTGCTTTATAAGTATAGCACACAACTTTTTGACTTTCAATAAAATGAAATCTTTCATCATGCTATTATGTAATTTTTTTAAAAAATCTGTTGAATTATTTAAGAATGTGTGCTATCATCTAATAAAGTTTAGGAGGAAAACTATATGACAAGCAATAAATCATTTAAATCTTTCTATCTTTATTATAGCTATTATTATCCAAGAAATAATCAATAAAATCTTGGCTTTTTAGCTTTAGATGTTATTGATTAAAGATGACATCTAAACAAATAATACTTATAAATTAATCGGTACTTAAATGTTTGATGTCCATATTTCTTAATAGCATCAAACATTTTTTTAAGGAGAAAAAACAATATGAAACAAAGAAAAACTTTATTAATGATGTCTTTATTATCAAATCTATTACTTGCATTAACTGGATGTAATAAATCAAATTCAATTACAATTGGTATATTACAGCCAGTTGAACATGACGCTCTATCAGCTGCTCGCTTAGGATTTATCGAAGGCTTAAAGGAAGAAGGATATGTTGATGGTGAAAATATTAAAATAATTTACCAAAATGCTAATGGTGTTGCTAGTGAGCAAGCAACTCTTGCTAAATCATTAACATCAAAATGCGACTTAACATTAGGTATTGGAACTGGTGCTGCCCAATCATTACAATCAGCACAAATCAATAGTGGCTCTAGTAAACCTATATTATTTACTGCAGTTACCGATCCAGTATTTGCAAAACTAGTAGAAAGCAATGAACACCCAGGTGGATTTGTTACTGGAACAAGCGATGCTAATCCTGTTGCCGAGCAAATCAATTTGATGATTGAATGTATTCCAAATATTGATAAAATTGGAATTATGTATACACAATCTGAAACAAATTCTGAAGTTCAAGCTTTACAAGCAAAAAAAACTGCTGAAGAAAAAGGGATTGAAGTTATAATTGAAACTTGTACTGATTCAACTGATATAAATACTGTTGCCAATCATTTATGTGAAACTGAAGGATTAGATGCTATTTACATCCCAACTGATAATAATATCGCTGCAAATATGAATGCTGTTAAGCTCGCTACAGATAGAAATCATGTTTTATCAGTTTGTGGAGAAGAAGGTCTATTAAAAAATGGCGGGCATATTACTCTTTCAATTTCATACAAAAATCTTGGAATAAAAACTGCAAAAATGGCTGTTGATATAATTAATGGAAAGAATCCAAAAGACATTAGCGTTTTATCATCATCAATTGATGAGTGCGAATTTGTTATTAATGAAGAAAGCTTAAAGAGTGCTAATATAACAATTCCAGCTAGCATCATAGAAAAATGTAGAAAAATATAAGGATAATTTACTATGCCATACTTTATTAACGTCATACTTAACATATTAACTTCTGGTTTACCCTGTTGTATCTTAGCTTTAGGAATATTCTTAACATATCGTTTACTTGATTTTGCCGATTTAACTGCTGAAGGAAGCTTCTTAATTGGTGGGGCATTGGCAACAAGCTTAATAAGCGTTGGAGTTAATGCTTATATAGCAACGTTTTTAGCAATTATTGCTGGAGTAGTATGTGGTCTTATTACAGCTTTACTTCATACAAAGCTAAATATTCCAAAATTATTAAGTGGTATTATTACTTTAACTGCCACTTCTTCTATTGCCTTACTTATCATTGGTATTTCTGATAAAAACTCAATATTTAAAAATCTTGTAACTTTATCAATTGATGATAAAACAATATATTCATTATTTTATATAAGCGATGCTCCAAAGTATAATTTATATATTGAAACTATAATCATGATAGTATTTGTTATAATCACATCATTAATAATTTATTACTTTTTCGGAACTGAATATGGAATGGCCATTCGTGCTACAGGTATGAATGAAACAATGGCCAAAGCTCAAGGAATTAATTCAAAGTTGGCAATTATAGTATGTGTTTGTCTTTCAAATGCTTTAATTGCCTTAGCTGGCGCAATGTTTGCTCAGGACAGATTAAGTATGGATATTAAAGGCTCATCTGGATTTTTAGTTATTGGGTTATCATCTATTTTAATTGGTGAAGCAATATTTGGTAATAAAACCTTTAAGAATAATTTAATTTCTGTAATATTGGGAGCAATTGTTTACTTTGTTATAATAACACTTGCAATTGAACTTGGTTTTCCAACAGAACTTAAAAACCTACTATATGCATTTTTAATAGCATTAGCATTGTGCTTACCTACAATAAAAAATCATTTAAAGAAAGGAGATAAAGCTTATGTTAAAAATTAACAATGTTACAAAAATATTTAATTTAACGGGTAATAAAGAAGATATTAAAGTAGCTTTAAATGATTTATCTCTTACAATTAATGATGGTGATTTTATTACTGTAATTGGAGGTAATGGCTCTGGTAAGTCAACTTTGATGAATATAATATCAGGAACATTAAAGCCAGATAATGGTACAATTTATTTAAATGATGAAAATATTACAAAACTTAAAGAGTATAAAAGAGCTAAATATTTAGGAAGAGTCTTTCAAGATCCAATGGTTGGTAGTGCTTCAAATATGTCAATTATAGAAAATTTAGAAATAGCCTATAGACGTGGTAAAAGGCATGGATTAAAATGGGGCTTTAAAAAGGAAAACAAAGAGCTATTTATTAGGGAACTTAAAGATTTTGATTTAAACTTAGAAAATCGTTTAACGCAAAAGGTAGGATTATTATCGGGTGGACAAAGACAAGCATTAACACTTTTAATGGCAACATTAAATAAGCCACAAATTTTACTACTTGATGAGCATACAGCAGCACTTGATCCCAAAACTGCTCATAAGGTTTTAGAAATTACAAACAAGATTGTTAATGAAAATAAATTGACTACACTAATGATTACTCATAATATGAATGATGCTATAAAATATGGTAATAGATTAATTATGCTGGATTCTGGTAAAATAATATTTGATGTTTCAGGAAAAGAAAAAGAAAATTTAACAGTTGAAATATTGCTTGAAAAATTTAAAAATACACAAAATATTTTAACTGATAAATTAATCTTAAATTAATTATTAATCAAATGACTCATAGTTATATTAATGGCTATGAGTTTTATTTAAAAATTTTTTCCTCCAAAAAAAATGACACCTATTTAAAGTGGCTCTTTAAAATAAACTGTGGGGAAAAAATTGTGGGCCCACAAAGAATTGAAAAGAAAAAGTCAGTTTCTTATAAT
>CAKPZU010000150.1 GCA_934215405.1 uncultured Bacilli bacterium | reverse complement strand
GGATTAAATAATAAGAATAACGGCATAGAAGGATATGTTATATCAACTGTAGCAATACACCCATCTGATCCATTTTCTTTAGATAAAAATAATAATCTACCCTTTTTATCCTCAACTACCTTATGAGCGGCCATAGCTTGTCTGTATGAAGAAATAATTATATTTTTATAATCATTTCCTAAATAAGCGCTTTTTTCAAATAATTCTTTTTCAAATTCCGCACATTTTTGATTTATTTCTTTATAGTTATAATAAAAATCACTTATCGCATCAAAAATATTTTTATTATAATGTGAAAAATAGTAATTTTTTAAAAATTCACCATAATAAAATATTGAAACCACATCATCAAATGAAACAATAAATTTCCCTTTTATTTCTTTTTCTATTAAATTATGATTATTAGTTGCGCTAATATAAATGCTATCATCATTATTTAAAGATAAATCGTTTCCTTTAAAGAAGTCACAAGACATACCAGTTAAATAATAATATCCCCAATCAGCATTTATTAAATCTGCACTATGTGAAAATATATTTTGCTTATCCTTTCCAAAATAAGCAACCTCGTAATCACTTGCTTTAATAACATCCATACGAATTGTATCCTTTATTTCATATGTGATCTCTTCATTAAAATAAATAGATACCTTTACATTTTTAATATTTGTTAATGCTTTAAAAGTATATGTAACATAACATGATGGATTAGTTAAAAGCTTTAAATCATTAATTAATAATGGTGAAAAAAATTCAACATTAAATGTAAAGTCAGTATTTTCAAAAGTAAATATTGTTTTAAATAAACCTACATTTATGTTTGTTTGCTTTAAATGATTAAAAGATGGATGATTACCCATAAAGCAATACTTAACTCCATCAACTTCTATTATTCCAAACATTTTTCTTTCTTTACCATACCAACTAATTATCCTATCTTCATTTAATCTTTCACCACTTAACCAAATAGAAAAATATGGATCATTAACTAATAATGGATAAGCACTCATTAATCTTTGCATATACTCACCCTAAAACTTATAAGACCTTTCGCACATTTAATATAACATTTTAATTTTATATAATGCAATAAATCAACTATACAAGTTTTTTAGAATGTTTTTAGTGTAGCTTACAAAATTTCTGTAAGCTTAATTTTACGCAATTATATGCTTATTTTATGACATTTATTTAGAAATATGAAAAATTCATTTTATTTTATAACAAAAAAAAGACATTTTACATTAAAATATTGATAATTAGTTTTTTATCTTATAAAATAATTATAAGGAGATTTTTTTATGAGTGATATTATTAATAGCAATAAGGAATTCTCATATTCTTTAGAAAATGAAAAGCAAAAAGAACTTATTTATATTACTGCTAAAGCATTAGCTAGTAAAGAAAGGCTTGAGATATTGCGTTTACTTGAAAATAAGCCTATGACAATTAGTGAAATAGCTTTAATTATGAATTTACCTAAATCATCTGTTGCTATGCATACTTTTTTACTTCAAGAAGCCCAATTAATTTTTATTGATTATAAGCCTAGTATTAAAGGACAAATCAAGCTTTGTAGTCGCTCAGCTAATAATGTAAAAATTTCATTTGAAAACACGAGTAATGTTGAGCAAGTAAATGAATTTGTTTTTGAAATGCCAATTGGCAATTATTTTGATTTTAAAATAAAATCCCCATGTGGCTTGGCCGGAATTAATGATGCTATAGGAAGCTATGATGAAGTTTCAACATTTTGTTTACCGGAAAGATATAATGCCGAGCTTTTATGGTTTCAAAGTGGCTACGTTTCTTATAAATTTCCTAACACTGATATAAAAAATAAATACAAATCTATTTCTTTTTCCTTTGAATTTTGCTCTGAAACAGTTTATTCAAGAAATGATTGGCCTTCTGATATTACAATTTGGATTAATCATATTGAAATATTAACCTATACGTCTCCTGGTGATTTTGGTGGAAGAAGAGGTAAATATACACCAAAGTATTGGTTTATTAATTCTACGCAATTTGGGATATTAAAAACATTTTCAGTCGATCAACATGGTTGTTATGTTGATAATGTCTTAATTAATAACAAAATAACACTAAATGATTTAAAGCTTAATGATAATCCTTTTATTACGTTATCTATTGGTGTAAAAGATGATGCGATACATAAGGGTGGAATAAATATATTTGGGAAAAATTTTGGCGATTTTCACCAAGCAATTGTTATGAAAATAAATTATATGTAAAAATAATTATTTTTTTGTCACCTTTTTAATTGCTTAAACGTTTTATTAGTGTAAAGGGAAATATTATGAATAAAGAAAAATTTAAAGAAAAGTACGATTTATATTCACAAGAGCTGATGAATATTAGCTATGGTTATACTAAAAATAATGATGATTCCTTAGATGTAATTCAAAATGTTTTTTATAAATTTTTTATAAATGACAAGGTTTTTAAAAGTAATGATGATGAAAAGTATTACTTAATCAGACTAACAATCAATGAATGCAAGGATTTAATAAGAAAAAAATCTAAAATAGTTTCTTTAAATAACAATTTAATTAATAATATTCCTTTAGTAAATGATAGTAAAAATGAAGATTTAAGGCTTGAAAAATTATCTTTAAAAGTAAAAGAACTAAATAATAAATATAAAACTGTTATAATTTTATTTTATTATGATTCTTTACCGATTAAAGAAATTTCAAAAATATTAAATCTACCTATTAACACTATTAAAAAGCGTTTAGAAAGAGCACGCAATATTCTAAAAAAGGAAATGGAGGAAGAATAAATGCTAGATAACATTAAAAAGATTATTCCTAAGACAAATGATGATGATTTTGAAACTATCTATGAAAATATTGTAAATAAGCAGAAGAAAAAGAAATTTAATTATAAATACATTCTAGGATTTGTTGCGTCATTTTTGTTAATTGCTATTGCTATTCCTTTAGCATTAACAATTAATTCAAATAATAATGAAATAAATAGTGAAAAGGAAAGCAGTATTCCTACTATTATTGATGATAATAAACGTCATAACACTATTTTCAATGAAACATCATTAATTGGTATAGCCGCTTATAAGGCATTTGATTCAAATAAAACAAATGAAATAAGAAATGTATCATTTAAAAGTAAGGAATTAACAACATTAAATAATACTAGTGAAATTAAAAATAGTGAAGATGATTACTTAAAGGTTTCTTATCCTTATGATTATGTAAAAATTGTCGATGCTTATAAATTCAGTATTAATGTTAATGAAATAGAAGATTTATATGCAAATGATGTAATTTCAACTAATTGTGGCTTAAACGAAATTGAAGTTGTAGTTGCTAATTTTGAAACATATATCGAAGAAAAAGGAACACTTTATTTATCAGTTCAAGACACTTTAATCTCTCTTCGTGGAGAAAATGGCTATTATACTATTTTAGATAATAGTGGCCTTAGAATTAATACAGGATACATTCGTGTGTTTAGTTCTCATAAAAAGTTATTAGATACTGAAGTAAGCAAGGATTTTACTCCTCCCCTATTATCAATATTTTTAAAAGAATATGAAGATAATAGATATGTTTATTTTAAATCTAGTGATGACATATTATCACCTTATGATTATAATGAAAAATTAGCATTTAAAAACATAGGGGAAATCGAATATGTTTCTAGAGATTACATTTATTCATTATATGAAATTAGTAAGATTCCAGTTAAAAATGTTGAAGTAAAAATAATAAGCATTAATTTTGAAAAATTTTATTTAGAGGTTTTAAGTGAAGGCGAAAACAAATTAAAATATGTAACCTTTAATGACCATACAGAAGGAACTTTGGTGTCATCTTTAAAGGTTGATGATTTAATTATTATAGAATATGATGATTTATACGAAAGATATAATCCTATTTCTGTAATTGCTAATAAAATTACTTTAAGTGAAAATGCCTAAATATTAAATAAAAACTATCCAAGCCTGATATGATATCTCCAAAGTAGACAAATAAAATAATTAAAAGAGAAAAGGATAACAATCCCCATGGGGATTCGCGAT
>CAKPZU010000149.1 GCA_934215405.1 uncultured Bacilli bacterium | reverse complement strand
CTTAAAAGTAATAATAAACTATAAATTAATAATAAATTATTCCTTTTAAGTAATAAATAGAAAGGAAATAATAAAATTATGAAAAAGAAAATTAAAAAGGCTTTTACATTAGTTGAACTATTAGTTGTAATTGCTATACTAGCAATTTTATCAACAGTATCAATTGTCGGTTACAATAGTTTTATTAATAAAGCCAAGATGTCTGCTGATGAGCAAATTTGTACACAATATAATATTGCTTTGAAAGCAGATAATGTTGTTGAAGAAATCAAAAACATCCAAGAGGCAACTGATGTTTTAGATGACAATGGCTTTTATATTGGAGAATTTAAGACTACATATAAAGGTTATATTTTTGCCTATGATATTCAAAAGGTTCAATTTGTTTTAATTGATGAAAAAGGAACTTGTCAATTTCCAAAAGAATATGATGGTGATTCTAAAAATTGGCAATTATTCTTAAATCCTGATGCCCCTCAAGGTGCAAAGGGTGTAAGTAATTATTTCTTACAAAATAGTGGAACAATGAGCAATTTTAATTTGTTAACACAATATTCTGAAACAGTTACAATTGACTTAAATCATCATGTATTAGCATATAAAAATGATGAAGTTGATTCAAAAGTCACTTTAAATAATGGATTCTATACAGTTGGCTCATCATCATTGAAAACTGATACTTTCATTGGTAATGCCATCAATGCTAATTCACAAAGTTCAAATGCGTTTATATTTGAAAATAATTCTAGTTCAGATAACTTTGTATTTAATGATAGTTCAGAGTCTAATAAAGTGTATGAAAACAAAACATTTTTGGCAACTACTTCTGGAATTAATTTCACACCACAATTAAATAAAAAGAATATGAAACTAACTTTTAAAAATTGTACATTTGAGAATTTGAAATTTGTTGCACAATATGGAAGTGAAGGAGCAGAATTAATTTTAGACGGTTGTTCATTCAATAATAGAAACACAGATGATTTTGCAATCAATGCACAACCAGCCAATGGACCACTTTATGCAAAACTAACGGTTAAGAATTGTACAATTCGTTCTTATAGAGGAATTATAATTAATTTTACATCAACTGAAATGTTATTTGAAAATAATATTTTTGATTTATATACTTATGATGGTGATGGTTCAAAGCAATCATGTGTTCAATTTGCGTACGCATGGGATAATTCAAATGTTGTAAATACATTAACACCAAAAATTACAATTAAAAATAATGTTGTTGTTAAAGCAAACGCCTTTATTTTAGTACATAAAGGTGTTGATGATTCAACAAAAGTTGATATATCTAAATACGTTGAAAAGACTAAAGCAGGTTTAACGTTTGAAAATAACACATTTGCAAAATTTAAAGGCAATGCTGTAGTAAATTATCCTGGATTTGATGGTTCACAAACATATAAAGAATATATTGATTGGCTAAATCAAAATGTAAAATAATAAATGTTTAGGGCACAATAAGTGCCCTTTTTCATCTAAAAGATAGTATGAGATTAGTGCAATATTTTTATTTTTTCATATATTAATAAAAAAATTAGATATTAAATTTATATATTTGGATTATACAGCAATTTTTTTTATAATTTTAAAAAGTGGATTTTTAATATTATTGTCTATTAACCATAATAATTTGATAACAAATATTATTTTGTCAGCAGTCATAAGATACTTATAGTATCTTTTTTTTAATTTTTCTTGTATAATATTTACGAGGTGGTATTTATGAATTCAATTATATCATGGGATGAATATTTTATGGGAGTTGCTAAGCTATCAAGTAAAAGAAGCAAAGACCCAAATACGCAGGTTGGCTGTTGTATAGTTAATGAAGATAAAAAAATTGTTGGTGTTGGCTATAATGGAATGCCAAGAAATTGTAATGATTTAGATTTTCCTTGGAATATTAGAGAAGGAAAACTACAAGATACTAAATACGCATATGTAGTTCATGCTGAACTAAATGCTATTTTAAATTCAATTTCTTCATTAAAGGGCTGTACATTATATGTTTCATTATTTCCATGTAATGAATGCGTAAAGGCTATAATCCAATCAGGTATTAAAGAAATAGTTTATGAAGATAATAAATACGAAGGTAAAGATTTTGATTTGGCTGCAAAAAAGATGCTTCAAGCTGCTAATGTAAAAACTCGCCAATTTAAGGATGATAGATTAAAAATTGAAGTATGCCAGTAATAGTTCATATTGATATGAATTGCTTTTTTGCAAGCTGTGAGGTCAAAAAAGATCCAAGCTTAAAAGGCAAAAAGTTAATAATTGGTGGGCTTTCAAATAGAAGTATTGTTTCCGCATCATCATATGAGGCTAGAAAAGATGGTATTTATACAACAATGCCTATTTATATGGCTAAAGAAAAATGTAAGGATGGAATATTCTTACCTGTTGATCATGAATACTACTTAAAGGTCAGTGATGAAATTTTTACTTTTTTAAGAAGTAAATATAAAATAGTAGAGGTTGCAAGCATTGATGAGGCATATATGGATTTAACTGATGTAAATTTAGGTAAAGATCCGTATTTATATTTTCAAAATTTGCAAAAGGAAATATATGAAAAAATTCATATTCCTTGTTCAATTGGGGTTTCTTATTGTCGGTTTTTAGCAAAAATGGCTTCTGATTATAAAAAACCATTAGGAATAACCATAATTAAGAAAAAGGATGTTGAAAAAATCATCTGGCCAATTAAAATTGAAGATACATTTGGAATTGGTAAAGCATCAAGTGCTCGCCTTAAGGAAATTGGCATAAATACAATTGGTGATATGATCAAAAGCGATGATTATAAGGTACGTGAAATACTTGGTAGCTATTATGATAGAATAATTATGCTAACTAAAGGTGAGATTGCTGAACGAATAGTACTTCATCATGAAGATCCAAAAAGTATAGGAAATTCACATACGCTAGATTACAATACCTCAGATTATCAAATAATTAAAGAAAACTTAAAGTATTTATCAGATGAGGTTTCCTCACGTCTTAAGGTTAATAAAATGCTAGCTTATACAATTACCTTAACATTAAAGGATAAAAATTTTGTTTCAACCTCTAAATCAAAGCAAATAATAGAGCCAACAGATGATAATGATAAAATCTTTATTGAAATATTAAAGCTATTGGATAAAGTTGAAAATAAAGTTATAAGATTAGTTGGAGTATCGACTTCAAATCTAATTTATAAAGAGCATTATTCAAAGCAACTATCTTTATTTACAATTAACAAAGAAAATGATAATACAAAAGAACTTATTGATAAGCTAAACAAGCTAGCTGGTAAAAATATCTTTATGAAGGCTAAGGATTTAGAAAATGGAAAAAGAAATTAAAAATTTTCAAGGATATTTATTAAATAACAATTTATCAAATAATTCAATTGAGGCTTATTCTAAGGATATTATTTTATTAAATGATTATTTAAAAGAAAACAACTTAACCTTAAAAAATGCTACTAATCAAAATCTAATTGATTATTTGAATCTAAAGCCTTTAAAAACAACATCTTATAATCGCAAAGTGACATCAATTATTGAATTCTATAAATTTCTTAATATAAAAAACATTAAAAACAATATCGATTTAAACCAAATTGAGCATATTAAAAATGACAAGGTATATCCTAAAATAATCAAATATAATGATATATTAAATATACTTAAAACCTTTAACGATGATGTTATTGGTAATAGAAATAAAGCAATTATATTACTTCTTTATATTTCTGGATTAAGAGTATCTGAACTTCTTAATTTAAAATATGGAGATATTAATATGGATGAGGGTTATATTAGATGTATTGGTAAAGGAAATAAAGAAAAAATAATATATGTTGGTGATGCTTTAAAGGTTTGTTTAGTAAAGTATAACGAATATAGAAAGCAAATTCTAAATGGCTTGATAAGCGATTATATATTTTTAAATAATGAAGGGGAGAAGTTATCAAGACAGCTTATATACGATATAGTAAAAAAAGCAGCTAAGGAAGCTAATATAAAATTAAATGTTACTCCACATACATTAAGGCATTGCTTTGCAACGCATATGATTGAAAATGGAGCTGATATTAGAAGTGTACAGGAAATGCTAGGA
>CAKPZU010000148.1 GCA_934215405.1 uncultured Bacilli bacterium | reverse complement strand
TTATAAGAAACTGACTTTTTCTTTTCAATTCTTTGTGGGCCCACAATTTTTTCCCCACAGTTTATTTTAAAGAGCCTCAATAATTAATGTGTCTATATCAATTATTTCCTGCTTATTATATTTAATATTATCCTTATAATAAGGTATATATTTTTTATCACAAATTATTTTGTTACATTCTTTAAAATTAAAAGCACATTTAGCCCCACAATTAATAATATAATGGATAGTACTTATAACATCATCAATCTTGTCATTAAGTAAATAGCTAGAAATAGCAAACACATCACTTTCTTTAATAAAGGGAGAGGATAAATTGTATTTTGGCTTATAGTTTTTAATAGTAAATGCCAATCTTTTTTTATTGATTTTTAATGTTAATTGCTTCTCATTTAAGCTATGCTCATTAAATATGCTTACGCTAGAGATATATTTTTCATATTTACTAATTAACTCCTCTAGTGTGCATTTGTTTTTTAAGCATATAGCTTTAGCAATTTGCATGCTCATAAAAGCATCATCATCTGATTTATGAGTTTTAGCAATTGGAATTTTTAAAAATTCACATGCGTATTGTAGCTTTGGTGGCGAAATTAAATTAAATTCATCAACCATAATTTTTTGAATATCAATGTATTTAAAATCAAATTGCTGTTTTTTATATCTTTTACAAGCATCACTTAAATATTTGATATCATTTTCAATTGACCATCCTACAACTATTTGATTATTTGCTTGTAATATATGCTTGATTGATTCATAAAAAAAGCTAAATGGAGGGGCACTTTTATATTTTTCAAGTGGATAAGCATTCATATGCAAATTTAAAATATATTTATCAAAAAAAGACTCTGGATTCATAACAACATCGATTTTTGATTTAACTTTAAAGTTATCATCAGTTATTACATAGCCAAAGGTACACATTTTCGATATAAAATTATAAGAATTAGCTGCTTCAATGTCAAAAAATAAATACTTCATAATGCCTCACTTATTAACATTACTATTATAGCAAATAAAAGCTATAAAGTTAATATTCAAAATTATTCAATTGACAACTTGATTTATGTATTATAAAATACATTGATATAGACTAAAGGAAGTGAATGTATGATATTTGGAAAATACATTAATAAGTATTATTTAAAATATGGACTTATTTTGTTAGTTGGAATTATATCTTTAGTTGCAGTGGATGTTTACCAATTAAAAATTCCAGAGATTTATTCTAGAATTGTTGATGGACTAGATACAACAACAGCAACGACTTTGACAATCGATATTTTAAAATCACTTTGCAAGGATATGCTAATTATTATTGCAGTAATGGTTTGTGGAAGATTTTTGTGGAGAATATGCTTTTTTGGAACTGCCATAAAGGTTGAAACAGATTTAAAAAATAAAATGTTTAACCATTGTAAGGACTTATCACAAAATTTTTATTCACAAAATAAGGTAGGCAACTTGATGTCATTATTTACTAATGATATTGATACAATTAATGAATGCTTTGGTGATGGAGCATTGATGCTTTTTGATGCTTTAGCCCTTGGAGGATTATCATTGTTTAAAATGATAAAAATAAATCCAGTATTAGCAATAATATCCTTTATTCCAATGATTTTAATGGGAATAATGAGCTATATAGTAGGACATTATATGATGAGAAAATGGGAATTAAGACAAGAGGCATTTTCAAAGCTATCTGATTTTACACAAGAATCATTTTCTGGAATAGCGGTTATCAAAGCATTTGTTAAAGAATTTAAAGAGCTTCTTGCCTTTAAAAAGGTCAATAAGGAAAATGAAAATATAAATGTTGAATTTACAAAACTATCGTCACTGCTTTCAACCTTTGTAACTTTATTTGTTCAATCTATCGTTTGTATAATTTTAGGGGTAGGTGGCTATTTTGCTTCAATAAATCAATTTAATTCGGCTAAGCTAATTGAATTCATTTCCTATTTTAATTCAATTGTTTGGCCTATTATGGCATTATCTCATTTAATTGAAATGTCATCACGTGGTAAGGCTTCCTTAAAAAGAATACAAGAGCTATTAGATAGCAAAATTGATGTATTTGATAAAGATGATGTTAGAAATGATATAAAAGAAATTAAAGGAAAGATAGAATTTAAAAATTTAACCTTTGCTTACCCTAAAGCTGATTATAATTCACTAGAAAATGTTTCTTTTACTATTAATAAGGGTGAAAGGATAGGTATAATTGGAAAAACAGGAAGCGGTAAAACAACGCTTGTTGATTTAATACTTAGAACATACAATGTCAATGATAATACTTTATTTATTGATGATATAGACATAAATAAGCTTCCAATTAAGCTTGTTAGAGAAAATTGTGCCTATGTTCCACAGGATAATTTCTTATTTTCAACTACTATAGCTGATAATATTTCATTTTCAAAGGAAGATGCAACCTTTGATGAAATTAAAAATGCTTCAGTTTTAGCCTCACTTGATGAAAATATTCAAGAGTTTAAGGATGGCTATGATACTCTTCTTGGAGAAAGAGGAGTAACAATATCTGGAGGTCAAAAGCAACGAACTTCAATTGCTAGAGCCTTAATAAAAAATGCATCAATATTAATACTTGACGATTCTGTTTCGGCTGTTGATACCAAAACAGAAAGAGTTATTATTAATAACTTAAAGGAAACAAGAAAAGGGAAAACAACCATTTTAATTGCTCATAGAATTTCAACAATTGAGCAAATGGATAAGGTATTACTTATTGATGAAGGAAAAGTAATAGCCTATGGAACGCCTAATGTATTATATGATACCTGTAAGGAATATAAGCAAATGGTTGACCTTCAAAAACTTGAGGATGAATTTGGAGGTGAAAAGTTATGAGCCCATTAATTTATGTCTTTGCAATCCTTATCGCATTTACTTTAATATTCTTAATTGCCTTTATAATGATTAAGGATAAGAAGGAAGCCTTTGGCTTTGAAAGAAATATGAAGGATAGCGAATTACTAAAAAGGCTATTTGCATATGGAAAAAAATATACAAAAACTTTTATAGTAGTACTATTAATAATGCTTTTTTCAATTTCCTCAGATATTCTTTTACCAATATTTACAGGTAAGATTATAACAGTATTACAGCAAGAAAATGGCTTTATGTTTTCTGAATTATTAAATATTGTAATTCTTTATGCCACAGTTTTATTAGCATCATTAATTTGCGGATATATCCAAACAATAATTCTTCAAAGAACTGGTCAAAGGATTGTATCCAATATTAGAGAGGATTTATTTGTAAAAATAGAATATTTATCAGCTAATCAACTTAATCATATTCCTGTTGGAAAATTAGTTACTAGAGTAGCCTATGATACAAATGCTGTTTCAATGATGTTTACAAGTTTGTTTGTTAACCTAATTAAAAATGTTTGCTTAATTATTGGCTTTTCTTTAGCTATGATTATAATCAATGTAAAGCTAGCCTTATTAGTATTTTGCTTTGTTCCATTTATAGTAATTTTCACAATGATTTTTAGAAAATTTTCAAGAAGAGCCTATAGACGGGTTAAAAATGCTACAACAGATATAAATACATTTTTATCAGAAAATTTATCTGGCATAAAGGTTACTCAAATATTCAATCAAGAAGAAAAGAAATATAATGAATTTAAAAATAAAAATGGAAAATTAGGTAAGGCAAAATTTTCACAAATAGGGGTATTTAGTATTTTTAGGCCAACGGTTTATATGCTTTATACATTTAATATACTATTATTATTTTATGTTGCAGGCTCTGATGCGATTTTACATGTGCCTTTTTTAAATCAATATATAACTTGCCAAACGCTTGTTATTTTCTATTCATACGTTGGTGGATTTTTTGGACCTGTACAAAATCTTGCTGAGCAATTTAATGCTTTACAATCTGCTTTCGCTTCTGCAGAAAAGATATTTACAATATTAAATTTAAAGGAAGAATTAATAGATGATGAAAATGCAATTGAACTTGAGCATGTAAAAGGTGATATTGAGTTTAAAAATGTTTGGTTTGCCTATAATGATAATGAATGGATATTAAAGGATGTTTCATTTAAAATTAATGCAAATGAAACAGTTGCCCTAGTAGGGTCAACTGGAAGTGGGAAAACCACAATAC
>CAKPZU010000147.1 GCA_934215405.1 uncultured Bacilli bacterium | reverse complement strand
AAAACGTTTGAATGGTTTTTGAAAGAAGGTTTGAAAGAAGAATTGCTTTCATTTGTTGAAGCAGAAAAAATAAAATCATTATTATAGGCTTTATTTTCATTAATAGACCAATAATAGCTTTCATTTGTAACTACATCAACAAGACTTTCACTTGATGAGGCTGGCTCATCAGCTGAAGATGTATCATTGTTTTTATTACAGCCAGTTATGCTTAAAAGCATAGTTAAAAAAGTAAAAACTAATTTTTTATTCATAAATTATATCACCCATATTTATTTTACCATTACAATTTTATTCATTCAATGAAATATTACATTAAAAATGTGCTAAAATAAATATATGGAAAATAAAATGATATTATTTAAAAAACTTAATATGTCAAAATTTCGTTCATCCTTTAAGCTTAAGAAAAAGGATATTGAATATATTAACCTTAAAGGAATGAATGTAATAAAAAGCCATTGTATTGACTTTGTTAATAAAAGGCTTAGTGATGTTAATACCTTTATTGATGGCAAACAAACCCCAATGAGGGGACATCCAGTATTTATTGCTATGCATGCAACAGCTACGTGTTGCCGAAATTGTATGTATAAATGGCATCATATAGAAAGCACACATATTTTAACAAGCGATGAAAAAGAATATATTGTTGATATTATAATGACCTGGATTGAAAAAGAAAAAAAGCAATTTGAAAAATAATTGCTTTTTATAATTTTATAACCCTTCCATGCTTTAAACGTGATTTTTCTGCTGCAAAGGCCATTTTATGTGAAATAACTGATTCTTGAATGGATGTTAAATAAATCGATTTTTTATTATAAAGTAAATAATCGATTAGCTCTAAAAACATAATTCTGTCACCACCACCATGTCCAATAAAGTCATCGGTAAATTTTGTTATATCAATTGTTTCCTCTTCATTATTTAAAAAATAATAAACCTTAAATTTCTTTTCTTCAAAATTGCCTTCAATACAGCCCTTTGTTCCCATAATTTTAATATCCCTATAGCAATATCTTGTATAAGCATTCATTGTATGAGAGGCAGTAGAATTATCAGCAAATTCAAAATTAATTATTTGATGGTCAACAACATCTGAATTACATTTAAATACACATCTTGAATATTGGCTATGATCTAAATATTTCATTATATTTTCATCACTTAAATCATCACCAACCATCGGTCTTAGCCATTCTTTGTTTTTTAAATAAAATTTATAGCAATTAAATGCGCATTCTTCCTTACATTTACAATCAGTACAATAAAGCGATGAATCCTTTGGAGCATTTTCTTCCTTTAGATAATTCCTATTTCCAAAGGATGATACTCGTTTTACTTTTTTTCCCATTAGCCAATAAATTAAATCCATGTCATGAGAGCATTTTGTTAATATCATTGGACCAGTTTCCTTTGAATCCTTCCAATTTCCCCTTGTATAGCTATGAGCTTGATGCCAATAAGCAACATTTTCAGTAGTATTGATGTTTACAATATCACCGATTTTTTTAGAAATAATAATTTCTTTAATTTTTCTATAAAATAATGTATATCTTAAGACATATGTAACAACAACCTTTAAGTTTTTCTTACTAGCCAATTCATTTAGCTCATTAACCTCACTTATTTTTGAGGATACTGGCTTTTCAATTAAGATATTATAGCCATTTTGTAAGCATTTTTTAGCTTGTGAGAAATGGTATTTATCCATTGAGCAAATTAATACTAAATCGATATCAAGCTTAGCTTTAAAGAATTCTTCATCTGAAGCAAAAATATATGGTACATTAGTATTATTTTTTATATCGTTTTCAATTTCCTTAGCACGATAGTCAACAATAGCAACATAATCTATTTTATCTAAATTATCTTTAATAAATGATGAATATAGGCGGCCACGGTTACCATAGCCAATTAATGCAATTTTAACTTTTTCCATTTTAATATCCTTAATCCAATTCTACTAGCTCATATTCATCAGAATATTTAGTAATTTCTTTAAATGCCTTTAAGGTTAATAAGCCATTTCTAGAAGTGATTCTTTCAATTAGCTTATCCTTTCCAGGATCAGTACTATTAAATACTAAATCAATACAGGCTTTATCTAATGCTAACGGATTTAATGAAGCTAAAATTCCAATATCTTTCATGCATGGATCTTCAGCTACAGCACAGCAATCACAATCTACAGACATATTTTTCATAACATTGATAAAGGCCATATTATCTTTAAAATAATCACATACTGAGCTTGCTGCATCAGCCATAGCACATAAAAAATCATTTTGTGGTGGTAAATTATCCCATAAGTCATTTTGATCTAATGTTCTTGCAGCACTATGGATATATGCTTTTCCTCTTGATGAGGCAATTCCTATGCTTAGTTGCTTTAAAGCACCACCATAGCCACCCATTGGATGTCCTTTAAAATGTGAAACAACTAGTAATGAATCATAATTTTTCAAATGACCGCCAACATAATTTCTTTGAAGAATTTTACCATTTTTAACATTTAGAATCATATCATCATCATTTTCATCTAATAAATCAACATAATATAATTCACTCCAGCCATGCTTAATAAGCGTTTGCTTGTGTAGCTGTGTGTTATTACGACTGCCACCATAGGCTGTATTACATTCAACTACAGTTGCATTTAAGTAATTAACTATATCATTATAGAAATCAGGATGTAAAAAATTTTGGTTGCCAACCTCTCCTGAATGTAGCTTTAAGGCTACCTTTCCTTTTAATTCAATATTTAGCTGCTTATAAATCTTTACAACATTATTTGGTGTTATATTTTTAATAAAAAATACTTTGCTTTTTCCCATGTTGTTTTTCACCTCATAGATATAATAACTATTTTTAATAGAAAATTCTACTTAATTTTATTTTTTTTCCTATATGGCAATTTATAAAACTTAAAAAGCAATTCTTTGAAATTAAATGGAATAAAAGGATAAAGATAGCTTATATCAAATGAATGGATTGTCACCATACTTATAAACATTATTGTTGCAAAGATAATAAAGCCAATTTTGAAAAATAGTCCAACAGAGACAGTTAAAATAATATTCCATAAAGCCATTGCTCTACTTGTTTCATAATTACTTATGGCATAGGTACATATCGAAGATAAGGCGGCATAAAAAACTACCTCTGATGATAAAAGACCTGTTTTAATAGCTACATCACTTAATATTATTGAAGCAAATAAAGACATTGTGGTTGAAAGAATAGAGGTTGAATTAAATGAGGCTAAGCGTATAGCATTTAGAAATATTTGTATTGATAAAACCTGTAAAAAGAGTGTTGTTCTATCAATATTTTGTAAAATAATAATAGTTTTAAAAGCATTTTTATTATCTAAACAAAGTAAAAACCAAATTGGTAGTAAATATACGCCAATAAAAAAGCATAGAAATCTAAATAAGCGATTAAATGATGAAACAAATGGCGGTAGCTGATATTCCTCTAGTTGCTCATTTAATTCGAAAAAGGTTGTTGGAACAATAATGCATGAGCTACTTGTATCAACAAGTAAAACTATATAGCCCTTTAAAAGATGAACCGCAGCAATATCGGGGCGTTCTGTAAATCTAACTTTAGGATATATTTGGTAGTTTTGATCAAAAATAATTTCAGCTAATGCCTTATCAGCTAAAACTAATGAATCAACATTTATTTCCTTTAATCTTCTTTTTATTTTAAGTAATAAGCTTTTACTTGCTAAATCATCAATATAATTGATAGTTATATCAGTTTTGCTTTTTTTTCCAATCTTAAATAATTCACACTTAAACTTTTCACTTTTTATACGTCTTCTTATTAAAGCAGTATTTGTTAAAATGGATTCATTAAAGCCATCATGTGGACCCTTTAATGATTTTTCAGATTCAGATTCATTGATACTTCTTGAAGGATAATTACGTGTTTCAACAATAAAAAAATCAAAATTATCATAGATTATTAGACAGCCACTAAAAAATGAGGTTGTAATATCTAATAAATTATTATTTTTACTAACTGAACCATTTAAGTAATTTTTCCTTTTACTTAGCATTCCATCAATTAAGAAATTTACGCTTTCATTTTCAACAAGGCTTGATAAATAATAAATTGTATTTTTATTATCTATTTTTCTTTTGACGACATCATAG
>CAKPZU010000146.1 GCA_934215405.1 uncultured Bacilli bacterium | reverse complement strand
TTGTTACAGAGCATAAAATGTTTAATAAAACAGATCCAGGATCTGGTTGGGGCTGCAATGAAGGAAGAATTGCTCCATTTAAAATGACTTTTGCTAATTGTAAAACCGAAGATGGTAAAATTATTGCTTATACATCAACTGGTGAATTTACAAATGATGAAATTGAAAAAGGCTTCTTTGGCTGTGGTGGAGTTGCTAAAATTGATAATTTACAGGATAAATTAATTAAGCTAGCTCGTAATGGCTTTAAGCATCATACAACTGTTGGAGTTGGAAATTTAAAGAGTGTATTAGATGAAGCCTTCAATACATATTTACATTACGATTTAGTAGATATTGATAAATAATTATGATATACGCAGGACTTGATGTTGGAACAACAAATTGTAAAATAACAATTTTTGAAGATTATTTACAAAAGGATAGCTTTTCTTTAGCCTATGATAGTAAAAGAGATGAAACAGGCCATGAAATTGATGCTTCGTTAGTCTATGAAACAGTTTTAAATGTAATAAGTAAAGCTACTAACAAATATCCTTTAATAAAGGCAATAGGTATAACATCCTTTGGTGAAACATTTGTTTTACTTGATGAAGATGATAATATTTTATTTAAATCTATGCTTTATAGTGATCCTCGTGGTGATAAAGAAGCTAAATTATTAGAAGAAATTATCGGCAAAGAAAAGCTTGGAAAAATAACAGGACAAATAGGACAAGGAATGTTTTCTCTTCCTAAAATTATGTATATTAAAAATAATTATCCTGATATTTTAAAAAAAGTTAATAAGATTTTATTGATGGAGGATTATATTGTTTATAAATTAACAAATGTTAGACAAATTGATTATTCCTTGGCAAGCAGAACATTATGCTTTGATGTTAATGAAAAATGCTGGTCAAAGGAAATATTATCTAAGGTAAATATTGATGCTAATTTATTTTCAAAGCCTGTAAAAACTGGAAGTATAGCATCTAATATAAAAGATTCCTTAAAAGAAAAGTTAAATCTTAAAAATGATGTTTTAATTATTAATATTGCCCATGATCAAATTGCTAATGCTATAGGTGCTAATGTTTATGATTATAAAAGTGCAGTTGATGGATGTGGAACCTGTGAATGTATAGCAATAAATTTTAAAGATATTCCTAAAAGTAATATTTTATATGAAAAAGGCTATGGAATAGTACCTTATGTTAATGAAAATAGTAAAGTTTGCTATAGCTTAATTACAACAGGTGGTGCTTTAATTAAATGGGTAATTGATACATATTTTACTGATTTAAAAGATAATCCTAATATTTATGACATTTTAAATAAAAATGTTAATGATAAGCCAACAGACGTTTTAATATTACCTCATTTTGCTGGAGCTTCAACACCTTATATGGATGTTTTTGCTAAAGGTAGTATTATTAATTTAACACTTGCAACTACAAGATTTGAAATCTATCAAGCGGTTTTAGAATCATTATGTTATGAAATGAAAATATCACTAGATATATTAAAATCTATAGGTATTGGAATAGATAAATTATATGTTACTGGTGGTGGAGCAATTAATGATACTTGGCTTCAAATGAAGGCAGATATTTTCAATATAAATGTTTACCAACTTGAAAACTTAAATAGTGGAACAATTGGCAGTGCAATTGTGGTAGGTACAACCTTAAAGCTATTTAAAGATTTTAAAGAAGGACAAGAAAAGCTAATAAAAATTAAAAAGGTGTTTACTCCAAATGCTAGTAAGCATCAAAAGTATTTAATGCAATATAAAAAATATAAAAAATTATACGAACTATTAAAGGAAGTAAGATAATGAAGGAAATAAATTATATAGGAAATGAATTTCAGCTATTTGGAAAAGAAGAATATATATTAACAAATGGTAAAGCAAATGGTGTAAAAATATGGCATGTTAAAAATGGTAAAGGGCTTGAAATGTGTGTTAACTTAGATAGAGGCTTTGATATTGTATCATTAACTATAAAAGGTGTTAATGTTAGCTATTTAACTCCTAATGGTATTGTTTCTAGTAAATACTATGATGATAAGAAAAATGGCTTTTTAAAATCTTTTGCTGCTGGCTTTTTAACTACCTGTGGTTTAACACAAGTTGGAAGCTATAATATTGATAATAATGAAGAATTACCACTTCATGGAACCTATAGTAACATACCTGTTATTAATGCTAATTATATTGATAATGAAGATGAAATGATATTAATTGGTGAAGTACTTGATGAAACAATATTTTCTCATAAGCTAAAGCTTACTAGAACTATAAAAATATCAAAAAGAGAAAACAAATTTTCTGTTAATGATACTATTAGTAATAGAGGCGATACAAAAACTCCACTTCAAATTTTATATCATATCAATATTGGCTATCCATTTTTAAATGAAAATAGTGTTTTAAAAATTAATTCTTATAATGTTGAAGCTAGAAACAAGCATGCTTTAGATGATATTGATAACTATTTAAATGTTCATGAACCAAAAGCAAACTTTGAAGAAAAATGCTATTATCATTATTTTAAAGATAAAGCTAAAGTAATGTTATTTCAACCTTCAATAAATCAAGGAATAGTATTAACCTTTGATAGCAATTCTTTGCATTATTTAACACAATGGAAAATGCTTGGTATAAGAGATTATGTTTTAGGCTTGGAACCTGGTAATACAACGCCTGATGGAAGAAGTCTTATTAAAGAAAAAGGACTTCTTGAATATATTGATGTTAATGAAACTAAATCATTTTCATTTGAGGTTAATTTAGTAGATAATACATATGAATTTTAAGGAAAGAGGAATATAATTATGTTAGTGAATTTAAATTATGTTTTAGATTATGCAAAAGCAAATGATGTAGCAATTGGATCATTTAATACTCCAAATCTTGAAAATATGATTGCTGTTATTAGTGCTGCCGAAAGCTTAAATGTTCCAGTAATTATAATGCATGCTCAATGCCATGAAGAATATGCACCACTTGATATAGTAGGACCAATTATGCTATTAATGGCTAAAAATGCTAAGGTACCAGTATGTGTTCATCTTGATCATTGTGAGGATTTGACATATTTAAAAAGAGCAATTGATTTAGGCTTTACATCGGTAATGATTGATGCTTCAAGTAAACCATATGATGAAAATGTCTACTTAACTAAAGAAGCAGTAAAGCTAGCCCACGCTAAAAATGTTTCTGTTGAAGCTGAAATTGGTATACTTGGTGGAAGAGAAGCTGGAGATAGTAAACCTTTAAGTAAAGAAGAAATGTATACTGATCCATTACTTGCTAAGCGTTTTGTAGAAGACACAAAAATTGATGCCCTTGCTTGTTCATTTGGTACAGCTCATGGTATTTATAAGGTTAAACCTGAACTTGATTTTGAAAGAATTAGTAAAATTAGTGAATTATGTAAGTTACCTTTAGTAATGCATGGTGGTTCTGGTGTATCACATGAAGATTATAAAAAAGCTATTAAACGTGGTGTTAGAAAAATTAACTATTATTCTTATATGGCTAAAGAAGGAGTAATGGCTGCAAGAGAAATAGTTAATACAGATATTACCTTCTATCATGAAATTGCATCCTATGCAACCTTAAAAATGAAAGAGGATGTTTTAAAAGCAATGAAGGTTTTTTATAACAAATAATTTAAAAAGTAAAAAAACATTACTAGAATTTTATAGACATTTCTAATAATGTTTTTTTCCTTTAAAAGTGGTCGATTGGTCGATACACCATCAAAAAATAATAATTTAATTTATATTTATGGTTGATTTATTTCAACTGTAGAATCGCAAGCATCTTTAGAAGGAGGAATATTTACATCCTTTCTAGTGATGCTTTTTTTGTATGATAATAATGAAATATTTTCTTTCTTTTTAAATTCATATAATAAGGCCTGTCTACTTTTAAAGCCAACCAGCTTATATAAATCAATTAATAAGACATCAGATGTTTGCATAAATTGCTTAGCCATATCAATACGATATTCATTTATATAATCAAGTAAAGAAATATTTAAATATTTTCTAAATAATCTTTGTAAATAATACTTACTAATTCCAACATTTGTAGCAATATCTTCAACATATATTTTCTTATTATAATTAGCTTTAATATATTTTGTAGCTAAATTTATATATTTGCTACCAATTTTCTTTTTATTATCATTATTAAAGCATCTACTAAAC
>CAKPZU010000145.1 GCA_934215405.1 uncultured Bacilli bacterium | reverse complement strand
ATGTTTTATACAAAAATCAGCCATTTCTGGCTGATTAATTATGCGATATTTTCAATTATTCTGCAAAACCCAAGTTTCAACAATAGAAAGTTATAATAAAATATAAAATTTATTTACTACTAAACATGGATAAAAGCATATTCGCATTTTACTAGTTTCCATTTTGTTTTATAATACTGTAGATATTTTTGTTAAAATAAGATTTTTCTTTAATTACTAACATTCTAAAACAATCGCTAATATTACAAATAAAATGTATAAGCATTTTTTAACTTATACATTTTAAAACAAACAATGAAATCAAATTGTCTTATTACTTAATTGAATATAAATCACCATTCTGAACGAAATCGTATGAATGTCCATTAGCTCTTGCAGTTATACCATTATAAGTAACTGTAGTTTCATTATAGCCACCACGTTCAACAAGTGCAAATTTATAGCAAGCTCTCATCCATATATCATCAAGATATACATATGTATCTCCATCCTCAGTTACATAGATACTCTTTGACGCATAATGAGTATTTGAATCATAATTGCTTGTACAACCAGCAATTCTAATATTATTAATTGTTGGTTTAATTGTCGCAGATGCCATACCAACAACCAATGCGGAATAATAATATGTACATGTAATTGTGGTATTAGTTAAAGAGCCACCATTAATAGTAAGATCACTATTAGTGCTAAACCCAACAAATCCAGATACCTTTTCACCACCATATACTGTGGAATTAGATACGTTAACATTATTTAATATTGTTTTACCATAGCTTATTCCAGTAACTACGGCAACTCCAGAAGTATGACTATATGAACTGGCATTCAAATCGCTATCATCAATATGAGCATTGGTGAATGATAAATCATTAATTGTAAGTATCTGATTTTGACCAACTCGGCCAATAAATCCTGACCCATAGTAATTACTAGCGCCTTCTTGATGTCCACCTTTAGGGTCATTAGTTGCAGCCATATGAATATTCATTCCACTAATTGTATGATTATTACCATTAATCTTTAAAGAAGCCATTGATGTAACTGCTTCCATATCTATTGGATTCCATTTTGTTGAAGATAAATCAATATCAGACACTATATCCATAACTGCATTTTCAAGCGATAGGGCTTTAGTAAAGGCAGCTTCTAGTGATGACTGGTATTCATTTGATACTATGGCTACAGCATTATATTTTTTCATAGCATTGTTTTTTTCATCTTCAAGATTTTTATCACTTGGTAATTCAACTGAATTTACGTTTCCTTTATTTTCAATACCAGATTTAGTATATGCGTTTTCAATAGAACCTGAATAATTATCAACCATACCATCATTAGTATTTAAATAAGTTATTAAGACCGTTGCATTTTTTTCAACAGCCACTCTACCATTACTAATATTTATAAAACCAACATTTCCATATTCATGATAAGAATTTTTACCTACCGATTGTACATCAACAAAAGAAACATCGCTATAATGTCTAACAACATCTCCGTTATCACCAGATATACCATTTATTGTTAATGTACCACCATTTGTACGAATTGCAACATCCTTTGGATTAGATGTGTTAGTATAGGTTATTGAACTTTGTATATAGGAAAGAAAAGTTATTACACATTTTTATAAAGTATAGCGAATTAATGTGTGTATTATTTTTTATTAGTAATTCTTACAATTTCTTTTTGGTCTAAAACGCCAATAAATTCAATATTATTATTTTCATTATAGAATGCGTTATCCTCAACATTAGTTAATAAATACCCATCACTAAATATTACCTTTTTTAATTTTTTCATATTAATAAAGGCACGATTTTTAATAAGGCAATCTTTACTTTCAATAATAATAGTAGTTATAGCATTATTATTATTAAATGCATATTCATTTATTTCCTTTATGTTTTTTGGAATACGTAATTCATTATCAATTGAATTTTCATTTAAAAATGAAATCTTATATAGATTTGTACATTCATTAAAAGCATAGCCTTCTATAACCTCTAATGTATTAGGTAGGCTAATACACGCTAAGGAATCACAATTTTCAAAAATATGTGAGCTTAATACTTTAATTTTGCTTTTACTAAAATCAACTAAATATAATGAATCGTTATCTTCAAATAGCCATGGTGAAACATTCTTAATTGTTTCTCCAAAAATTACCTCATCTAAAGAATCACAATTGCCAATAGCTCCAATAGTAGTATTTGAAACCTTAATACCATATTTATGAAGAACTTCATTTGTATCATAATAGGAAATCTTTTCATTAAACATGGTATCTATTGTATACGTATTATCAGCATTCTTTAAATAAGCAATATCATCAATATATTTATCATCTATTATTTCTATTTTATTTGCCTCTAAGGCTTTAATTAAATCATTATTGCTTTTAATAGCCTCAGTTGCTAAAATTTTTTTACCATTTAGATAAACTTCAAGGTCTGTTGAATTTAAATTATAAAAAGCATTATTAGAAATACTAAATGAATTTCCTTCAAATATAAGCTTTTTTAATCCACTAATATTACCAAATGAAAGCATTGAAATATATTTAATAGAGCTTGGTAAAACTATTACTTCAATATTACTAGCTTTATTAAAAGCATAGCAATCAATTAATTCTAGCTTATTAAAATTAGATAAATCTACTGTTTTTAGCTTTTTACATCTAGTGAAGGAAAATCTAGGTATTGATGTTAAACTTAATGATAGATTTAAAGAGCTAATTGTACTTAAATCATTATTAATAAATAAGCCCATTTCTATCTTTTTATAATCAGCGTTTATATTTTTAAAATCAATATTATTTAATAATGTACAATTTTCAAAAGCAAATTGCTTTAATTGTAATGTATCATCCTTAACCATTAATGATTTAGGAAGGTTAATTGTTGTTAAGGAAAAGCAATCCTCAACAAATGATTCACCTAAATATTTTACAGAATCAGGTATATATAGCTTCTTTAGCTTACTACATTCATAAAAGGCAAAATCACCAATAGATGTTAATGTATCTGGTAAAATTACATTGACTAATTTCTTTTGATATTTAAAAGCATATGGCTTTAATGAAATAATAGAATTAGAAACATCAATACATTTAACATTATATGGAATATCAAATTCATCTAAATAATTTGATTTAGTTGAATAAATACATAATGATAATGGTTTAAATAAAGAATCACTAGCTTGCTTATTTACATTATCAATGTCAACAAATTTTAAAGCAAATGTTGAAGTGATTTTTTCTTTTTTTATTTCTTTTGCAGCAAATGATAAATATGTAACCTCATCATTGTTATATTCTTTAGCAATCAAATAGTTGTTAATGTTTAAAAAATGAGGAAAAGCATTTGGCTTTATAACAATTTTTTTATTGATTAAACTTTTATCAATAAGAGTCTTTTTATAAAATGAATAATTAAGTAGCTCTCTTTCATTCATTTTTTCAATTTTCTTTTTATTAGTTGCTAATTTAATAATTGTGTCATCAATAAAACAGTCAATAAATGCATTATCATTGTGATTGCTATAATTAATAAATTCATAAGAATCTCTAATTATAGATAGCATATTAAATACTTTAACCTCTAATTGCTTAATAGCTTTAGTATCACCCTTTACATTTTCGTTATGATATATTTTCAAAATAATATCAAACAATAAATGATGCTTATTAGCAACACTAACTAAATAATAAAAGCTAGAATAATCAAATTCAATATTTTCATTAAGCATTTCATTTATATAAAATTCATAAAGAAGTGAAATTAAATGGTTAGGATTTTTTAAAGCACATAATTCAATTGGCTTTTCATCCTTAATTATTAAGGTTGTTGAAAATCTTTGTAGTGTTTTAATCATTGTTGAAACAAAAAATAATAAATAATTATCCTTAATAAGAGAATGATCATTTTTTAACTCATTTAATATATCAAATAAGGTATTATCATTTGTTTTAGAATCGGCAATAATAGCTAAAAATTCAAATATAGATTCATACTCCTTAGGGTTATTAAAGAAATGCTTTAATACTAATTTATATAGATAGCTATGATTACCATTTTCATCCTTTAAGCCATATTTATCATAAATATAATAAGCGCCATAATAATCATTGAAGATTCTTTGATAATATTTATCATTTTTATCAACTAAACTAATAAATAATTTACATCCAAACATATTAGCTATTATTTTTATTTTAGATATA
>CAKPZU010000144.1 GCA_934215405.1 uncultured Bacilli bacterium | reverse complement strand
ATTACTTTTAAGCGTATCCATTATACCCCACCCCAGTACATTTTCAAGTAATTGTCAAAAGTAGTTGCTTAGATGTAATAATTCAACGTTTTTAATAGAAAGCAAAAAAATTCCTATATACATAGTATATAGGAAAAGAAAGTTATTACACACATTAATTGTATGTGGAGTAATTATTTACTATCTTATAACAGAATTTTTCTACTTTCTACTTATATATTTATTACCTTCAATTTTTAAGAAAAAATGCCCATAACTACTTATTTTTAGCTTTTTATTAACATTTGGTGAAATAATTAGTGTAGCCATTTTTAAAGTAATTTTTCCTTCAATTATAACATAATTTAAAGCATTAATAATTAAAATTCTTTCATCCTTATCTTTCTCGTTTCCAAAGCCTATTAAATTAACATTGCAGTTCTTAAAGACATCAACATCAATTTCCTTTTGCGTTTCATCTAAATTGATTAGATTTTCTAATTGGCCATCCATCAAATAAACATTATTGTTCAAAATATTACATTTAGCAATTGCATCAATTGGTTCATTATTAACAATTTTAAATAAAGAAGTATTATACATTTCAATATTTTTATTACTAATTAAATCTTTAGCCCATTTAATATTTGATAAAGAAGCTTCATTTATTATAACATTTTTATTTTCTTTATATGTAAAGCAATCCATTTTACTATTAATGATTACTTTGTTTATGGTAATACTACTTTCATTATTAGTATTTTCAATGCTTATACCATAATGATAAGAGGTTATTGTTGCATCATTAATTATAAGCTTACAATTACCATATCCAACATTTATTGCTGCTGCACTTTTACTTTTTATATTTAGATTACCATCAATCTTTAATGAATAATTATTATTAGCTTTTTCTCTTTTCCCAAGCATTATTGTACAATAAAATGTTTTTCCATTAAAGCTATAGGTGTTTTCTATTATTCCTTTATTTGTTAAAGATGAATCAGTAAATATGACATCATTACTTAATATATTAAAAATACCAATATTCTTATTTGGATAAACATTACATTGATTAAAGCCTATAATACTATGACCATAAAAATCAATAGTAATAGGTTTAGTTATAAATAATGTTTCATTTTTTTCTAATTCTATATCTTTTAATAAAAGAATATTTCCTCCATCATCTAAAGCATCCTGCATGCTTTTATAATCCTTTTTAGTAATTATATTACAAGCAACAATATCTTTAAGCTTTATTATTACTAAATCATGCTTTGTAATATTATTATCATTAATAATATTTAGATTATCAACATAAACAATTGTCTCCTTATAAGGTATAGTAATATCAAATAAAGAATCATTAATACTATTTATATAAATGCTATTAACCTTAGAATAATAATCAATTATTAAAGTTCCAGATTTTATATTAATTGCTTCAACGGATGAATATAAATAACCATATTCATTATATTTGCTTTCCTCATTAATATTTATATTTACCTGATTAGCTTTTCCATAATGATAAATATTTGCTATTGAATCATTATTTTCATTGATATTGATATTAAGCATTTCATTATTTGTATAAATATAATAATCATCATTATTGCATTTAACATTCAAATATTTAATATTATTATTAAGGCCAATATCAATACTACTGGAAATTACTAATTCTTCATTAACATATGAATTAGTTAAACAATAGCTATAGGAATCATTAATTTCCTTAACATCATTAATTAATAAAAACAAATCACCTTTATTAATACTTTTTATTTCAGGATATATTATATTTTTCTTTTCATCTAATAATACAAATATATCCTTGCCCTTAAGCCAAGAAATATTATAATTTTTAGTTTTTATATCAAAGGTTGTAAAATCATTATTATAAACATCCTTTATTGCTTCACTCATTGAAGTATTATTACCTTCATTAATTCTTAATGCCTCTAAAGTAACATTCAATTGCTTTACATAGCTAATGTCATTAGCTATATTAGCTTTTGTTATTATAGAATTATAAGAAATAATGCTAATAGATGATAAAATACTCATTATCGATATACTAACTAACAACTCAACTAAAGTAAACCCTTTGTTTTTGCTTTGCTTTTTCATTTTAATTTTCCTCTTTTCAAAAAGTATTATAATAGATGAATAAATCGAAAAATGTCGAAAAAAGGAGAATATGGAAAAATATTCTGCAAACCAAAAAAAACATATACCATTCGCATGATATATGTCAAAAAAATAATTTTTTTAATTTGCATTCCCACTAATCAATGATGGAATAGGAGAAATAAATTGGAGTACTTTTGAAAACAAGAATTTGCGAAACTTGTTTTCAAGTTCCACTTATAATATAACTTTTTATTTTAAAAAAATCAATCCTTTTTTTATAAAATTTTTCAAAAAGTTTTAAAATGTTTTAAAAATGTTTTAAAAAATTTTCATAAAACATTTTTCGACAAATTTCGACCAATTTATCGGTTAAAATATAATTAATAAATGGAGGAAAGAAAAGATGAAAAAAAATAAGAAAAATTTTGACTTTATTATTATAGGAGTTATTGCTTTATTATTTGTATTATTTCTATTACCAAGTGGTGCATTTAAATATCATAATGAATTAAGCTACAAGTCAAATATATATCAAATGATATTTGGTTTTAAAGATAAACAATATAATATTTTAAATTTTAACATTTTAGGATTTTTAATACTTATTTTTATGCTTAGTAGCATAATTATTATTATTTTAAAAAGCAAAATTAAAAAGCTTACTTATATATTGTCTGGGATATTATTATTTATTAGTACTATTTTATGCTTATTATTACCAAAAACAATAAATGTCGAAATGACATCAACAAAAGAATTATTTATACCATTACCATTTTTATATGTTAATTGTATAATAATGATTATAGTATCATTATTGTGCCTATATAAAGGAATTGTTGCATTATTTAAAAAGGACTTATAACAAGTCCTCTTCTAATTCTTCATCTAGCAATTTATGATATTCATTAAATGTTAAGCCATATAAATAACCCGATGGTGAATTATTAATTCCATCAATTATTAGATTATATAATTCATTGCAATCTTTAATTTTATATTTTTTATTAAATCTTTTTATGCTTTTCATAATAGTTTCTTCATTAGCATCACCAGCTAATATTGTTTTGAAAATAAGATCCTTCAATATAGCATATAATGTTGGGTATTTATTTAATTCATCAACCATTTTCTTAACATGTGGTTCATTTATATTAAAATCATTTTTAAAAATAGTTGTATACATTTCTTCATCAATTTCTTTTAATGGGAAGTGTTTCATTTTATTTCTATTTCTAATCATTGTACCAATAGCAGGTACATAATCCTCACGATATGATAATTCGTTTTCACGACGCTCTACATAGAAATTAAAGAACTTATTAGTCTTTATAAATTCAATAGCATCATTTTCATTATCAAAATAGCCTTGCCTTAATAGTAATAGTGCAAGATCATTTAATAATACATAGCCCATTACCTTAACATAGCCAATAATAAAGAAATTTATTTTATCATTTCTTTTGGCTTTTTCAGCATCAACATGCTTAAGAGCTTCAATGGCATCATTTCTAATTCTTTCATTCATTTTATCATTTGGATAAAGTGGTAATAAGAATTTACTATTAAGCAAATTATAAGACCTATTATCTTGTGTTTCAATATCATTCAAATAATTCTTCAAATAAACTAATTCATCGTAAGAGCAAATTGAAATAATCTTGTTATAATCTTGATCATATTCATTTAATACTTCTTCAATCATATTATCAACTGTAAGCAGGATTTTAGGTTTTGGATCATTTGCAACTCTTTTATAATCTAAATATGTGTTTTCAAAAGTCAAAAAATTATTTAATTCTTCAATATCATCTTTTTTATTCATTATTTCGTCCCCACTTATTTGTCTTGTATTTTTATTATAAAACAAATAGAGTATTTCAACAATAGAAAGTTATAATAAAATATAAAATTTATTTACTACTAAACATGGATAAAAGCATATTCGCATTTTACTAGTTTCCATTTTGTTTTATAATACTGTAGATATTTTTGTTAAAATAAGATTTTTCTTTAATTACTAACATTCTAAAACAATCGCTAATATTACAAATAAAATGTATAAGCATTTTTTAACTTATACATTCGGAAGTTTAGCAGAATAGTGCAATAAAATATGAAGCAACTAAAATTTCTTATCTAAAGATAAGGATTTTTTTATTT
>CAKPZU010000143.1 GCA_934215405.1 uncultured Bacilli bacterium | reverse complement strand
AAATCACCATTAGTTATATTATCAATTTCAAGTGAATTTCCATTATCATCAACATTTATTTTAATAACCTTTGTAGCTACGTTTCCAAATGAATCCTTTGCAGTATATAAAATTTCATATGTTGCTTTATATGTTGGAATAAAGGCATTATCCTTAACATTTATTTTACATTCATTCTTTAAACCTCTATTTATATATACTTCTTTTTTAACTTCTACCTCTTTATCAAATTCATCATAAGCTGTTGCATCAAAAAGATTAAACCTTTGATTTACTTTAGCGTTAGGTAGTGAATCTTCATCATATCCTTTTAAATCAATAGTAATTTCAGGCGCTTTATCGTCTACATAAACATTATCGGCATATTTACTTACATTTTCATTAGCAATGCTATTTATAAACAAATTAAGCTTTTCAGCATTATAATTTGTTGCCTGTAATGATAAATAGGCCTCTCCTGTTGTAAAACCTTCCCATAAATTATTTCCATAAATAACATCTGATTTTAAATCTGTAACAAAAGTTGTATTTGATCCAGCATAAATAATACCTGTATCATAATCCATTGATAAATCAAATGTTTGCTCCTTTAAATAGATAGGATCATAATTTGGATTTTGCTTTGATTCAAAGCGCGGAGCTCCAGCTAATGAAAATGATATATTAGCCCCATATGGATTATTTCTATGGAACCTGTAAATGTTTCCATTATATGTAATTAAGTTACCTGTAGTTTGATATGCTTCAAGGCCAATTGCATCTTGAGTGGCACAGTTGGCAGTAACATATGTATTAACCTCAGCCCATTTTTCTAAATTATCATCACATTTTTTAATTTCAATTTTTATATAATTTGTTTCATCATATCTATCGGTTAAAGTAACAATTATTTTACTAGCATCAGCAACACCAATAGTTTCTGGTATAACACTAAAGCTAATTAGCTTATTAGCACTATTATATTTTGATAAATCAATTGGCTTATTAAAGGTAAATTTTTCATTTTGTGCTAAGCTTAAGATTATTCCATCCTCATCGCCCATATATTCATGCTTTCCATAAGTTGCTGTTGATTTACTGCCAACTACTGAATACATCTTTTGAAGTACCGTAAATGATACTTCCTTTCTAATTATTTTGTCTTCAACATGAGCTAAATAAGAAATATTATAAATACCATATTCACTTAAAGTGATTGTCTTATTTTGGCTAACATTTCCACTAGGATAAGTAACATAGGCAGTTGAATCATATTCTTTATTTTGATATTTAACCTTTAGCTCTGGGACTGTAAATTCATCATCAATATAATAAGCTTCTTCAAGACTTTCTAAGCCTAATAGTTCAATGCTTTCATTTTTTATTAGTGAAAAAGCTGATACTACACCAATAAAAGCTAAAGATGAAGCAAGTAAAATAGCTATTTTTCTTTTTTTCATACTTATAATACCTCCTATTCCTTTATGCCACCAAGGCTAATATTTCCCATTATCTTCTTTCTAAATGAAATGAAAATAATTAAAATTGGAACTAATAATATTACACATCCGGCCATTCTCATAGGTACGTTATTCATACCATTTATATTTGTTACACTTAATGAATAAACACCATAAGCAAGTGTTGGATGAGCTGGCAAATAAAGTAGTGGTGTTTGATAATCATTCCAATACTCAACAAACTTTATTAGCATGATTGTTGTAAAGACTGTCTTTACCAGTGGAAATACAATTCTAGTCATTATTTTAAATTCATTAGCACCATCTATTTCAGCAGCCTCATAATATTCCTTAGGAATAGTTTTAAAGGCTGATAGGAATACTAGAAAATACATTCCAAGAAAATGAAATTTTTGAATCCAGTTTCCTACAATTGAATCATATAAATGTAGCTTTCTTAATAAATCTATTTCAGCAGGGGCTGATCCAACAATTGGAAGAATCATTGTTACAATTACAATTCCTTTAATTATTGCATTAAATTTATAGTTAAACTTTGAAACTGCATAAGCTACAACACAAGGGACAATGGTTGAAATAAAGGCCCCACCAACAGAATATAAAATTGTGTATAAAATCATATCTTCAATATATTTTTTAGCAGGTATTCCCCCATTTAAAACAACATCAACATAGAATTTTGAAATAACATAACTAAAATTAGAAAATGCCCATTTTCCTTTAGGGAAGCCTACAACATTTATTCTAAAATCATCTGGAGTTTTAACAGATGTTAAAATCCCCCATAATAGTAAATAAATAATAAATACTGCATAAAGCAAAAGTAATATAAACAAAATAACATACAAAGGACTAGTAGAATTAAATGTTCTTTTTAGTTTACTAACTATTTTATTCATTAATCATACCTCCTTTAAAACTTAGGCCCCATTTTTTCAGCAGCAAATTTCATTAAATATGTTAATGGAACGGCAATTAATGTTAAAATTAAGCCCATAGCTGCTAAATATGGATAATCACTTAATGTTGCAGTTTGTATTGAACGATATAAATAATAACCAAATGTATAATATGAATATGATGCCTTAGTACCAAAGAAACTAAATAAGCACATTTGGTTTGTAAAAATCGTTGCAACTCCAACAATTAAAAATGTCGTAATTGTTGGCCAAATCATTGGTAATACTATATAAATAAATTCTTGTAATGGACTACAGCCATCCATTTTACAAGCATCATCAATTGAAGATGATATTCCATCCATTGCTCCAGAAAAAAGTAATGTTTGTGTTCCAAAGCTTATTAAAACATTAAAGGCTATAATTGTTATCATTGCTGTATTAGCTGATGATAATAAACCGCTTATAACATGGTTTAATTTTAAAGCAAAGGCTGGAATGGCATTTTCAACAAAGTATTTATACATTAAAGCAATAATTAATCCCGAAACAATATTTGGTAAAAATAAAATTATTTTAAAAAATGCTCCAAATGTTCTTCTTTTATAAATATAAAATGAGAAGAGTAATGATAAAAGCATTGCTAAAAGAGTTGCTAAATATAAAATCAAGGAATTCTTAATTGAAATAGCTAAATATGGTACCTCCTTAAAGTCTTTAAAGATTTGAATAAAGTTATTAAATCCTGAGAAATAATATCCTTTTTGTATATCATAGCTTTTAAAGGCTAAAAGAATAGAATTTAGATTTACTCCAATATAAAATATTAAGAATTGTAGTAGAGGAAGGCATACAATACATATATAAAAAATTAATTGATTCCTTCTTCTTTTTTTAAAGGCACTTTCTTGCTTCATAAAATTTTCCTAGTCAATCCATTTTCCGTATTTGCTTTCCCAAGTACTTTTGCTAATTCTCATACCATTAAATATATCTTTTGCACTCTTTTTGCCATCCTTTATTGCTGTATATGTTAGTAAATAAGGCTGACTATTAATTGTTGTTTGCCATATATCACTAGTTAAAGCTTTTTCATTATTAATAAATAGTTTATTAGCAGAATGTGGATAAACAATCTTAGCATTTTTTCTTACTGACCAAGCATTTTTAGCAAATGGTGATAATTGTTCATATTGTTCATCAGTAAGTGTATATGTTACACCTTTTGCAATTCCTGTTTGAACAGTAAATGTTTGTAGTCCAATATCTGAATAGCAATACTTTACAAATTCCTTTGCAAGCTTCATTTTACTTTCATCAATTTTAGCATTAATACAGCAATAAGCATTAATGTAGTCTTCAAATACTGGTTCATTTCCTTCATTTTCACTAACTCTTCCTGTTAATTTTTTAGGAAGAGGTAAAAATCCGTAATTTCTATTTTTTGCTCTATCACCATAGGTATTAATTGATCTTTCAATTGCTCCACTATTAGTTGCTTCATTTTCCCACCATGTTCCATCAATTAGCATTGCAATTGGTTTATTTTCTAAAGATGAGAAAACAAATGTTTCTTGAGCATCAGTATGTGAAAATGTTTGGTTATATAAGCTATCACGATAATAATAGGCACTATTATTCATAATTTTTTCTAAAAACTTAATAGCATAATATTTTGCAGGTTGTTGCTTTAATAAATATGCATTAGCTGATGTAATTGCAATTTGTTCAATTATTGGGTTATCATCGCTATCAAAATCAGTAACGATATCTATTTTTCTACCATTACTATCTAATGTATAATTAACCATTGCATCCTCTTGACCTAAATAATTATTTACTAATGAGTTTAATAAATATTCTGTATATTCAGAATATTCGCCTGTCCACACAATAGGTGTACAACCTTTAGTATTAATATAGTCACATAACTTAAAGAATTCTTCATATGATGAAG
>CAKPZU010000142.1 GCA_934215405.1 uncultured Bacilli bacterium | reverse complement strand
GAGATAATATCAAATTTGAGGGATAGCGGTCTAACAATACCATATCGAGTACAGGTAAGATTATAGTTATTTACCTTAAACAAGTAATAATTATAACTGTACATCATTAAAAAATGGGATTTTATCCCATTGAGTGATTAAAAATCACTCTTGTTCTAGTACTAAATAAATACTTATGCTAAAATAAACATAAAAGAAAATGCAATGAGGTAAAAGCATATGGATGAATATTTTAAGTCTTATATAATTAACGATAATTTGCTTTATAAAGCTAATGTGGTTTTTAATAATAAAAATAAAATATTTAATAGCAAAATAATAATTTATCCTAATACTAAAAAACTATTAAGCTATAAATTATTTTGGTGTAAAAACAATAAAATATTAAATAGCTATACAGCTATAAAAAGTTTTAATAAAAGATGTAATAATCATTTTGAAATAAAGCTTAATAATTGCTTAGCTATGCCTAAATATGCTAATGGTTTATGCTTAATTGTCAACGATAATAAATATTACTTTAATATCACTAGTGATATTATTAAAAGAAAAACAAGCAAATTATTATTTGAATTTGCTGCTTTTTCAGATTTTCATATTGAATCTTTTACAGAAAATATTGAACACGTAAAACATTTAAAAAGTGCCTTTAAAGCTATTAAAAATAAAGAAAAAAATTGCAAATTTATAATTAGCATTGGTGATCAAACAAATCATGGAAAGCAAGAAAATTATGATTGCTTAAATAAGATAATAAAAGATGAAAACACTTTAAATATTCCAATTTATTTTGCTTTAGGAAATCATGAATATATTTATAATAAAACATATGAAGAATCTATAAATAGATATTTTAACAATCTAAATGTTAAAGATGTTTATTATTCATTTATTTATAATGACTGTAAGTTTATATTTTTAGGATCTGATAGTATTGTTGGTGAAGGAACTATTAATGACAATCATATTAATTGGTTAATAAATGAATTAAATAATACAAATAAAAATATGCCAACTTTTATATTTATTCATCAACCGTTTTATAATACAATTTCAGGTTCCTTAAAAGGACAAAATTGGCATGGAATAGATAGTGGTGTAAAAATTAAAAAGCTATTAGATAAATATCAAAATGTTTTTGTCTTTTCAGGCCATACCCATTGGACATTAAATAGTTATAAATCTATATTAAAAAAGAAAAATGTAACCTATATTAATTGTGCATCCATTGGCTACTTATGGAATGATGATGATAGGTTTATAAAAGGATCAGAAGGACTATTTGTAAAGATATATGAAAATTATGTTTCAGTTAATGGATATGAATTCACTTTAAACAAAAGAATTGGAGCTGCTAAATTTTTAATTCCTTTAAAAAAATGATATACTATTAGTGGTGATGAAATATGCTATCAATATTTAATGATTTTTATAATTACTTAAATGATAGATTTCAAGGTCAAATTCCAAATTTGATCTATTTTGCCATTGGCTGTGCAATTGGCTTGATAATTTTTATTTTATTATTTTTAATAATTTATATAATTTCTAAAAGCAAAAGTAGAATTAAAAAGCTAATTAATAATAAAAACGCTATTGTTGATAGTTCTTATAAAGAAGTAATTAGTAAGAATGTTTCGATATATAAAGACATTTATGCTAATAAGCCAATAAAGGAAAGAGTAAGTGGCTTAGGGCAAATAACATTAAATATGCTAGATTCAATTTCATCAATATATTATCCAAATTCAAATGATTCAATTTTTGAAATTTCAACTGAGCAGCTAGTTGATTTTTTATCTTTTTTTGTTTATCGCGTTAATGGAATAATTGACCATTTACTTGAGGAAAGATTAAGTGTTGTTAATGTCTTAACTAAACGTTCATTAAAAGATAAAAGAATTTCAAGTGTTTTTGAAATGATTGATAAAAACAAAATTGAAGAAGGTAAAGAAAAGAAAGGACTTTTTAATAAGATTAAAAAGCACTCATTAAATATTGGAAAAAAAATTGCTATTAAATATGGAGGCAAAATAATTAATAGTGAATTTGAAGATATTATTCAAATACTTGGAGAAGATATAAACTGCTTATATAGCAAGCAGGATATGAATACTAGAAAGTAGGAAAACTATGATAATACTATATACATTTACTTTTTCTAATTTCTTATCAATATTTTTGGGAGTTATTTTTTCCTTTCTTGTTTTTTCTATGATAACTAGTGCAATAATTTCAAAAATTTTATCAAAATATAATAAAAATGAAAAAATAAGAAGTATTTCAGCAAAAGCCTATGCAACTTATTTTAAAAAGGATACAACCTTTAAGGAAAGAACCATTTGCTCATTAATTTATGAAGTTAATGAAGTGTGTGCACTTACTTGCCCAAATACAAAATACCCATTATATGAGTTATCTATAAACGAAGTTTTAAGTGGTGTTTTAATCGTTCAACAAAAACTAAAAAAATTAGTCAATAATCCTTTATTAAAGGATATTAAAAATGTTCATATTGCCACATTAATTAATCTTGAAGAAAATTTTGCTAAGCCTGTATTTAAAATAGTTAATCATAAGTTTTTCAAATATTCCTTTAAAATATCTAAAGTAATATTGATGATTATTAATTTTATTAATCCACTTTACTATATTAAATTAATAGTTAGAAAAACTTTATTTAAGCAAGGCAAAAAGGATATTATTTTAATTGGGCTAGATTTTATTGGTAATACAGTGTACGAAATCTATGAAAAAGAAGAGCAAACGTGATTTTATAAAATATTTTTTAACATTTACAAAGAATCATAATTATTATATAATTATATTCGATTAAAGGTTGGTGCTTAAAATGGACGATATTAAAGGAAATAAAAAAAGCTTTAAAGAAAAATTTAAAGCAAACTGGCAAAGATTTTTAAAGATTTCATTGAATTTTAATAAATTGATTAATATTTCACTTGAAACAATCATTTTAGTTTTAGCAGCTATAGCTATCGTATTTAGCTTTACACAAGTATTATTAAATGGAAATGAAGGTATTGTTAGAGATTTTAAAATGTATACTCATATGAATTATGATTATTCTTTACTTAAAATTGGTGAATTTTCAAATGCATTTATAGCTTACTCTACTAAAAACACACAATTAAATGAATTTATAACATTTACTGAAAGAAATGTAAATGCTGCAAAAATATTAAAATATATGCCTTATGTGATTTTTGGTGCCGAATGCTTATTTATCTTATTCCAAGGCTTTGAAAATAGAGAAATTTATTGCATGATTTATTCAACATTAGTTTTAGGCTTATTCATTTTATTTAAAAATTTTGCAATATCACAATTTAGTGGAACAGGCTTAATTACTTCTGGAACAGGCTATTATGTAGCCATAATTATTTTTTGGATTTTAAATATTGGACTTGGAGCATTAAAATATAGTTATAAAAACTATGTTATTAAAATAAATAAAAAAAACAAGAATTATTAAAAAATGCCTAAAAGGCTTAGAAAGGGAAAAAAGAGATGGGATTATTTAAATTTATTAAGAGTCAATTAATTAACGTAATTGAATGGACAGATGATGAAGCAAACGATTTAATGGTATATCGTTTTCCAGTAGATGGAAAGGAAATTAAAAACGGTGCTCAATTAACAGTTAGAGAATCACAAGTTGCAATTTTTGTAAATGAAGGTGAAATTGCTGATGTATTTAATCCTGGAAGATATAAATTAACAACTGAAAACTTACCAGTATTAACAAAGTTACAATCATGGAAATATGGCTTTAATTCACCATTTAAAGCTGAAGTTTATTTTGTAAATACAAGACAATTTACAGGATTAAAATGGGGAACTGCTAATCCATTTGCTTTACGTGATGCTGAATTTGGCGTTGTAAGAATCAGAGCATTTGGTACTTATTCATTACAAGTACATGATGCTGCAATGTTTCTAAAGCAAGCTTTTGGAACAGCAAAGCAATATAGCGTTAAATCATTAACTGATTATTCAAAATCCATTATTGTTTCATCATTTACTGATTTCCTAGCCGAACAAAAGATGCCAGTTTTAGATATCCCACAAAAATACGAAGAAATTGGTATTGGTGCTACAAATGGTGCTAATAATACATTTGCTCAACTTGGTGTTAAGGTTAAAGATGTAATTGTTGAAAACATTTCTCTACCAGATGCAGTTGAAAAAGCAATTGATGAAAGAAGCTCAATGGGTGTTATTGGCAATATGAATACTTATACATCATATAAGGCTGCTAATGCACTTTCTGATGCTGCTAAAAATCAAGGTGGCGTAGCTGGAATGGGCGTAGGTCTTGGCCTGGAGCTTTTCGCTCATGAGGGCATGACAAAGTTGGTCATTGGCAGCGTATACAGCTACCTGAAAACCTCTAAGATGACCATTTTGATCCGCAACTATCGGATT
>CAKPZU010000141.1 GCA_934215405.1 uncultured Bacilli bacterium | reverse complement strand
ATAATACTCGCTGAGCAAATTCCACTTGCTAAAAATAAAACACGGCTATCAACACCAACTAGCTTTCTTGCAATATGTGGTCCTATTAAGCCTAAGAAGAAGAAATTTCCTCCAAAGGCTACAGATGCACTACTTATAGCAATTGCCCCAATTGCTAAGGTAACAAAGTCAACTTTTGTATTAACACCAATACCTTTTGCAACATCGTATCCTATATTAATAGCATTTAAGGTATATGATTTACTATAAACTAAACCTCCAAAACTTATTAGCCAAATAAATAAAATAACAATATAATTCCAATCTGTTCCCCAAAGCTCACCAGATTGCCAGCGCTGTAAAAATTCTAGTTGATTTCTATCTAAGGTATACATAAAGATAGTTCCAATAGCACTATAAGCAGCACTACAAGCAACACCTGTCATAATTAACCTAGTTGGCGAAATACTTTTCTTTCTCTTATATGATAATAAAAATATAATAAGTGATGATAATAAGCCTCCAATTAAGGCTAATATAGATAGCATTAAGGGATTTGAATTATTTGATTTAATTAAGGCAACATATAATATAACAAATAAGCCTGAGCCATCAGAAACACCTAATGTTCCAGGAGATGCTAAATCATTATGTAATAAATTTTGCATAACTACTCCTGACATTCCCATTCCTATACCTACTAGTAAAGCTAAGCATAAACGAGGTAAACGGAAGGAAAATAAAGCTAAATTTGAATATTTATCACCTTTACCAATTAATGTTTTAAAAACCTCTAAAACACTCATATGGTATTTACCAACATTGCAACCAACTAAAAATATAATTAATAGTAAGATAAATAATAAGATATTAATTATTATTCCTCTTTTTAAGGAAGTTGTATTATTCTTTCTCATAAATTAACCTCCATTAAAAGTGTTTTCATCAGTTCGTCTTGAAGTGTAAATGAAAAATGGAACACCAATTATAGTAATTAATAAGCCTATTGGAAATTCAAAGCCTGGCATAATATTTTTAGCTATAAAATCAACTAATAAAACAAAGACAGCGCCAAGCACACCACATCCTGGTATTACATAACGATAATCACTACCACATATATGCCTTACAATATGAGGAACCATTAAGCCTACATAACCTACAGGTCCTATTATTACAACAGCTATTGCTGATAAGACTAAAACAACAATTGTTGATAAGGTTTTTATTAAAGTAATATTACCACCTAAGCCTTTAGAAACTTCATCACCTAAATTTAAAATAGTAAGTGATCTTGATATGGCTATTGAAATAACTAAAGATATTATAAAGAATGGTAAGCTTACATAAATATCAAGCCAAATTGTATTAGCAGCACTTCCAGCCATATACTTCATCATTTCCCCACTTTGTCCAGTTTTTAAAACAATGGCCGTTGAAACTGATGAAAATAGTGTTGATATTGCCATACCTGATAAAACCATTCGATCACTACTTAAGCCTTTTCTTCCAATAAAGGCTACTGTATAAATTAAAAGTGTAACTACTAAAGCTCCAAGACATGAAAAGCCAATTCTTCCAAGACGTGAAATATTTGGAAAGAAAACCATTATTATAATAATTGAAAATACTGAACCAGAGCTTATACCCATAATGCCTGAATCAGCCATAGGGTTTTTAGTTGTCCCTTGCATAATAGCACCAGCTATAGCTAAGCAAGCTCCAACCATAATATCAGCTATTAAACGAGGTATTCTTATATTTCTAATTATTGTTTCATTAAAGTTTTCTTCATTATAATGAAACATTGCATTAACAAAATCATTAAAGGTTATACTTTTTTCTGCACCTATAAATATAGACAAAATAATTAATATAACTAATAAAACCAAACAACTAATTAATAAAATAATAAATTTTTGATTATTTTGTAATTTTTTAGTTTGCATAAGACTTAATTATTACTAGCAACTTTTAAAGCTTCAAGAATTTGATTATATTGAGCTTCCATATATAAAGCATCTTTAAATGAATATAAAATCATATCTATACAACCAACTCTATTTTCTTTAACTGCTTTTAAGCTTTTATATCCTTCATTAGTTTTTACACTATCTGGAATACTAGCTTCCCCTAGTCCTGCAAAGATAACTAAGTCACCTTCATAATCTTTTAGCTTTTCATTACTAATTTGTGAAAAGGCTTGTTGAGATTGATCATCTAAAAAGTCTTTAACAATTGGTAGCATTTTTAAATTTAAAGTGTTATAAAGAATATGATTGAAAACAAAGGCATCCTTATAGTTTGGTGGAATTGTTAATCCTTGATAATAAGTATAAACTGTAACACTTTTATCTTGAATCTTTAAATCATTAATCTTTTGTATACCAACTTCTTCAGTTTTCTTACAATAATCAATGATTGTTTTAGCATTTTCACTTAAGCCTAAAATATCTCCTAGGTATGTTAATCTTTTTGTATAGTCATATGTGTCAAAATATACAGGAATAGTTGGAGCTATTTTTTCAAGCTTTGCTATATTTGTTTCATCCATAGTGTTATAAGTTAAAATTAATTCAGGTCGATAACTCATTACTTCTTCAGGATCAAATGGTTGTGTGTTATTTAATATTTCAACTGCTTTAAAAAATTCTTCATATCCTGTTTGGTTAGCATTACCATCTACTGCAAGTGGTCTAACGCCAAGGGCTAATAAATCACCAGTATTTGATAAAGCTACGATATTTTTAGTATTTTTGTTGTAAGTCACATCTTTGCCGTTTAGTGTTTTAATTGTTACCATTTCAACTTCTTCACTTCTTGTATCTTTTAAAACAGGTACTGTTGGTAAAGCTTCATTTGCTTTTTCATTACATGAAGTTAACATAGTTGAAAGAACAATAACTAAACAAGCACAAATCTTAAAAATAATATTTTTTAGTTTCATTTTCTTCCTCCTTTTTTATCCGTTTGTCATTATAGCATGACTAGTTAGTTATAGCAAACTCATTGTTAATTTTTAAAAATTTAAAAAGTAATTCAAAATATATGATTTTATCCATGAATTTCGATATTTGAAAGCGATTACATAAAGTAATAAAAAAATAAGTAGCAATTAAATTACGCCACAAAACGTAAAATAATGTTACTTATTTTTAACTTGTTATTTATCCACTTTAATCTTTTTATAATTATTTTATATTAAATAGTTAATATTATTTTTCATTTAAATCAAGCATTTCTTTAAATGAATAGAATGCATTACAAATATCTTCATAAGTTTTACAATCCTTAAAAACTTCATCAATAATTTCAAGTCCGCCACGAACATAATTTTCTAATTTATGTTGTTCTTCATCACACTTATCATCAGGCACTATAGAAAAAGCTTTTTTTATTTTTCCATCAACTGATAATTCATTATTTTCTGACAAAACCATGTGATGGTATAATCTTTCTAAGTTTTGTTGATTATTATTTAGTATTTCTGCAAAAATTGTTGCAGACATATTTTTGTTTTCTCTATCTTCTTCTACGCTTTTATTATTAATAATGCCTAACATTCCTGCAACCATATAACAATATAGACGCGTTTCAAAAATGTAAATATTTTTTACTTCTCCACTTTGATTAGAAATCATAAATGAGACATTTGTTTCTGCTCCTTTATCCTTTGAATATTTTTGTAGAATTTCCGCATGTTTTCCAATAAATCTAATATTTTTTCTAAACATTGCCATAAGATTACTCCTCCAAAATATTTGATTCAGTTTCGGAAACTTTTTCAAGGCGATATTTTTTACCAATTTTACTCTTTATTGTTTCCTCAGCATAATTAAAATCTTTATTCATAACAAACATTATTATTTGATCACAACTATCAGGCAAAGTTTTACATATATTTCTAATGTGATTTTCATCAGTATTAGAAAATGGAGCATCCATAACAAGAGGGTAAACGTCATTTGACTCATCAGTATCTTCAAATTCATCATTATTCCATTTTAACTTAGCCATTTTCATAAGGCCTGCAACAAATGAATAATTGACAACGGTACCTAATCCTTGCGATTTATCAATATTCATATCAAATCCTGCGACTCTAGTTTTTGTATCAACTTTAAAATTATCATCAATTGTAATTGCTCTATTTCCAGTATACATTTTTTCAAAAATACGATTAACTTCATCTGTTAATTTTGCTTTAATCTCGAATTTTGATTTTTTTAATTTTTCGCTTATTCCATTATAAATTTTATCAGTATATAGTAAACACTGATCAATAAATTCATTTTGTTCATTTTTTACGCTGTTTTTCATTATTTGTTCATTTAGTTCAGATGCTCTTTTTTCAAGAATAGGTATCTCATCATCTTTGATTCTCCTATTAGTTGAATTCTTTTGTCCTAATTGAAATTCAATATTTCTAATACGTCTTTGTAACTCACCAACGTCAGAACTACCTTCAATTATTTTTTTAATGGTATCTAATCTTTTTTCATCATCATCA
>CAKPZU010000140.1 GCA_934215405.1 uncultured Bacilli bacterium | reverse complement strand
CTTATACTTTTGTATAAGTAATTTATCAAAAATATTATTTGAGTCTAAATAATATAGTGTTAAATCCTAAAAACGGGAATTTCTAAATTCTCATCAAATGGAGTTACTAGAGCGGTTATTATTTTGCCAAACATTTTATCATCCTATATAGGTTAACACCTACAATATATAATATGAAAATAATCAAAAAAGTTGCTTATTATTTATATAACAAAATATAATTATTATGTACTTAGTACTTTAAAAAAAAGCAATTTTATTGTATAATCATATAGAAAATGGATGTGATTGAAAATGGAAAAAGTAGAAAAATATCGTAAATTATGTAAATATGTACAAAATATTGGAATGGTTGTTATTGCTCTTGCTTGCTTCGCCTTTATATTTATTTTTGGCTTAAAATCAAGCAATACTAATGTAATAACATATGCTATGGGAGCTATGCTTCTTCTATTTATGTTTTTAATTTTTACGACAGTACCAATGCAAAATAAATTGGTAAAAATGGTTATTCTTGAATCATTAAATGGTTTAGTTAGTGATGTTATATTTAACAAAAAGAAAGGCTATAGTCGTGAATCTTTTGAAAAACTAAATATAGTAAATTGTTCTTTTGCTAATTACACATGTTCAGATTACTATAGCTTTACGTATAAAGATATGCAAATTGAAAGTACAACCGTTAGAGCATATGATGAAATTAAAGTTAACAAAGTTAAGAAAAATGGTAAGCAATCAAAAAGAACTACTAAGCAAATTAAAAGCTATTTCTTTGGAAGAATATATTTAATTCCACTTGAAAGTGAAGTTAAGTATAATGTCTATGGAAAGAAAAATCCTACATATTCACGTAAAAAAGAAATGGCAAATACAAATTATAATACTGAGTATCCATTAAAGGTCAAAAAATATGTAGAAAACTTTGAAGTGTTTTATAACGCAAATCAACCGATTAACAATCTACAATCATTTTTAGATAAGCTATATTATTTAAAAACACAAGCTAAAGGTCCAGTTTTTGCTTTTGTTAGAAATAAAACATTGGTTTTATGTATTGATAATGGTCATTATTATAAGGAAGTTGATTTTAAAGATCCAATTGATAAAGGATTAATTAATGATTACAGAAAAGATGTATCTATGGTATTGAGTTTTATTAACTCAGTTTTAAAAGATAAAGAAAACAAGGAGTTATAATTATTTATGAATGAAAAAGTAAGAATATTTGCTTTAGGCGGACTAGATGAAAATGGTAAATCACTTTATGTTGTTGAATATAACGAACAAATTTTTGTCTTTGATGCTGGACTACGTTATCCACAAGAATCACTTTTAGGTGTTGATGTAATATTGCCAGGATTTCAATATCTAATTACTAATAAAGCTTCAATTAGAGGTATTTTCTTAACTCATGGTCATGATGAAAATATGGGGGCCTTACCTTTTATTTTAGAAGCAATTGGTGATGTTGATGTTTATGGAACAAACTTCACATTATTATCTTTATATCAAACTGCTGAAAGATTTAAAAAAGATATTAAGCTTGCTAGATTCCATACAATAAATCAAAATCAATCTTTCCTAGTAAATGGTACTAAAATTCATGCTTTTAGTGTAACTCATGGTGTACCAAATTCTTGTGGCTATGCCTTACAAACTGAAAATGGCTTAGTTGTTTATACAGGAGACTTTATTTTGGATTTTTCAGAAAAGTCACCATATGACACAAATTTATCAAGAATTATGGAAATTGCTAAAATGCCAACATTGGTTTTATTATCAGAATCATATAATTCATCATATAAAGGCTATGTTGCTCCAAACAATCACTTATCTTTGAGGCTAAATCAAATTGCTGATGAGGTAAAGGGAAGATTATTCATTTCAATTTATGGACAAACTGTTTTTCAACTTCAAGAAATAATTAATTGTGCTATTGAAAATAAAAGAAAAGTATTTCTTTATACTATGCAAGTAAAAGAAACAGTTGCTTTACTTAAAAATGAAATTAAAGGCTTTAATATTCCGGATGGAATAATCACTAACAATATTTTTGAGCATGATTGTATTGTTGTTGTTTCTGAACTTGGAAATAAGGTTTTTGATAAACTAAAAGAAATTGCTAAAGCAAATGATACAGATAAATCTTTAAAAATTACTAGTGAGGATGCATTTGTTATAGCCTCTCCTGCTCATGCTGGTACAGAACTATCATTTGCTAGAATATTAGATGATCTTTATAGAACTGATGCTCAATTATATAATGTAACAAAGGATTATGTAAGTATGCATGCAGGAAGTGAAGATTTAAAAACAATGCTTTCAATTTTTAAGCCAAAGTATTATTTCCCTGTTAGAGGATATTATAATAAATTGGTTGATAATGCTAAGGTAGCTTTAGAATGTGGATATAATCATAATAATATTTTAGTTTATGATAATGGCATGGTTGCAACATTTGAAAATGGTGAGCTATTAAGAAATTTTGAATCTATCCAAGCTGATGAAATAATGGGTGATGGTATAGGTATTGGCGATGTTGGGAATGTGGTTATCAATGATAGACGTAAACTACAACAAGATGGTGTTATGATTATTGGCATTTCATTTTCTATGTCAACTAGAAAAATTGCTGCAGGTCCTGACATTCAAGTTCGAGGATTTGTTGTTAATAAGAATCCTCATACTTTTGTTGAAAAGGTTTCTAAATGCTTTTCAGATGTGGTATATAACTTCATTCAAAAACCAGGTATGGTTGATTTTAATGAATTAAGAACTTTATGTAAAGATAGAGTATCAACATTAATGAAAGAAGAATTTGATAAAGAGCCGATGATTCTCCCTGTTATTATATCTGTATAGTTTTAATAAAATTTAACGCCTAAGAATAGTGTATAAGTATTGCATTATTCTTTTTATTATTAAACGATTGACAATTTAAACAAAAAATGCAATTTTGATATTGCATAAACACTAATTAAAGTATATAAAATAGTAGAAAAATAATTTTTTTAAAAAAAATAAAAATTTTTAAATAATTTTCAGTTTTATTTCGTTATAGTTATTGAAAGGAAAAAGAATATGGGCAGTGATAAAAAACTTATTAAAGAGTTAAAAAATAAACAATCAAGTGCTTTCTTACAAGTTTATGAAAAATATAAGAATCTAGTTTATTATCAAGCATATCTTATTTTAAATAATAAAGAAGATGCAGAAGATGTAAGCCAAAATACTTTTCTTAAATTTATGTATAGTATAGAGGGCATAAAGGATGATTCAAATCTAAAACAGTTATTATCTACGATAAGTAAAAATGAAGCAATAGATTTATATAGGAAAAAAAGCAAAAACAGTACTGTTACAATTGATGATGTTTTAATTAATACTTTAGCAAGTAATGATGATAATACAAATTTATATGTTGTATCAACATTAAACAAGGTATTAAATAAAAGTGAAGCTAAAATAATGACATTAAAAATTGTATTTGATTATTCTTTTAAAGAAATTGCTGATGAATTTAACTTATCAATAGGTATAATACAAGCGACATATTATAGTTGCTTAAAGAAGCTAAAATCTTATTATAAAGGATGTGAAAATAAATGAATTATAAGAAAAAATATAAACTTGATGTTATTAATTCTTTAAATAATAAAGATAACTTTGATGTTTTAAAAAATAAGTTAAATCTAAAAGATGACCATATTCAAAGAAAGGAAAATTATTTTATGAAAAAAAGTGTTGTAATTTTATCAGGCGTTGCATGTGTTGCAATAGTTGCAGGTGTTACTACTGCAATAGTATTAAATTCTTCTTCAAATAACAATAAAGATGGACATGTTGCTTCATTAGTTACAATGGATTTAAATCCATCTGTTAGCTTCTTAGTTGATAACAATAATAAAGTTGTTTCAGTAAAAGGCGAAAACAATGAAGGAAAAATGATTATTGCTGGTGAAAAAATTGAAGGAAAAGATTTGAATGAGGCAATAGAAATTGTTTTAACTATCGAAAATGAAACAGGCTATTTAGTTTCTGGAAATGCTCGAATTGAAGACAATAAGTTAAGCTTTTCAATAACTACAGATGATGAAAAAATTAAAGAAAGCATTAAAAATGCAATTGATTCAACTGTTAGTAAAGTATGTGACAAATTACATGTAAATGAAACAATTGCATATGTTGAAGCAATTAGTCGTGCTAATCTTGAAAAACTTGCTTTAAAGTGTGATCCAACATTAACAGAAGAAGATGTTAAAAAGATGACATATGAGCAATTATTTAATGTTGTAAAGATTTATCATATAGAAACAGCAGAAATCTATAGCAAAGAATTAGAAGAGCTATACAATCAAGTAAAAGAATATGATATTAAATTTGCTGAATCTGAATATACTAAGGATGTAATCTCAGGTATGGGTAAGATTTATGAAATTTATATGGCTGGTTATGATGCAGTACTACAAGGCCTTAAATGCTCAATAGATTATTTAAATGAAATTAAATATATTGAAGCTTTTATAAATGATCAAATTATATTA
>CAKPZU010000139.1 GCA_934215405.1 uncultured Bacilli bacterium | reverse complement strand
ATATAGAAGGTGGAGTAGATGCAAAAGAAGATGATTTAATTCCACTTGGCTACAATAAGTCAATTGTCCATGTTGATTTTATGATTGGTAGTAGTGATTTATCAATTATTGGTGTAAAAGAAAATAATGAAGAGGTTGTTGTTTTTGAAAATGGCGACTTTAAAATATAAAAAGCACTTCAAATTGTGCTTTTTTAATTTTTATTATCAACCCAAATGTAATCATTTAGGTTATTAAAGTCTTTAGGTGAAACTTCAACCTCAACCATTATACCTTCATTACAATTCTTTTGCTTAATTACATTTGCTTTATCCTTTAAATATGAAAGTATGCTTGTATTTTCATAAGGAATAAACATTTTACATACCTTCCAATCACTAAATAAGGCTTTTTTAATTTCTTTTTCAATTAAATATAGGTTTAATCTGTTTTTAGCTGAAATGAAGACCTTATTTTCATCAGTTGGAATTGTAGCAAGTCCTATTTTATCAGCCTTATTAAAAACATAGATAATTGGAACATCACTTTTTAAGCCAATACTATCAAGCGTATCAAGGGTAACCTCAATTTGATTTAAAACCTCATTTGAGGAAATATCAGCAACTAAAAGAATCAAAGAAGCGTTTAAAGCATCCTGCAATGTGCTTTTAAAGGCTCTTATTATATCATGAGGTAATTTATTAATAAAGCCTACAGTATCAGATAATAATATTTCCTTATTATCTTTGAATTTTATAAGTCTTGTTGTTGTATCAAGGGTAGCAAATAGCATGTCCTTTGAAACAACATTTTTTTTATTATAGGAATCATATTCTTCAATAAAAGCATTAAGCAATGTTGATTTACCAGCATTTGTATAGCCAACAATTGATACTAAAGGAATGTCACTCTTTATTCTTTTTTTGCTATCAACACTCTTTTTTAAAGCGATTTTATCAAGTTCAGCTTCAATTTGATTAATTTTATTACGAATGTTTTTCTTATCGATATCGCTTTGCTTTTCACCGCTTCCTTTATTTTTAAATGATCCACCAGCTTGTTGCTCATAATTTGCTTCATTATTGTTAATTCTAGGAAGTAGGTATTTTAATCTTGCTACTTCAACCTGAAGCTTAGCTTCCTTTGTTTTAGCACGATTTTTAAAGATTTCAATTATAAGACTAGTTCTATCTAAAATAGTGATATTTAACTCATCTTCTAAATTTTTATATTGAAGTGGTGATAGCTCATCATTAAAAATAACAACATCAGCTTCATATTCGTTTACTAAAAGCTTTAAGGTTTCTACTTTACCATTACCTATAAAAAACTTTTTATTTATAGATTTTGAATTTTGGGTTAATGATGAGACAACCTTATAATCATCAGCTTTAGCTAAGCCCTTTAATTCCTTCATTTCTTCTTCAAAAAATTCATTATTATCTATATTTAAGCCAACTAATATTGCTTTTTTCATTTTTACCACCCCAAGACATATTTATTTTATCATTTTTTCTTACTAAATAAAACGATAAATTCATGAACAAATAATGGAAAAATAGAAAATGCCATAATTATTAATATTTCCTTTAATGTTAAAATAGATGTTTTAAACAAAGTAGTTAAATAAGGAATAGTTGTTACAAGTATTTGAATTAATATGCCACTTATTAAAGAAATAATCAAAAGCTTGTTATTCAATGTATCCTTATTAAAAATAGATTTATTTGTATTTTTAATACCAATGCTATGAAATAGCTGTGATAAGGCAAGAGATGAAAAAGCAAATGTTTGTGCTTTTATTAAAACATCATTATTATTAATTAAGGTATAATTGATATTAGCAATTGTTAAATCAATATTGTTATTTATTAAATATGATAATGGGACAAATAAATAAGCAAAGAAGGATAATAAGCCAATTATTGAACCATAAAGTAAAATCGTATTCCAACCATTATTTTTAAAAATAGATTCATTTATACTTCTAGGCTTTTCATTCATTATATCATCATTTACCTTGTCTTGTCCTAAGGCTAAGGATGGTAATGTATCTGTTAGTAAATTAACCCAAAGAATATGAATTGCAATTAAAGGAATTGGAAGGTTAAAGATAATAGCTATTAGCATAACTAATACTTCACCAATATTAGAGGAAAGTAAAAATAATAAGGTTTTTCTAATGTTATTATAAATGCCTCTTCCTTCCTTTACAGCTTTAGTAATAGTTGTAAAATTATCATCCATTAAAATCATATCACTAGCGTTTTTAGCAACATCAGTACCATTTCCCATAGCAATACCAATATTTGCAGCCTTTAAGCTTACAGCATCATTTACGCCATCACCAGTCATTGCAACAACATTACCTTTTTGCTTTAAGGCTTTAACAATAGTTACTTTATTTTCAACTGAAACTCTAGCAAAAACCTTATAATCTTCAATTTTATTAACTAACTCATCATAGCTTAATTTATCAATTTCACTACCTGTAATTACTTCATTTTCATTATTTACTATATTTAATTCTTTTCCAATAGCAAAGGCTGTTTTTTTATGATCTCCAGTTATCATTTTTGTTTCAATATTAGCTTTTTTAAGTGTTTTAATGGAATCATATACTTCTTTACGTGGTGGATCAATTAAAGCTGCCATACCAATAAATATCATATTAGTCTCAGTTATTTTACTTGTTTTTTTATAAGCAAGAGCAATAACTCTTAAGCCTTTTTCAGATAATGAATCATGGATTCTATAGATATCAACTATATCTTTTTTATTTAATTCTACTTCTTTATTGTTTATATATATTTTATTACAATTTAATAAAACATAATCTAAAGCCCCTTTAGTGAATTGATAATTACCATTTAAAGTTGACATCATTTTACGATTACTATCAAATGGAAGGCAATCAATTCTTTTAGCTACTTCTTCTTTATAAGGAAGTACAAAGCGTAAAAGAGCAACTTCAGTTGGATCTCCAATTTCTTTATTATTTATAATTGAAGCATCATTACAAGCTAAAAATCCTTTTACTAATAAGCTACAATTATCAATTTTATTTGTTGTATCATAAACTTTGTTGTTAACAAAGATTTTACTAACCTGCATTTGATTTAAGGTTAATGTTCCAGTTTTATCACTACAGATAACATTAACACAGCCTAATGTTTCAACGCTATGTAATTTTTTAACAATAGCATTTACCTTGCTAAGTCGTTGAACACCAAGTGATAAGACAATTGTGACAACTGCTAATAAACCTTCAGGAATAACAGCTACAGCTAAAGAAATAGCCGTAATTAGCATTTCAACTGTATTTCTTTTTTGTAAAAAAGCAATTAAAAAAATTAAAGCACATAAAAAAACTGTTGAAATAGCAAGTACAGTTGATATTTCATTAATTTTATTTTGAAGAGGTGTTTTTTCTTTCTTTTCTTTTTTTAATAATAAAGAAATTTTGCCAATTTGGGTATCCTTACCAGTACTTGTAACTATAGCTTCACCACTACCATTAATAACACTTGTACCACTAAATACCATATTTTTCATATCACCTAGTGGAATAGTATCATTATAAATTTCCTTTTCATCCTTTAAAACTGGTACTGATTCACCAGTTAATAATGATTCATCAACCATTAATTTACTAGATTTTATAATTCGAGCATCGGAAGCTATATTATCACCAGCATTAAATACTAAAATATCACCAATAGCTACTTCATTTGTTGGTATTTGGACAACTATGTTATTTCGTCTTACATAGCATTTAGCTTGTGATATTTTACTTAATGCTAAAAGAGCTTTTTCTGCTTTCATTTCTTGATATGTTGATAAGGATGAGTTTAAAATAACAACTCCTATAATAATTAAAGCGTCACTATATTCCTTTAATAAAAGTGAAAGAATAAAGCCAACTAATAAAACATAAACAAGAGGATCTATTAATTGCTTAAAAAATATTTTAATAGGATTTTTTACATTATCTTTTGCAATTTCATTATAGCCATACTTTTTAATTCTTTGCTTTACTTCAAAATCATTTAATCCCATAATGCGAGTTTTTTTAATTTTAAATACTTCGTCAATACTTTTTCTATACATTTAATCACCAATTAATAATATGATTAATAAAAAATAAATAGAATATAAAACATAAGTACATTTGTTTTGTTTGTATTGTAATGCACTATTTTCTTTGATAAAATATGATTGTATTAAGATTCTTATTTTTTAAATAACTGCTTGAGAATTAGATTAATAAATAAGCGTTTATTGACTTTTTTTGCGGTAGAAAGGTACTGATAATATATATTCTCCAAAATGGATAGTAAAATCGCCATAATGGAACTTTACTTAAATTTATTGTATGGATATTATAAAATTGTAAAGAGGATTGATAGGGTATGCAATATGGATAAAAAGATGAATGAAATAATAAGAGAACAAAGAAAAAAAACAAAATCTTACTCAAGAGCAATTGGCTGAAAAGTTAAATGTATCATCTAAGACAATTAGTAAGTGGGAAACAGGGGATTCACTTAGATAAAGATACCACACCATTCCCACGCTGACTTTTGCTCAACCGATACAGCCGGAGGGCTGGATAACA
>CAKPZU010000138.1 GCA_934215405.1 uncultured Bacilli bacterium | reverse complement strand
CAAAGTTTGCTCATGATTCAAATGGTGTTTTCTATTTAAGAATAGAAGATACTGATACAAAAAGAGAAGTAAAAGGCTCTATTGAAACAGTTGTTAAGCAACTTGGATTATTTGATATTAATATTGATGAGGGCTATAGTATTTGTGGTATTTATGGACCATATATTCAGTCTGAAAGAAGCTTTATTTATGATACTGTAATCTATGAAATGATTTTAAAAGGCTTAGCTTATCCTTGCTTTTGTACTCAAGAAGAATTAGATAAAATTAGAGAAGTGCAAATGGCTAATAAGGAAAGGCCTGGCTATTATGGAAAATACGCTAAATGCCGTAATTTAACTGTTGAAGAAGCAATTGAAAAAATAAAAAATAATGTACCATATGTAGTTCGTTTTAAAAGTAATGGTAATTTCTTAAATCATATTGATTTTCATGATGAAATTAGAGGAGATTTAAAATTATCAGAGAACGATTTAGATATCGTAATTCGTAAATCAGATGGCTTACCAACTTATCACTTTGCACATGCATGTGATGATCACTTTATGCATACTAATTATGTAATCCGTGGTGAGGAATGGCTACCTTCTGCTCCAATTCATGTTCAATTGTTTAATGCTTTAAATATTGAACTTCCTCATTATGCTCATTTACCAGTTATTATGAAAAATGATAATGGTAATAGAAGAAAATTATCAAAAAGACTTGATCCTGAAGCTTCAGTAACTTATTTTATTGAACAAGGTTATCCAACTTCAGCATTATTAATTTACTTATGCACAATAGCTAACTCAAATTATGAAGAATATCGTTTAGCTAATCCAGATTCAAAGATTTCTGATTTTAAATTATCATTTGATAAATTTTCTTTAGATGGAGCATTATTTGACCTTGAAAAGATTAATAATATTTCAAAAGATGTTATCTTTAAAACGCCAATTAATGAATTAGTAAGCAGTATTAAAGAATGGGCTTCATCATATGATAGCAAACTATTATCTTTAATTAATACTGATAAAGATATGTTTGCTAAAATAATGAGTTTTGGTAAAAATGATCCTCAACCTAGAAAGGATTATTATAAGTTTGCAGAAATATATGATCATATTTGCTATATGTATAAGGATACATATGATGAATTAGCATGTGAAGAATTACCTTATGATGAAACATTAATATCTACATCTTGCAAATTGTTTAAAAATGATTTATCATTATATAAGCCAAATAAAGATGATTGGTTCAATCATCAAAAGGAAATTGCTCGTAGTATTGGTTTTGCTAACAATAAAAAAGACATGAAAGAAAATGGCTTTACTTATATGTTCAGCGAATATATGTCAATAATTCGTGTTGCTTTAACAAAGAGAAAAAATGCCTTTGATTTGGTTGATATTATCGATACTATTGGTATTGATGAAGCAATTAGACGTTTAAACAATTTTATTAAATAAGAGGATTATTCCTCTTTATGGCCTATTGGTGAAACGGTTTAACACATCGCCCTCTCAAGGCGACATTCACGGGTTCGAATCCCGTATAGGTCACCAATTAAAAACACTTAAGACTGGTATTAAAAATGCTAGTCTTTTTTCTTGCTTGACTTTTCAAGTATCACTAATGGGGGGGGTTCAGCCCCCCATATAAGAAAAAAGAAATAGATGTTACTGATCTATTTCTAATTGAATTTATGTAATGATGTGTTTAATTATTTTCAATATCAAATTTTTTCTTATCAAATACTGCACGTTCTTTATATACAAGAATAGGAACAAGAGTCATTTGCTTTAATTTTTCATAAACATTTTGACTAATTTGCTCTTGGCTTTCACATAAATTGCCAAAATCATCAGTATATTCAAATTTTAAATTGTAAATTATATATCTTGAAACATTACCATTATTGTTTTCAGTTACTTCAGTTTCTGTTAAATCAATAATTCTACCAGTTTCACAATGTCCATTACGAGTAACATCTAATGACTTTTTACCATCAATAATCATTTTTATACCATTTCCAATAAAACCAATAGCAGCAATAAGCATTATTCCACCTATTAAGCACATAAATATAGTTCCAAATTTATCATCAGAATCATCTGCTTTAATGCTTGAAGCAATAACATTAATAGCAATTATTATTGCAACTACAGCAATTGCTATTCTAACAATTCCACCAGTCATTGTACCACGATTAAATTTTTTCTTTTCCATGACATTGTCCTCACTATTTTATTAAAAAATTATAATACATTTATGTAAACGTCAAAAAATAACACTCTAACAAAAAATAAAAAAAATGATATCCTCTTAGTAGAAAACAAGGAGGATTTTATTTTATGGGAAAACATTATACTGATTACGAAAGATACGAACATTGTAGAAAACATAAGATATCAGGGATGAATGTATCAGAATATGCAAGAGTTAATAATCTTAATCGGAGCACATTCAAAGATTGGGTAGCGGCATATAATAATATTAATGGTAAATTCATAAATGTATCAACAGTAAGTGACAATGATGGAGAATTAATTGATAATGGAGCCTATCGAACTAATATATTAAGTGAGGTTGAAAAACTCAAAAAAAGTAACCATTTTTCAAGATTTGATCATTCAATAGTAGTTATAGAATATAAAGAAGCTAAAATAACAACATCTTTAGAACAAGCAGAAAGGATACTTAAGAATATATTATCATGATACATTTTGAAGAAAATAAAAATATCTACATTTATTCTGAAAAAGTAGATATGAGAATGGGTATGCCAAAGATACAAATGATGGTAGCGATGAATTTCACAAAAATAGAAATAAGGCATTCAGTATTTATATTTTGTTCGAAGGATAGAAAACAAATAAAGCTTTATTATGAAGATGATTATGGAGCATGGCTTATGCAAAACCGATTACATGATGGAGGGTTTAAGTGGCCAAGTGTATTAGATAATGTAAAAATAACAAAAACACAGTTAATAGGGTTGTGTAAAGGTTTAGAAATGATAGAATCATATAAACCAAGGAAAGAAAAGTACGAATATTTTTAAATTTTTTAGTCTATATTATAAAATAATATAGACTAAATTTTGTTTTTGTGTTATAATTTAAATATGGAAAACACTCAAGAACTACTAAAAATAATTGAACAACTTAAAAAAGAAAACAAAGCCTTAAAGGAAGATAAAGCGAATTTAGAAGTTGAGCTTTATGAAACTAATAAAAAATTAAATGAGGCTCTTTTAACTATTTCTTCTTTACAAGAAAAAGAAAAGATTGAAAGAACTAGAACTTTTATACCTAAAGGTGAAAAGCTTAATGATATAGTTATCAATGAAACTGAAGAAATAATAAAGAAAGAAAAAATTGAAAGGAAAACTAACAAGGGCAAAAAATATAATAAAAGCAAATTTGATTATGAGAAATATGTGACTGAAATAAGAATAATTAAACCTGATGAGAAAGTATGCCCCAAATGTGGTTCTACTCTTATAGAAGCATCATCAAAAGTAAGATATGTAGTTGAAGTTATTTCAGCTAAAATTAAAGTAATAAAATTAATTAAAAAGAGCTATAAATGTCCTAATTGTAATAAGAATGATAATAAAATATATTATCCTCTTTCAAATGGAGCATTTAGTGGCAGTATTTTAACGCCATCACTAGCAACTTATATTTTATATCATAAATATGAATTAGGAATTCCATTTGAACATTTAGCTAAACATATAACTAAATCTATAGGGTTTGAAATAAATAAGCAAAATTTAGCTAATTGTACAGCCAAAGCGAACCTTGTCTTAGCCAATGTGTTTGATAAAATGAAAGATGATTTATTGAACAATAATTCTAAAGTAATACATTCAGATGAAACAACATTAGTTGTTAGTAAAAAGCCTGAATATGATAAAGACAGAAAAAAGAGTTATGTTTATGTATATACATCAAGCTTTTATGATAAAAATCAAATAAGAATATATGATTTTCATGAATCTAGAAGCATAGATAAAACAACAAAATGGCTTAATGATTATGAAGGATATATAATTTGTGATAATTTTGATGGATATAATAAATTAAAAAGAGAGAATCTAAAAATCAAATTGCAAAAATGTTGGGCACATGTAAGACGTAGATACGCTGAAATTGTTAAAAATCTACCACAAGTTAAAAGGAAGGATTCATTGGCATATCAAATATTAGATGAAATATCTAAACTATTTGAACTTGAAAAGGGATATAGGAAAAATAAATTAACCCTAAAAGAAATATCAATTAAAAGACAAAATGATATGCCTAAAATTAAAGATAAAATATATGAGCTAGTGTTTAATTCTAATCCGCATCCAACGTCTAAATTAAATGATGCTATTAACTACACAAAAGAGTGCTGGGGTGATTTATTTACCTTTTTTGATGATGGACATATAGAAATGACTAACAATACAGCTGAAAGAGCTGTAAAGCCTTTTGTCGTTCAAAGTAAAGTATTTCAAACATCTGGATCATATGCTGGAGCATCTATTACTACTAAATTGTTTTCTATTATCCAAACAGCAGTTATTAATAATATAAATGTAGAAAAATATTTAAATTATGTATTTGAAAATATTAATAAAGAACCAATTGAAAATTTATTACCATATTCAAAAAATATAAAAGACAAATTGAAGTAGGAGTTGAATTCCCACATGGCGGGAAATGGCGGATTAAAGGACAAAAAA
>CAKPZU010000137.1 GCA_934215405.1 uncultured Bacilli bacterium | reverse complement strand
TAAACAGCTTTTCAAAAGAACAGATAAGAAAAAGAAGTAGTAAACCAAAGAACATGAGCAAACTAAACTGTATTTAAAGTACAGTTTTTTATTTATTAAAACTTGATAAAAAGCCATTTGATTTTAGTATCAAATGGCAATATATTTGTTGATAAACCTAAATCTAAACAAGCCTTGGCTTACCATAATTGTTAATAATAAAAATTAACTAACTATAAATACTGTTAAGACTATTTAATTTAAAAATGAAATTTCCTTATCATCAATATAAGGCGATAAAATCTTATTTAATTCATTTTTAAATTCACTTGATATTCCATAATTTAATATATTATATCATTTATTATTAGAATCTATAAATAGCATATTAAAAATACATTCATAGGTATTTGGGGCTTTTTTATTAAGATTATCAATTACAAATACTTTAAGCTTTTCTAATAAATCGTTATTATTTAAGCTTTTAATCTTCCAAGACACATTATCCTTTTGCTCATCTTTTGGTAAATATTTATTAATGGCCCAAGTTTTTTTATATGAGATTGTGTCATCAGTAATTGTTAATACTTCATTATAAGCATCTTTAATTGCAAGTAAGGCTTTATTTTTTATTTTTACGCTTTGCATTTTATTTCTCCATTTCTATATATGTTTGTTGCTTTAATTATAACAAAAAGAATAAATTAATACAACATTCTAACATTTGCTATATATAAGTAATAATTTTTAATTATTAAAGTGAAAAAAAATAAAAAATTAGCAATTAAGTGTTGACAGTGCTAAAAAATAGTGTATAATATTGTTAGCACTAGAAAAGAAAGAGTGCTAATGAGGTGAAAACAATGGAAGAGTTATCAAGGAGGTTTTTGATACTTAAGTTAATTGTTGAAGAATTTATAAAGACAGGTAAGCCTGTAGGCAGTCAAACTTTAATTGATAATTATAATCTTGACTACTCAAGTGCAACAATTCGTAATGAAATGTTTTCTTTAGAAGAAGATGGCTATATTGAAAAGCCACACACTTCATCTGGACGTGTTCCATCATCTAAAGGATATAGATATTACATTGAGCACCTACGTAGTGCAGATGATAAGGCCAATCTAATTAAAGATAGACTAAATAAATTCATTGATGAAAATGGTAAAGTTATGCATACTGACCAAATAATTGATGAATGCTGTCAAATAATTTCTAATATGACTAATTTAGTCTCAGTAGTAATGGGTCCTGATAGCAAAGATGAAACAATTGCTAAAATTGAATTAATCCCATTGAACTCATTTACAGCTATTGTAGTATTTATTACAAATAGCGGATATGTTGAGCATAAAACAATTACCTTATCAAATGAATCACAAATTGAAGAATTGCAAGATTGTATAAAGATTATTAATAAAAGAATATTTGGAGTACAATTAAGCCAAATCGATAGTGTTTTAGATGGTATACAATTAGTTTTATCTGAACATATTAAAAATTATGAATCTGTATATAATGCTTTTGCAAATACATTCTTAAAATTTGCAAAGGAAAGAGTTTCATATTATGGCAAAAATAATCTTTTATCACAAAAAGATTTTGATGACATAACAAAAATCAAAAAAATTGCTTCGGTTTTAGAAAATACAAACATTTGGAAAAGCTTTGATAGCGATGAGGAAGGAATAAATATTAGTATTGGAAATGAAAACAAGATTGATGATTTATCTGATGTCTCAATTGTTTCAACAAAGCTTAAAGTAAATGACATGAAGTGTGGAAGTGTTTGTGTTATCGGTCCAACAAGAATGGATTATAACCAAGTAATTGAAGCTCTTGAGTTCTTAAGTGATAAGCTTGAGGAGTTACAAAAAGATAAAAAGGAGGAATCATAGATGAGCGAAGTTAATGAAAAGGAATCTTCTATGAAGCATAAAGACAAAAAAGAAGAAAAAAAAGAAAAGAAGGAAGAAGCTTCAAAAGCAAATGAAGTTGAAGAACTAAAAAAGCAACTTGAAATGTATAAAGATAAATATTATCGTGCAATTGCTGATCTTGATAATCAAAGGAAGCAATATGATAAGGAATATCATCAAGCATTAAAGTATGCCTCACAAAACCTTGCTGAAAAATTGATTCCAAGTTTTGAAATGTTTGCAACAGTAATTGAAGCAAGTGATCATTTACCACCAGAGGTACAAGCATATGTTCAAGGCTTTGATATGGTATATCGTCAAATGGTTCAAGCTCTTGAAAGCGAAGGTGTAAGTGAAATAAAAGTTAATATTAAAGATAAGTTCGATCATACAATACATAGTGCAATGGATACACAAGTTGTTGATGATCCATCTTTGGTAGATACAGTAACTAAGGTTGTTCGTAAGGGTTACAAAATTCATGATCGTCTAATTAGACCTACAACAGTAATTGTTGGAAAATTAAAGGAAACTAATAAGGATGAAAATGAAGAAAATAAAGAAGTAAAAATTGAAAGTGAAGATAAAGCAGAAGCATAGGCTTCATGCTAGGAGGAAAATATTATGGCTAACAATAACAATATTATTATCGGTATCGATTTAGGTACTACAAACTCAGTTGTATCTTATATGCAAGCAGATGGAAAATGGAAAGTAATTCCAAATCCAGAGGGAAAGAATACTACTCCATCAGTTGTTGCATTTAAAGCTAATGGTGAAGAAATCGTTGGTGATGCTGCAAAGCGTCAAATGGTTACTAACCCTGATACAGTTTATTCAATTAAAAGAAAAATGGGAACAAGCCAAAAGGTTCACATTTCATGTATTAACAAGGATTTAACTCCACAAGAAGTTAGTGCTAAAATCTTAGCATATATGAAAAAGTATGCAGAAGATAATTTAGGCTGCAAAATTGAAAAGGCTGTTATTACAGTTCCAGCATATTTCAATGATGCTCAAAGACAAGCAACTAAGGATGCTGGTGTAATTGCTGGCCTTGATGTTGTAAGAATTATTTCAGAGCCTACAGCAGCAGCACTTGCTTATGGTATGGAAAATAAATCTAATGAAAAGGTATTAGTATACGATTTAGGTGGTGGTACATTTGATGTATCTATCCTAGATATTGGTGATGGTACATTCGAAGTTATTTCTACTGCTGGTGATTCTAACCTTGGTGGTGATGACTGGGATAATGCTATTTCTAAATGGATTTTAGATGAAATCATGATTGAAAAAGGTCTTGATTTAAAGAATGATAAGATGGCTATGCAACGTCTAAAAGATGCTGCAGAAAAAGCTAAGATTGAATTATCAGGAATGGTTGAAACTACAATTATGTTACCATTCTTAGCAATGACAGCTGAAGGACCTTATAACTTTGAAAGAAAATTAACAAGAGCTAAATTCCAAGCTATGACTCAAAACTTACTTGACAGAACAGAAGCTCCAGTTAAAAAAGCTTTAGCTGATGCTGGATTAAGTGCATCACAAATTGATGAAATCTTATTAGTTGGTGGCTCAACTCGTATGCCTGCTGTTGTAGATTCAGTTAAACGTTTATTAGGAAAAGAACCAAATAAATCAATTAACCCAGATGAATCTGTATCAATTGGTGCAGCAATTCAAGGTGGTATTTTAAGAGGAGATGTTAAGGATGTATTATTGCTTGATGTTACTCCATTATCACTTGGTATTGAAACATTAGGTGGCGTTATGACTGTTTTAATTCCTAGAAACACAACAATTCCTACAACTAAATCACAAGTATTCTCTACTGCTGCTGATAATCAACCAGCTGTTGATATCCAAGTATATCAAGGCGAAAGACAAATGGCTAGAGATAACAAATTACTTGGCCACTTCCAATTAACTGGTATTAGACCTGCACGTCGTGGTACTCCACGTATTGAAGTAACATTCAATATTGATGCTAATGGTATCGTTGCAGTTAAGGCTAAGGATTTAGATACTAACCAAGAGCAATCAATTACAATTACTGGATCAAGTGGATTAAGCAAGGATGAAATTGATAAGATGGTTAAGGAAGCTGAAGCTCACAAGGCTGAAGATGATAAGAGACGTGATGAAGCTGAAACAAAGAATAAGGCTGAATCTTACATCAACTCTATGGAACAAAGAATGGCAGAAGTTGGTGATAAAGTAAGTGAAGAAGTAACTAATCAATTAAAGGCTGATATTGCTGATTTAAGAAATGATATCAATAACCTTCCAGTTGAAGAATTAAAGAATAAGCTTCCTGAATATGAGCAAAAGTTTGCTAAATACGAACAAGCAGCTCAACAAGCAGGAGCAGGATACCAGGCACCAAATTCTGATTCTAATGGACAAAATAACAATAATCCACAAGATGATGGACCAATCAATGCTTAATTAATTTAAAGAAGATAACTAGGAGTGTAGGAATTTTCTACACTCCTGAATTTGTATAAAGGAGATATGTATATGGCCGAAAAAAGAGATGTTTATGAAACTTTAGAGATAAATAAAAATGCTAGTGCTGACGAAATAAAGCAAGCCTATCGACGCCTTGCAAAAAAATACCACCCAGATTTAAATCATGAACCAGGAGCAGCTGACAAGTTTAAAGAAGTACAAGAAGCATATGATATTTTATCAGATGCTGATAAAAAAGCTAAGTATGATCAATTTGGCTGGGCAGGTGTTGACCCACAAGCTGGCGGTGGATTTAATCAAGGAGCAGGTGGCTTTAATGGGGCTGCAGATTTTTCAGATTTAGGAGACATATTTGCACAATTCTTTGGTGGCGGAGCACGTCAAAGCAGCAGACAATCTACTAAA
>CAKPZU010000136.1 GCA_934215405.1 uncultured Bacilli bacterium | reverse complement strand
GTCTACATCACTATAATGTAAATAAAATGTCTTTCTATTTACTCCAGCAAGGCTTGTTAGCTCAACAATAGAAATATCTTCAACTTTTTTCTTTTCTAAAAGTTTAACCAAAGCACCTTTAATAGCTGTTTTTGTCTTTATTATTCTTTTATCTATCTTATTTGTATTCATAACTTTCCCTCCTTTATTTATCAATTTGCTTTCTATTATAATACGCTTTAAATAATGTCATTTCATCAGCATAATCTAGCTGTGCTCCCATCGGTAAACCATGAGCTAAACGGCTCACCTTTAATGAATCATTATTCTTTTTTAGCAATTTAGTTATATACATTGCAGTAATTTCACCATCCATTGTTAAATCAGTTGCTAAAATAACTTCATCTATATCATTATTTTTCACTCTGTTTATCAATGATTCTAAGTTTATATCATCATATCCTTTATTCTTTGATGGTGAAATACATCCATTTAATACATGATATACGCCATTATATTCCTTCATTTTTTCAAAGGTATAAACATCCTTAGGCGATGAAACTACACATATTAATTTATGGTTTCTTTCCTCATTTGCACATATTTCACAAATATTATTATTCATTGACATGTTACCACAAATCGGACATTTTGTTAAATTATTGATATTTTCAAAGGCTTGCTTAAATAATTCAATGTTTTCCTTACTCATGGCTAATATATCATAGGCCATTTTTTCAGCACTTTTATTACCGACCCCTGGCAATCTTTTGAAACAATCAATTAAATTTTGAAAAATTAATGGATATTCCATAAATTAAAATGGGAAACGCAATGAGGCTTGCTGCTTAGCGACAATTTTTTGCTCTTCATCAATTACTTTACTAATTGCTTCATTTATTGCAACAACAATCATATCCTGTAGCATTTCTTTATCCTCTGGATCAATAATTTCTTTATCAATATCTATAGCTTTTATTTCTTTGCTTCCTAAAATAGTTACTTTAATTCCTCCACCGGCAGAAACTATTTCAAACTCCTTAGCTTCTAATTCCTTTTGAGCCTTTTCCATTTCCTTTTGCATTTTTTGGGCTTGCTGCATAAGTGCATTCATGTTCATATTCTTTTTCCTCCTATTCAATTTTTAATGAATCTCCAAATAATTCTTTTCCTCTTTCTATCGTTTCATCCTTTTCCTCAATTACTAAATTTGACCTTTCATCTTCCTTTAATATAGGAATATCATGAAGTGGAGGAAGCTTGTTGGCTTGCTTTAATTCAAAGAATTTATTTGTTATGTCAATAAATGTATTTTTTTCCACAACATAAATTTGTGCATCCATATTAAATACTTCCTTCACAAATTTTTTAATTAATAATAGGTTATTTTTTTGCTTTGCCCTATTTGCTAATAATTTATATTCATAATATAATAAAATGAAATTTTTATTAGCTACTCCAACAATTGCATCAGCAAGTAGCTGAGCAATATATTTCATATTAGGATTATCAATATAGCCTCTTATATCCTTCCATTTAGTCAATAAAGCATCCTTGAATTTTTTATCACCATGACACAATATATTGACGTATTCTTCTATAGTATATGTAATTTGTTCACTTTCTATAGGTGGAATATCAAATTTACTTGAAGTATTAATACTATCGATTTTTATATCCTTAGCTTCTTCTTTAATTATTTTAACTGGCTTAATTTCTTCCTTTGGCTTAATATTTTCCTTAATTATTGTATTGTTATTTTCACTATTGAATAATTCAATTATCTTTAAGGAGCAAAGCTCAAAAAACAAACGATAATTAGTAGATAAACGATAATTATTTCTAGCTTCATTTAAAATTTCACATACCCTTAAAGCTTTATCTAGGGTAAATTCTTCTAATAACTCTACTGCTTGCTTTTTATTTAATCTTTCAAGTAAAGACTCATCATTTGTATTTTTATAAACAATTGCATCCTTTAAGCATACCATTAAATCATAGGTTAATCTTTTAACATCTATGCCTTTTTGAATATAGCTTTCAATCATTTTTAAAACATCCTTAGTATTCTTTTGAGCCAATAATGTTAAATAATTTACCATATCCTGGCTACTCATCATACCATAAATGTCATATATATGCTGTAGTTTGACATCATTACCTGCATAAGAAACTACTTGATCTAGAATTGATAAAGCATCTCTCATGCCGCCATCTGCTAGTTCAGCAACAAGTGATGGAACGTTTGCTTCAAAGGTGATTCCTTCCTTATTTAAAATATAGGCAACCCTATCTTTAATTTCATCAAAATTCAATTTTGAAAAATCAAATCTTTGGCAACGTGATAATACAGTTGGTAAAACCTTATGTACATCCGTAGTAGCAAGAATGAAGACAACATGCTCTGGCGGTTCTTCTAATGTTTTAAGCAATGCGTTAAATGCTCCAGCTGTCATCATATGAACCTCATCGATGATATATACTTTATATTTTCCTAAAATTGGAGAATATTTTACCTTTTCAATTAAATCTCTTATTTCATCAATTCCATTATTGCTTGCAGCATCAATTTCTATAATATCAGGGTGTGAGCCTTCATTTATTGCTTTACAATTTTCACATTCATTACATGGCTTTATCCCATTGCTTGTACAATTTAAAGCTTTAGCTAGTATTTTGGCTGTTGATGTTTTTCCAGTTCCCCTTGGGCCACTAAAAATATAAGCATGCGCAACCTTATTTGTACTAATAGCATTTTGTAATGTTTGAATTATATGCTTTTGTCCAACAACATTTTCAAATGTTTCTGGTCTGTATTTTCTATACAGTGCTTTATAGGCCATTGCTTTCACCCCTTTACTATGAAATATAATTATATCACATTTTTCGCTTTGTTTTAAAATAATTTGTAATTATTTTTGAGCATTCTTCTAATTCATCAAAATATTTTGTGTCTACATAATGATTTAAGCCTTTTACATTGAATATTTGTGTTAGACTTTCTATAGCTCCATTTTGATTACTTTTTGCCCCGTAAACAACTCTTTTTATTCTTGATTGAATTAAAGCCCCACAGCACATAATGCATGGCTCTAATGTAACATACATTACACAATCATCTAAGTGCCAGCTATTTAATTTTTTACATGCTTTTTTAATTGCACAAATTTCGGCATGATTAATTGCCATATTTTTATTTTGCTTTTGATTGTGAGCCTTAGCAATTATTTTATTATTCTTAACGATTATAGCTCCAACTGGAACCTCATCCTCATTTAAAGCCTTTTTAGCTTCATTTAGTGCACTTTTCATAAACAATATTTCTTTTTTCATGACTGCCACCTATTTCCTAATAGTCATTATAGCATTTATGTTAAATATGGCAAAAGCATTTTTCATATTTTTGTGATAATATAGCTTTTTTAAAGCTAAAAATAACTAATTATTCTATACATCAAGTAAAATAATTTATAAAATTTTAAATACATCAATAACAATTTAAGCCTTTTTGTTTATTTTTTATTTTTATTTTTCAAAAATGATGTTATAATAGTTGCATAAAGCCAAGTTTGGAGGATTTTTTATGGCAGATAATAAAATTAACAATTATACTCTTATTGAATTATTACATCTTTCTTACTTAATAAGAGACTCTCTTGAGTATTGTCATGCTCAAATTAATGTGACTGAAGAAAATTTCGAGAGAAGAAAAGAAATGGCAAAGAAAATGCTAGCTGAAGGAAACTTTGTAGAAAAATGGTTAAATGGTCATCCAAATGATGATGTAAAAGCTTTGTACCCTCAATTAGTTAATTATTTTAAAAACATTTATGAAGAAGAAAGCTTTGTAAACTTTGATACTCGTAAGGTTGAGCCTGAAAAGATTACTGATTTTGTTGAAGAAACAATTAAAAATTACCAAGTAGTCGAAGATATTCTTAAAGCATTTTTAAACGAATATAAGAAAACAAGTGGCCTTGTTGATCCAAGGGTTGAAAGATGTATTGATGCATCATTTGATTACTATCGTGTAATTACTAACTGGTTATTCTTCAATGAAGTTTTAAGAAACGATGGAGAATACAAAAAAGCTTTAAAGGAAAGCAACAATCAGCCATCTTATGAGGTAAACTACAACCTAAATATCTTAAAGAGATTAGTTGGTGGCTATAACTTCAATAAGCAAAGATATTCTGGCGATAAGGTTGACATTAAGCAAATGCTTGAGGACACATTAGTAGCATTTAAGGCTTTAGATGGAACTTTAATTAAAGAAAAAGAAGAAAAAGAAAATAAAAAGCTAACTGCTGAAGAAATTCAAACTTTAACTAAAGAAAACATTGAAAAGGCTGGTCAAGAATGTGTTAATGCTATTAGACTTTATGAACCAATTTGGAGACAAACATATAGTGATGTTGTAAAATACATGCAAGAAAATCCACTAAATGCTCCAGAAACAAACGCATAACTAAATTATTGCTAAAGGTATATGAGATTTTCCTATCATATACCTTTTTAATTGCTATTATTTTTAAATATGCCAATAATTGCAACAGTAATAAAGCAGCTTAGCAAAGTGATAAACATATCTTTCATTGTGTCATATAATGCAAAATGCCCTAAAAGCTTTACATTATCATACATATAGCGTTGCATATTAGTTTTAAACATATCATCAATTATATATTCAATTAACTCCCAAAAATATTCAGCCACTAAACCAATAAGAAATGCAAAGAATAATTGTAATTTAATGCAATAGTTTTTTAAATGTTTCTTTATTATTGAATATCCTAAATAGGTTATATAG
>CAKPZU010000135.1 GCA_934215405.1 uncultured Bacilli bacterium | reverse complement strand
TTTTGTATCTTCTATATTAGTAATGTTATTAATAGTAGTTTCTTCACCTAATACATTTACTAAAGCTGTAATTAAATTATCAACCTCTTCTTGCTTGATTAAATTATTTTCATCATAAGCTATACTAGGTATATCTATACTTTCATTATTATATAGCTTATCAGTAATAGTCGCTCTAATTATTAAAGATGTTGAAACATTTTTAAATGAAGAAATCTTTGTTTCATCTAAATCAGGCAATGAGTTTAAAGTAGTATTTCCACCTAATATAGGCTCAATAGCATTTAATAAATGAGTTATTTCATCAGCTTTAATTAAGCCATTTTCTTTAGCAACATCAGGAATAATTATATCTTTATTTTCATTTAGCTTATCTGTAATTGTTCCTCTTAAAATTAAGGAGTTACTAATTGGATAATTCTCTGAAGGAGCATTTGCTTTTAAAAGCATTGAAATACTGATATTATTAACATCTAATAAATCATAATAATTCATATTACTACCTGGTGCTTCTTCATCCTTAGCTTTTTTCATTAAATCAAGAGCTTTTAATAAATTATTAAATTCTTCTTGCTTAATAACATTATTTTCTTTAGCAGTATCAGGAATATTTATTCCATTATCTTCTTTACTAATGTAATCAGTTAAAGTAGCTCTAATAATTTCAGAATTAAGAGAGTTATTGTTATTAATGACATTTGTAACTATTTTGTTAATTAATTCTTCTTGGCTTAATGATGAATCAGTAAATGCATCATTTCCAATTAAAACTATTGATCTAATTAAATCTACTGCACTATCTCCCTTTATTAAAGATGGATATTTAGAATCTATACAATCATCTGGAATAATTATTTTAATATCATTTCCTTCTTTATTTGCAAAATCCATAATATATTTTGATAATGTGGCATGTAAAATACCATTATATTTACTATTTGAATAGCCTTTTTCACCAGCGCCAAAGATATTCTTAACACAATCCTTAATATCATTTGTTCCTTCATCCTTTAATGAATCAATAATACTAATTGGATCATCAATTATTTTATTAATATCTAAGTTTAAATCATCGATTGCCATAATTAAAGATTTGAATTGATCCATTTTAATAACTGACACATCCTCAAATGATTCTATAATGCTTCCATTTTCATCCTTATTTGCAACTAAGCATCTAGTAGGAGTGTCACTTGTTGAAATACTAGGAATAACTATAACATCGTTAGCATTTTTAGTTATTAATTTAGTAATAGTTGCTCTTAAAATACCTGAAGCAAATAGGTTTTCTAAGTTAGCATCCTTAGCATCCGTTTCAGGCAAATCTGGATTATACAATTTCTTAGAAGTTAAAAGCTTATAAATATTGCCATTTCCTAGATCAATTTTAGTAACATATTTTTGGCCATCTATAATATTTTCTTTATTAATTGGAGTATCGCTTGTATTATTATTTTCATCAACTAAGTAATATTTAAACAATACCTCAAAATCAATAATACCATCTGTAAAGATATCAAGGACAGCTTTCAATGAGTCTCTTTTAATAATGTTATTAATTTTTACTCCATTTACAGTATTTTCACTTTCGCTATCAGTATCAGATAATGGTATTACAATTGTATCCTTATAATTATTAATCATTTTATTAACTGAATAATATAATACATCACTTTCCATTAAATCATTAGCATTAATTGCTTGAAGCATAGCAGGAAGTGAATCAACAAGATTTTTAATATTTTCAATTTGTGAGCCACAATTTTTAATATTTGTTAGCATAATCTTTAATTCACCATTGTTATACCATTTTTCATTAAATCTATGAGTAGTTGAATTTGCATCCTCTGCTAAATAATCAGGTACAACAACATATTTTTCAAGTGAATTAGCATTAGATGCTAAAATACCCTGACCCTTTGAAGTATCAATGAATATTTTAATCATAGCATAAGATAATAAATTACTATTGATAATAGTATCAGTATTTAGATTATTCAATAATGAAAAGTCATATTTTTCAATTGTTTCAAATGGATGTATTATACCTTCTTTATCAGTAGTTAAATCATGAACCAATTTTAATACAGTATTAAATTCCTTTTCAACATCGCTAGATGTAGTAATGCTAGGATTGATTAATGAAGCAATATCAGGATTTGATTCCATTAAAACCTTTTCCTTCATGATTGTTAATACATTAGGCATTAATTCAGTAGCAAAGTTAGTTTCTAAAACATTATTTATAACATTTTTATATTTCGTTGTATCAACAGATGTTAAAGCTGCAATATAGTTAGTGATTTTTCCATTTTCATCCTTATATTTTGAAAAGTCCTTATTAGTAAATATATCAATAAATTGAGTATACAATGTTTTTAATGATGAAATATCCTCACTATATTTTCCTTCTAAGGCTAAAGTTGCTAAACTATTTTCAATATTCTTTATTTCATTATCATAGGTAGTGTCACCTTCTACTAAATTTTTAATAGCATAGGTTGTACCAATATGACCTAAGACGTTAAGCGATTTTAATTCAGATAAGGATTGGATTATTTCTTCAACTGTTGTAGTATCTAAAGCAAAATAATCAAGCTTTGTTAAATCGCCAAGTGAATATACCTTACTTACAAGGCTAGCAATTGTTTTTAATTCATTACCCCAATTAATAGATTGATATTCTTCTTTTGTTAAATTATCTGGCATGTATTTAGCAACTGAATCAATACTTAATGAAATACCAATAATTGCACTCGCTAGATTATTAATTAAGTCATCATTTGAAAGTAAATTTAAAATATTTTCAACTCTTTTTATTTGCTCATTATTTAAGGCTGTATAATTAATGCTTTCCATATCAAAGCCATTAGTTAAATAATAAGCCTGCTCAGCAACCTTAACAATCAAGCTAAGTTCCTTTCTTAAAGCAACAGAATAATCAGCTGATTTTCCAGATATAATTGAGTCAACAAATAAATCATCAATAGATGTATTGTTGATCTTCATATTAGTTACGTTAATCAAATTTGATTTTTGGTAATCCTTAATTAAGGAAATAGCACTAGCTACTATAGGATCGTTATTTGTATATTGTAAAATAAAATCATAAATTGAAGGAGTTGTGTTATTATTACTCTCTTCTGTTGAAGCAGTAATATTATCACTATCCTCATTTGGAAATAATTTTACAGTTGAATTTACGATACATAAAATCAAAAAGCTTGATAGACAGCCTCTTAAAAAGCCAGATGCTAAGCCTAAAGGTCTATTAATTTTATTTTTAGCGTATTGCTTTTTACTTTTTTCAATTTTCTTAGCTAATTTTTTGTCCTCTATAGAATGCTTTTTAACATATGCCTCTTGCTTTTTTTCAAGCTTGCTTATGGTCTTTTTATTTACCTTACAATAGCTATCAAAGAAAACATAATAAACAATTAATTTAATAATAGCAAAAACAATTGCTAATAAAATTAAATAAACTATTTTTAAAATAGCATGAACGGATGCTGTTAATGTCCCATCAATTCCAGGATCATTTAATAATGAAGCATCAATATTTGCAGAACTAGCAATAGTTAGCTTTAGGTAGGTTAATAAATCACTAGCAGAACCACTATCTGGTAAAACACCACTTAAGGAATTGTAAAGTGAAGTATTTTTTAATATTAAATCTCCACTTATAAATATTGATGTTGTCCAAAATAAAATCCAAAATACAATAGTTGCAAAAAAGTTGAACATACTTTTTTTGAAGCCTTGTATTAATCCTATTAATAATGAAAAAACCATTATTACAAGTATTAAGATTAGCATAACTAATTCAATTGTCATAACAAATTCCTCTTTTCCTAATTAATTACATTATACACAAATAAAATTTCATTTAAAACAAAAAAAACGGATTTTATAAAACTAGCCCTTCCGTTTTTTTTCAAATTGTAACAATTATACGTTTTTTTGTAATTGGATGCATAAAGCTTAAATAATAAGCCTTTAAATACATTCTTTCATTAGTTGCTTCTTCATCATATAATGGGTCATTAGCTAAAGGATGATTTATGCTTTTAAATGACACTCTTATTTGATGTGTTCTTCCGGTTTTAATTAAAATATCAACAAGGCTATTGTTATTTTCATATTTAATAAGCTTATATTTACTAATGCATAATTTACCTTTCATATCTTCTTTTCTTTTTATTGAAGTAGCATCTTTAGAAATATTTATTTTAATAATACCTTTTCTTTTAGTTTTTCCTTTTACTAAAGCTTGGTATTTTTTAGTTATTTTTACTTTTTTAAAAAGGTTATGAATATATTGATTTTTAGCAACAATCACAAGGCCGGTTGTTAGCTTATCAAGCCTATTAACTAAATGAATTTTTGATTTAATATTATTTATTTTAAAATAATAGGAAATTTTGCTTGCTAAATTGTTAGTATAATTTCTTTTTGTTGGTTCAATATCTAAATTATATGGCTTGTTAACAATTAAAAAATATTCATCCTCATATGCTATATCAATTTTATTTTTGCTTATTGGTAAAGTGTTTTCCTCATCATTTAAATAAACTGTAATTTTTGTTCTTTTAAATGGCAGGATTACTTGCTTGTCTCTTACTACTATATTATTAATATATATATTACTATTATAAATAAGATAATATATGTTTTTATCGCTATAGCCCTTTTTCTTTAAAAAGCTTACTAAGGAGCATTTAAAATAGCTAATGTATTCAAATTTTATTTTTCCCATTATTTTGTTGTTGAACCAAAGCCAGATGTTCTAATTCCATCACATTCATCATCAATAGTAATACCAAATTTAAAGAATAT
>CAKPZU010000134.1 GCA_934215405.1 uncultured Bacilli bacterium | reverse complement strand
GGCTAGGGCAATGAAGGGTGTTTATAAAATTGTTTATTTAAGAAATAGGGCAAATAAGATGCTACCAAATATTAAGGTAGTTAACATGAGAGATGACATGAGTGATTTTTCATCATTGATTTCTTCCTCACTTGATAAAGCTATTAATGAATGCTTAAATAGAAATGAAAAGGTCATAATTCTTCAAAATAGACGCGGTTATTCACCATATGTATTTTGTAGAAGCTGCAACTATACATTTAAATGCCCTAATTGTGAATTAAATATGAGCTATCATAAAAGCGGTGATAAATTTAAATGCCATTATTGCAATTATGAAATTAAATTTAATCATATCTGCCCAAAATGTAATAGTAAAGATTTCTTATTTATGGGTAGTGGCACTCAAAAAATTGAAGAGGTTTTATCACTTAATTATCCAAAAGCAAAACTTTTAAGAATGGATAATGATACTACAAGTGTAAAAAATGGTCATTTAAAGATTTTAGAAAAGTTTAAAAGCGATGAATACAACGTTTTAATTGGCACTCAAATGGTTGCAAAAGGACTTGATTTTCATGATGTAACATTAGTTGGTGTAATAAATGCAGATAGTTCCTTAAATGTTGCTGATTTTAGAAGTGGTGAATTTACGTTTGAACTATTATCACAGGTTTCAGGAAGAGCAGGAAGAGGAAAAAAGCCAGGTAATGTTATAATTCAAACCTTTAATCCAACAAATTATGTCATTAAATTTGCTTCAAGCCAGGAGTATGATTTATTCTATCAAGCTGAAATGAAATTTAGAAACAAAATGAATTATCCTCCATTTTCTTATATGGCAGCAATTACGATTCTTTCAAGTAAGGCTGATCAGGTTTGTATATTAGCCGATAAAATATTTGATGAATTAAAAAAAGAAAATGATTTTGAGCTTTTAGGGCCTGCCTTTCCTTATTTATATAAGGAAAATGATAAAATAAGAATTAAAATTTTAATAAAAAGTAAAAAGCATGATTTAATAATAGAAAAGCTAAATGCTATTAATAAAATATTTGCAAATGAGGCAAAGGAAAGGAATTGCAGTATACAATTTGATATTGATATATATCAGCTGCTATAAAAATTATGGAAAGAAAATTTAACAATAAAGGCTTTAAAAAGGATAATAAGAATTTTGATTTTAAAAAGAAGGATTTCAATAATAAAAAGGATAATAGCTTCAACAAAGAAGATGAAAATAACAAAGAATCATGTAATATTCGCTATTATATTTATAAATGCTTATATAACATATATGTTTATAAAGCATTTTCCAACATTGAAATCGACCATATTATTAGGCAAAATAGCATTAATGATTTAGATGCAAAGCTTTTAACAAATATAGTATATGGAACATTATCTCATGAAAAGCTATTAAAGTGGGAAATAAGCAAATTATCGCAAAAGGATGTTAAAGAGCAAGCAAGCATAATTATTATGATGTCTCTTTATCAGTTAAAGTATTTAGATAGAATTCCTCCATTTGCCATTTTAAATGAAGCTGTAAGCATTGCCAAAAAAGAAGGTGGCGATGCAATGGGAAAATTTGTCAATGCCATTTTAAGAGAATCACAAAGGCAAAATTTAACCTTTACAAGGGAATGTGCTAAGGATGAATACGAATATTTATCTATTCAATACAATATGCCAATTTGGGTTATTAAAATGCTTGAGGCACATTATGGAAAGGATTCTACATTAAAAATATTAGAATCAAATACTAAAGAGGCTCCCCTTTCAGTAAGAGTAAATATTCATAAAACAACTAAAGAAGAAATCATTGCTAAAAACCCTAATTTCGTTTTAGGAAGGCTTGCTAAAAATTCATTAATATATATAGGAAGTGAGCCTATTGCTAAAACCGAGGAAATGAAAAATGGTTTAATATCCATACAGGATGAATCATCACAATATGTTGTTGAAGTATTAAATCCTCAATATAATAGCAAAGTATTAGATATGTGTGCTGCTCCTGGAAGTAAAACACAATATATATGCGAATTAATGGACAATAGCGGAAAGGTATTAGCCCTTGATATTCATGAACACCGTGTTGAAATAATGAAAAAATATTTAAAATCATTACAGCTAGATAATGTAACTTGTATTTGCTATGATTCAACTAGATTGCATGAAAAAGAGAAATTAATTGGTTCATTTGATAAAGTATTATTAGATGCTCCATGCCTTGGACTTGGCGTAATAAGAAGAAAGCCTGATATTGTTCACGAATTATCTCCTAATAAATTAGATGAATTGTGTTTTTTACAGCAAAGGCTTCTTGAAGAAGCATATATGATGCTAAAGGAAAATGGTGAGCTTGTTTATTCAACATGCTCAATAAATAAAAAAGAGAATAATGCTCAAATCATGGAATTTTTAGGCAAGCATAAAGATATGAAACGAGTATTTGAAAAGCAAATATTGCCTTATGAATACGATTCAGATGGATTTTATATTGCCAAATTAATAAAGGATGGGAAATAAAATGAAGCAAAGCCTATATGGATATACGCTTTTACAACTGCAAGATCTAATGCTTAGCTTGAATTTAAAAAAATATAATGGGGAGCAGGTATTAAGATGGCTGTACCAAAGCCAAGTAAAAGCAATTGATGAAATGACTAACCTATCTTTAAATGTAAGAGAGGTATTAAAGGAAAAATATGAAATTTATTTACCTAAAATTGTTAAAAAGCAAATTAGCAATGATGGTACAATTAAGTTTTTATTAGAGCTTGAAGACAAAAACCTTGTTGAAACTGTTTTGATGCGCTATAGCTATGGAAATGCTGTATGTGTTTCATCACAAGTTGGCTGCAATATGGGATGTTCATTTTGTGCATCAGGTTTATTGAAAAAGGTTAGAGATTTAACTGCTGCTGAAATGGTAAGTCAGGTTATGACTGTGCAATTTGAATTAAATAAATCCTCAGAAAGAGTATCACACGTTGTAATTATGGGAATTGGTGAACCATTTGATAATTATAAAAATGTCATGAATTTTATTTATTGTATTAATGAAGCTAAGGGATTGGCAATTGGAGCTAGACATATTAGTGTTTCAACATCAGGAATTGTTCCTAAAATAAAAGAACTAATGAATGAAAAAATCCAAATAAATTTAGCTATTTCCTTACATGCTCCAAATAACGAAATAAGAAATAAAATAATGAAGGTAAATAAAGCATACAACATGGATGAGCTAAAAGCTGTTCTTTTAGAATATTGTAGCAAAACAAATAGGCGATTAACATTTGAATATATATTATTAAAGGATATTAATGATAAGGAAGAGGATGCTTTAGAATTAATAAAGTGGCTTGAAGGAACCTGCTCATATGTTAATTTGATACCATATAATGCTGTAAATGAATCAAATTATCAACGAAGTAGTGAAAAAAATATAAATAATTTTTATAATATATTAAAAAAGAACAAAATAAATGTTACAATAAGAAGAGAGTTTGGTAAAGATATTGAAGCTGCCTGTGGGCAATTAAGAGCAAAAAGTGAGGCGCAAAAGAAATGAAAATATGTGCAAAAAGTGACAAGGGATTAGTAAGGCTGACAAATGAGGATGCTTATTTATTTGCAAAAAAAGATGAAAATAACTTCATTGCTTTTGTTTGTGATGGAATGGGTGGGCATTTAGGTGGATCATTTGCCTCAAACAAAACAATTGAAATTTTAAAAGAGGAATATGATAAACTTGACTGTTCAAACACGACGAGAAATGTTGGCGTTTGGATTTTTGATGTTATATCAAAGGCAAATAATTTTGTTTATAACGAATCACTTTCAAATGAGAATTTAAAGGGCATGGGGACTACAGTAACGGGAGTTTTAATGTATAATAATGTTTTATATTACGCCCATATTGGTGATTCAAGAATTTATATTTACAATCAAAATTTTATTGACCAAATTACAACAGACCACACATATGTAAATACACTACTTTTAAATGGCATTATTACCTATAAGCAAGCTTTAAAGCATCCAAAAAGGCATGTTTTGACAAACGCCTTAGGAATTAAGAAGAATGTTTCAGTTGATATTGGGCAAATAAACCTTAGAAATGATGATAGTTTATTGATTTGCAGTGATGGTTTATATAATCATCTTGATAAAAAAAGACTTTTAAAAATATTAAATGAAGATACAGATATTGAAGCAAAAGCAGAAAATTTAGTTAACAAGGCTCTTGAATTAGGTGGAACTGATAATATTACACTAATTATATTACAAAAATGAATGAAGAAAAGATTATAATTAATAATAGATATCTCATTAATAAAGAAATTGGTTCAGGAGGATACGCCTCTGTCTTTTTAGCACATGATAAAATCACTAACAAATTAGTTGCTATTAAGGTTTTAAAATGTCCAATTGAAAATAAGAAAGCTTTTAATATGTTTAAGCAGGAAGCAATGACGCTTGCTGCTATTAGCAATAAGCATATTGTTAAGGTATATTCAAATGGTATTTATGAGGATAATTTATATTTAGTAATGGAATATGTTAAAGGAAAAAGCTTAAAGCAATTATTAAATACAAACGGATATTTATTAATTGATGAGGTATATAATTATATGCTTCAGATAATTGATGGTATTGAAGCTTGTCATAATAATGGTATTATTCATCGAGACATAAAGCCTCAAAACCTAATAAAAAAAGCTGATGGTAGTATAGTAATTATTGACTTTGGTACAGCATTTATTAACCAAGAGCATATCAATCTATACCAAGAGGATGGCACAACAATTATCGGTACTGCCCAATATATGGCTCCAGAGCTTATTGAAAATCCTAAAGGCTCAGTTCAAT
>CAKPZU010000133.1 GCA_934215405.1 uncultured Bacilli bacterium | reverse complement strand
CTATCAGCTACGTCATAATCATTTATCTCAACTCTTAATAATGTTCTTGTATGAGGATTCATTGTTGTTTCCCATAGCTGATCCTTATTCATTTCACCAAGTCCCTTATATCTTTGAACCTTAGCGTTTTCGCCAATTTCCTTTTTAGCATTTGCTAAATCAATATCATTCCAAGCATATCTAAACATCTCACCCTTGCTTGTCTTTTTGAAAACCTTATATAAAGGTGGCATAGCAACATATACCTTGCCTTGTTCAATTAATGGACGCATAAATCTAAAGAAGAATGTTAATAATAATACTTGTATATGTGCTCCATCTGTATCGGCATCGGTCATAATAATTATCTTATCATAATTTGAATGAGTAATATCAAATTCATCACCAATACCAGCGCCAATTGTATAAATTATTGTATTGATTTCTTCATTTTTTAATAATTCAGCAAGCTTTTGCTTTTCTGAGTTAATAACCTTACCTCTTAAAGGTAATATTGCTTGATATTTCGAATTTCTTCCTTGCTTAGCGCTTCCTCCAGCTGAATCACCCTCTACTAGGAATAATTCAGTCATTCTTGAATCTTTAGAGTTAGCTGGAGCAAGCTTATCAGAAATAATTCTTTCTTGCTTAACTGCTTTTTTACCATTTCTAGCTTCATCACGAGCCTTACGTGCAGCTTCACGAACAACCTGAGCTTTAATAAATTTATTTACTAGCATAATAGCAATATCTTTATGCTCTGTTAAATAATATGATAGTTTTTCACCAATTACATTTTCACATACGCTTCTTGCAATTGGGGTTCCAAGTTTTGATTTAGTTTGTGATTCAAATTGTAATAGATTTTCAGGAATCTTTACAGATAAAACTATATTAACTCCCTCACGAATATCTTTAGCATCAAGGGATTTAATTTTGTTTTTAGTTAGTAAGCCACTTTCTGTAGCATAAGCATTAAATGCTTTAGTCATAGCACTTCTTAAGCCAATTTCATGAGTACCACCATCTTTTGTTCTAACATTGTTAACGTATGATCTTAATGAGCTATCATCATCTGAATAATCATCACAATAAACAAAAGCCATATCAACATGAATTCCATCACTATCTCCAGAGATAGAAACAACATCATGTAGCCTAACCTTATTTTCAGTATTATATTTTACAAATTCAACAATACCATTTTCATAGCAAAATACTTCTTTTTTATTAATAGCCTCATCGATAAAAACAAAACTAATACCTGGCATTAAAAATGCAGTTTCACGAAGGCGCTCAACTATTACTGTATGCGAAAAAGAAGAAGTTGTAAATAATGTTTTGTCGGGTTTAAAATGAACTGTAGTTCCACTTTTTTTACTACAAGGAACATTTAATTCATGTAAAGGAGTTTTAATTTTACCACCTTTTTCGAAACATATTTGATATACTTTATTATCTCTATAGATGGTAACATCCATAAATTCACTTAAGGCATTAACTACTGATCCACCAACACCATGAAGTCCTCCAGCAACCTTATAGCCACCATTTGATGAGAATTTACCACCGGCATGTAATTTTGTATATACGATTTCAGCAGTAGGTCGACCAGATTTATGCATACCTGTTGGTACACCTCTACCATTATCAATTACCTCTACTGAATTATCCTTTAAAACCTTAACAGTAATTTCCTTACAATATCCTGCTAAAGCTTCATCAACAGCATTATCAACAATTTCCCAAATTAAATGATGTAAACCACGGCTATCAACAGAGCCAATATACATTCCAGGTCTTTTACGTACAGCCTCTAAGCCCTCAAGTATCTGTATATCATCATCATTATAGTGAGTTGCTTGTGTGTTTGCCATTATCTTCACCCCTTCTAATACATAAAAAAAAGCAAATGACGTTTGCGTTTTTAGTAAATATATTATAATATATATTAGTAATTTAATAAAGAAAAAAAGGAAAAATATTTTATGGATATATACTCTTACATAGTAATTTCAATGTTTATTGGCTATTTAATTGGCTCAATTCCCTTTGCCCTAATTATCGGAAAACTTTTTTATAAGGTCGACGTTAGAAAGTTTGGAAGTGGAAATTTAGGAGCTACTAATGTTGCTAGAACTCTTGGCTGGTTTGCAGGCCTTTTAGTTTTATTTCTTGATGCTTTAAAGGGTGGACTACCAGGCCTTATAATGTATAAAATAACTGAACATGGCTTAATTAAAAATGGCTTTGAGAATCAGCTTTGCTATTTATCTATTATTTATTGTGTAACAGGTTTTTTCTCATGCATTGGTCATTGTCACCCTTTATTTGCTAACTTTAAAGGTGGAAAGGCTGTAGCTAGTATGTGTGGATTTATTGTATTTATGAATTATCGTCTGTTCATTGCTGGATTAATTGCCTTTGTAATTTGTATATTATTATTTAGAATTGTTTCAATTGGTTCATTAACTGCTGCGTTTACAATTACAATATGCTCATTCTTTGAATTCTTTAGAAAAAGCTATTTATTTACTCATGATGAATTACATACAAAGCTTTCTTTGTTTATTTATCTACTTACAATAATCTTTTTATTCTTATTACTTTTATATAGGCATCTTGATAATATAACTCGTTTATTTAAGCATGAAGAACATAAATTTAAAATTGATAAAGTTAAAAAAACAAATGATTAAATGTCATTTGCTTTTTTTGTATTTTGTCAAAAAGTGCTAGTTCCGGGTACTGTTTTTGCATTTTTTTTAAAAACATACCTCGGAAACGTCAAATAAATATCTTTTATATTTTTATATTACCAAGAAATAAATCTATTGCATTAATATGGTGGACGCCTTCTTGCTGGTCCCTTAGTCTATCTAAAGATATTATATAACGAGGATATCCATCTTTTATTTCTCTAAATGGTCGATACTCTCCTTCTTTTACTTTTTCATTACCAGTCATTGAATAAGTCACTTGAATATAGGCATAATCACCAATGTTTTTTCTAACAATAAAGTCACATTCAAATTTACCAATTTTTCCAACGCTTACATGGTAACCATTACTTATCAAAAATAAATAGACAATATTTTCTAAGGAATTACCATAATTTAATGAATTATCAACATTTAATGAAAAATATAACGATAAATCAGCAAGATAATACTTTTGCTCTCTTGCTAATGATTTTTTACTTTTTAAGTCAAATCTATTACATTCATATATTATTTTTGCTTTCTTTAATAATTCAATATAGTTTTTAATTGTTGAAAGTTTAGTATTTACACCACATTCTGTTAATGAATCATAAAATTTCTTTAATGAAAATTCAGCACAATAATTATTTATAATATAAGATTGTACTCTTTCAAATAATGGCTTATTGTATATTTTATTACGTGTGCGTACATCTTTTTCAAATATTTCATTAATGATATCTTTTGTATAAATTTGCTTTGAATTAAAATCATCAAATTCGATACATTTTGGAAAGCCACCTTCAATAATATATGAATTAAATTCATCATATAAGTCATTATTTACGTGCTTATCAAAAAATTTTTTCATTTTAATATATTCATCAAAATCTAATGGGAAAATTTCAAAATTAATATATCTACCAGTAAGCTTTGTTGATATTTCATCACTTAACAAATAAGAATTTGAACCACTTAGAAAAATTGAATAGCCTTCTTCTTCATATTGTAAAATTATTTCTTCAAAGTCCTTGACGTTTTGAACTTCATCAACAAATAAATAATACATCTCATCATCTTTTATTTGCATTTCAATTCTTTTTTCAAGTTCTTTAGGTGTCTTAATTTCTTTAAAGCCTTTTTTATCAAGTGGAAGATAAATGATTCTATCATTTAAACCGCGTTGCTTTAATTCTTCAATTATAGCCTTTAAAATGAATGATTTTCCACATCTTCTAATTCCTGTAATCACTTTAACAACGTCACTATTATAAAAAGGTCTTAACTTTGATAAATATTTTTCTCTTGGATAAATTTTTTTAATCATTATATCATCCTTTCTCAATAGTATTATATACTAAAAATGGGAGTTCCGGGTACTGTTTTTGTGTTTTTTTAAAAACATACCCCGGAAACGCCATTTTTTAGCATAAGTACAAATAAAAATATTGTTGATAAATTATAATTTTTTTACTTGTTTTTCTACTATTATATTACCACATTTTAAGGAAAATTTAAAGCCTTGTATTACATTTTTAGGTGTTGTATATAAAATATATAGGAGATTAAAAAACATGAAAAATAATTTAACAGCTTTAATGTGCTTATTTGTAAAAGCATACCATAAAAGAAATAGTAATATCATTTTATATGATGATTCATATTCAAGTGAAATAATTAATGATACTGAATATGATTTAGTTTTAAATTCATTATTACAAGGAAAGGATTTCTTCAAGGTCAATGATAATGTTGATAAAGTTAAAATAATAATAAATTCATTCTTAGCACCATCAATTTTAGCTAGATCAATTATCAGTGAAAATCTAATAAAAAATAATATTAATGAATATGAGCAATGCCTTATATTAGGTTCAGGATACGATTGTATATCATTAAAATATCAAAATGATTTAAGCTTCTATGAGCTTGATAAGGATTATATGATTGATGATAAATTAAATAGAATAAATCATTTAAATATTAATAATAATGTTACATATATAAAAACCAATTTTAATGATAATTGGATAAATGATTTGTTAAAAACAAAATATGATTCTAATAAGAAAACAATTGTTTTACTTCTAGGTGTAGTTTATTATTTATCAAAAGAAACATTTAACAATTTATTAAGTGAATTAAGTAAAGTATTAACGAAAGATAGCGTAATTGTATTTGATTTTCAAAATAATAATGAATCAAATAATATTAATGAATCATTAGCTAAACAAGCAAATGAAAAAATGTTAAGCAAATATAAAACTGAAGAAATGAATTCTTTAATTAAAAGCAGCAATTATTCAGTTGCTAACC
>CAKPZU010000132.1 GCA_934215405.1 uncultured Bacilli bacterium | reverse complement strand
ATTGATGAAGCAAGTTCAATTCTATCATCAGTTGAATTATATTGGAAGAAATATTCATTTGCTTAATCAAGATATTGATAGCCCTTTTGTGTCCCATCATCTAAATAATAAACCCAAGATGATTTTTGTTCATCATATACTAAATAATCAACAAAATTAGAGCCATTATATTCAAAGTCAATTTGTAAATTTTTACCATCGTATAGGTATTCCTTTTCATCGCCACCAATATATTCACGTGATTGAACTACATCGTATTTAAAATCTACGATGTAGTTGTAATCACTATCAGTTTTGTATGTTTCAAATAATTTAGAAACATCATTAATTGTTTCATATTTTTCACTACTAGAAGATATATCACTAGATGTTGATAATGAGCTACTATCTTCAATTTGAGAAGAAGATGAATTTACATTATCTGTTGATGAAGAAGTATTGTTGTTATTACAGCCAACAGCAAGTAATGCTGTTAGAATTAATAAACTATAAGATTTTTTATTCATAGTTTACCTCCTTAATTACTTTCTTTCTTTTTTAGATAGATTAATGAAAGGCCACCTGCTAATGCTAATAATGTAAATAGTGAATAGATACTTTCGATACCACCCTTACATCCTTTATGATTATTATCATCAGTTTTATTATTGTTATTACCTTCTTTTACAAGAGTAACATCATTGATGTAATAAGTAAATTCAATGTCTTTATTTTCAAGAACTTTGAAGTTAAATGTAACATCATTTACATTTACTTGATAGCTATTTCCATTATGTCTTACCTTAGTAAATTCGCCATTAAAGTCTTTATAAGTAAATGTTCCAGTACCATTTTCATTAATTACTAGTTTATAAGTTGCACCATCATTATTAGTAAATGTATAAGTACCTACTAATTCTTTAACTTCATCACTAGTTAATGTAGGATATTGAATTTCTAATACTTCTTCATATAAGCTTAATAAGTGATTTAATTGCTTTTTATCAAGAATTGCTAATTGATCTTCATCACTAATACCTTTATAGATATCATAAGTATCAATAATTTGTTGCATATTATCTCTTGTGGCTGCAGTGATATTTTCTAATTTATTTAAAGCCTCAATTAATCTTGTAGTAACTGAATCAGCAACAGCTGCACTCTTAATAACATTAGTAAAATAATTTCTATAAATCCAACTATCATATCCAATACCGTTAACTGGATAATACATTGTTAAGTTAGTAGCCATACCAACATAATCAACAAAGTTAGCATAATAATATGGATATAAATAATAATACATATTAGATACGGAACTTGTTTGAATATGATATAAATTATTTAATAAATCAGTTAATTGATTTGCGGACAAATTACCTAAATAATTAATTAAATTTGCATTGTATTCTCCTTCAAGAATAGGTGCATTATATGATTTAAAGATGAATTTTGAAATGTTTGATGCATTATAAAATGCACATTCTCCGATTGATAATAGTGTGCTTGGTAAAGTAACACCAGTTAGTTTTAATGTACCAGCCGATGAATAAAATGCATAATCACCAATTCTAATTGTACCTTCTTTAATTTCATAAGATAATCTTGTGTTTGCAAGAGGATATGTATGAAGTTGTAATCCTCCGTTTGGAAGGACACTATATAGTACACCATTTTCAATTAACCAATTTGCTGAAGTATAGTCAGTGCTATTATTAGCAGTAAAGTTAGTTAAATAACTATTAGAAATAAAGGCTGTTTCACCAATTCTTTCTAATGATTCTGGTAATTCAATAGTTGAACATAATGAATATCCAAATGCAGATTTTCCTATTTCTTTAACATTTGGAATTGAAATGCCCTTTAATGAGTTAGCATAGAAAGCATAGTCACCAATATATAAACAGTTTGGTAAAGATAAGCTATTAATATTTGAACTAATAAAGGCATCTTCTTCAATTGTTATAGCACTATCTAAATTAACAGTATTTAATGAAGATGTTAATTTAAATGCTTCCTTTCCAATTTTTGTAATATTATTTAAATCAATATTCTTAAGTGAAGTACAATTGTTGAAAGTACCACTTGCAATTTCACTTAATTTTGATTTATTTAAATTTGTAACTGTTGTCAATCCAGTATTATTGTAGAAAGCATTTTCTTTTATTTCTTCAACATTACTTAAATCAATGCTAACTAATGCAGTTTTGTCAGTGGCATCTTCCTTTAATGTAGAAGCAAAAGCAAATCTACCAATAGATGTAACCTTACTTAAATCAATTTTTGCTAGATGGTTATCGCCATAGAAAGCATAATCATCAATCTTAGTAATATTAGAATTCTTAATTTCCATTAGGTTATCACAATTTGCAAAAGTTGAATTATTAATTGTAGTTAAATTATTTGCTAAAGTAATTTCCATTAAGTAGTAGTTTTTAGCAAAAGCAAGTTCAGCAACCTCATTAGCACTTGAAATATCAATATTTCTAATATTTGTATTCATGAAGGCTGCTTTTGCAATAGTTGTAATTTTACTTGCATCAATTATTTTAAGCTTACTATCTGCAAATGCAAATTCATTAATTGTGCCACTATTTAATGTTGCTGTACCGCCATTTTTGAATGAATGATAGAAAGCGTATTCACCAATTGTAGCATTATTTCCAATTTCAACTGTTGCTAATGTTTCAATATTAGCAAATGCACCATATTTAATTGTTACATCATCACCAAGACTAACATCTACTAATTTAGTATTAGTAAATGTATATGCAGGGATAGTTTTAATATTGTTAATATTTGTGATTTCGTTTACACTACTATAGTAGAATAAATAATCACCAAGTGTAGCTGAGGTATTGTTAAAGTTGACTTTTTCAATTGTACTATATGCAAAAGCATAGTCATCAATTTTTTCAATTGTTGTTGGTATAGTTAAATTCTTAATAGTGTTATTTCCAGCAAATGCACTATGTCCAATTTTCTTAACAGTAGAAGAAATTGTTACATTAGCATTATTTGGAACTAATAAGATTGTGTCTATGTTTTTATTGTATAAAACATTATCAACTACCTCATAATTAGCATTCGCACCATTAATTTTAATAGTTTGGAAGTTATTATTATTAATAAATGGAGTGCCATTGAAATATAATTTTGTATTAGCATTTAAAACTAAACTTTCAATATTTGAATTATTGAATGCTTCATCATCAAGATATACTTCACATGATGGTAATTCTAATGTTTTTATATTAGAATTTGTAAATGCATTGCTACAAATTACAAGTTTTGTTGTATTTGTAAATTTAACACTTGCTAATAGAGGTGTGTTTTCAAATGCAGATTCATTAATTGTTACATTACTATTTGTAAATGTAACAGTTTGCAATTGCTTATTATCTTTGAATGAATCTTTAGCAATGACACTTTGAGCAATCTCTAAATTAATAATTCCAGAATTTTCAAACATTGATTTATTAATAGGTGTTAATTCATAAATAGTAGCATTTGTTAAATTCTTTGTATTGGCAAATGAATTAGAGAATGAAACTCTTAAGCTTTCTAAGTTTACATTACTAATTGCAGTACTATCAAAGGCATTTTTACCAATTGTTACCACATTAGATAAATCTTTTCCATTTTCTTGCCCATCTTTATTAATGTTAGATAGTTTAACACAATTTCTAAATGCATAATTTTCAATTTTTACAACATTATTAAGATTTATAGATTCAAGTGATGTACAATTATCGAAAGCACTAACATAAATATCTGTAGTTTCTTCTGGTAATACAACACTCTTTAACGCACTTAAGTTAGAAAATGCACCTTCTTGGATATATTTTAAGCCTTTTGGTAATACAATGCTTGTAATATCATCATTTCCAATTGGAATTTGTATAGCATATCCATCCTTATCTAAGCCACCATAATTATAATGAGAGAATGCATATGGACCAATATATTGGATTCCTAAATCATCAGGAACAATTATATCGCCACCAAAGCCTCTATAAGATGTTAAGACAATGCCACTTCTTACAAATGGATCTTTAACACTAACTGATACTGAATCTGTAAATACAGTTTCAACATCGTTTTCATAAGCAGTAATTTTAATATTAATTGGAGTTTTAGTTTCTTTCAATGCAACAACAACTCCATCTTGTGTTACAGATACAAATTCATCATTTGATGATGTGTATTCCACTTTAATTTTATTTTTGTCAACATACCAAGGTTGTAAATCATAATATAATTGGAAACTTTCACTAGGGTAAATTTCAAATGATTTATTGTCAGGAACAAAATTAATAGAATCCTTTGTTGTAAGTGTCATGCTTTCAAAATCATCATCAAATACTTTAAGAGTTTTAAAGTTGATATATGATAATTTTTCAATGGAAGCATTATTGTTTGTATTGTTGTCTAATACTTTAACTCTTACTTGAACATTTGTTTTATAAAGTTCAGATTTACCAGTAATTGTAGCAATACCTTTACTTACTCCATATGCTTTACCGTTATCAACTGTAACAATTTTTTCGTTTGAACTAGTCCAAGTGAAATTGTTTAGCATTGCATTTTCAACATTTACATAATCATTTAAGTCAATTATTGAGTTCTTTTGAACTTCTATTTGCTTGTCGTTAAAGGCTAAATTTTCGTTATCAGCACCATTTAAGGCAACATAATAAATATTTGAATTTAATGCATAATCATCAATTACAAAGAAAATAGTATCAGAATATGTTGATTTTTTTAAGCTGCTAAAGTAATCAGTTATTTCAACTCTTACAGTTGTTGTTTGATTTGCGGCATTTTGATATACAGGAATTGGATAATCATCTAATGATGCTAATTTTCCATCAATCAATGCACATGGTCTAACTGATTGAACATATCTATTATCAGACACATCAAGATCAATATAATATTTATATTTCTTATCTGATTTATCCCATTCTTTTACATAGTTAACTTTTTCAAGTGTTGGAGCTTCATAGTCAACATAGAATGTTGATGTAAATACATTATTTGTTGCTTTTTCACCATTTGCAT
>CAKPZU010000131.1 GCA_934215405.1 uncultured Bacilli bacterium | reverse complement strand
CGTTAAAGCCTTATCATTATTAACTAATTCTTTAGCTAAATTATAGATGGTTTTAAATTTTGCTAAGCTATATGCTGTATAATTTCCTTCTTCATTTAAAACATTTTTATATTGATTGATTAATGTATTTAATTTTTCCTTTAAAGCATTTGTTTGATTATCAAAGCTACCAATACCCACATTTTCATATTCTTTAACAACACCAGTTAAAATTAAACCATCACGCGTATTAGAATTTTTATATTTACTCCATAATGAAATAACAAGCTCATTATTAGCATTAACCTTTAATGATACCTTATTAATATCATCCTTTGTATAATTTGTAGTATTAGCTACATCAAAGAAATAAGCTAAAGCATTTTTTGTTAAAGGTGATTCTTTAATGTCAATAAAGTATTCATCAATTTGTGAATTTAATGAAAGATTATCCTTTTTAGCAAATAATGTTTTTACTAAATTCATATCAGCAATTCCATAATCATTTTCTTCACCAATAGTAATTGTATCATTTTCATATTTAGCAAGATATGTAGAATCATTATTTAAAACTAATGCCCTATTATTTAATACCCAATAAGCAGCATTTTCATTTACAACATTATAAATGCTAAAGTCAACATTATCATTAATAGCATCTTTACCATTATAAACATCTACTTTAAAGCCATATTTTTCATTAGTATTTTTACTTAAGATATCTTCTATCTTACTTGTAGGATTATAAGCTTCATTAGCAGTATATTTACTATTATTTGTTAAATAGTTAGATAATGGAGCTATTTTAGTATTATTAATATCGCTAAAAGTAAACTTAAATGTAACATCGCTAAGCTTTGAATCATTAGCAATGTAAATAGTTAGGTTATTGTTAGTTAAATCAACACCAACATATCTTCCAAATTCTGAAGTATCATCAAAATTATATGAATAAATGTCAAACATCGTATCAAGCATAAATGCTACATAATTAGCATTATCAATAACAAATGTATTAGTATTTACTAAATGCTTTGAATATGGCCAACCATAAGTATCAAAGCCATAGGCTGATAATGGTTCACTTTTACCAAAGCATGAAGCATAACGTGAATAAAATTCATCAGCTAACACATAAGCTGGTGTTGACCAAGTATTTGAAATAACAGCACTATTAACACTTAAATTACTATCCTTTAAAGAAAAGCTATGAACATAACCATCAAATACTACATAACCTTGTTTACTATTTTCATTATAATAAGCATTTTCAATTGCTTTATAAGTATGAGTTATTGGTGTATCCTTATTAGCTTTATAATCTAAAACAGTCATAGTATAATTACCATTCATGCTATCAATAAAGCTAGAGATTTGTTCAACTGTTACATTACTTACTTCTTTTGGTTTCAAATTATTTACAGCTTCATTTAAAGCATTTAAGGCATTATCTAATTCTTCTTGGGTAACATTTTCTTTATTTAGTACAATTTTAGCATTATTTAATTCATTAACTAAATTATCGTATGATTCCTTAGTATAATTATTTTGATATTCATCATTGATCATGTTATTACTTATATAAGTAATTCTTCTTTCTAAGGCTAATTTGTCTACACTAACTGTAGATGACAAAATATCATTACTAGAATCATTATTATTACATGATATTAAACTAGCACCACTAATTAATAAAACACTACATAATCCAATAATTATTTTTTTGCTTTTCATTTTTTATTCTCCCTTTTTTATAAAAATACAAGCATATATATAATTTTCATATGGTCTATTTTTGACTAAATAAAGATCATATAGGCTGTATTTATTTTTTAAGTTTTCGATATAGCTATAAACCATATCATCGTTTTTGTTTAAATCTTGAAATTCTATTTCAAAATTATCATATTGTATTTGACTTACAATATTATCTATAATACTTGTTAATTCATTTTCATTATTAACAATTAAATCTTCCTTTTTAAAGTAATCAAATGGTATATCACTAACTTTATTTTTTATATCCTCATACATTTTAGAATCATAACCAAAGTCTTTTCCATATGGCGTTTTTAGATTTGTTAAAAACATATTATATGCAGGTAAAACTATACTTAAATTATCACTAATTTTTAATCGGTTACTACCAAATGTTGTACAAGCTAAATACCATTTATTATCTATTTTTACATAATTATAAGCATGTCCTAAAAAGTTTTCCTTAAAGTTTGTTAAACGAACGGCATCTATTTCTTCCATCTTACAAAGTAAGACAAAAGCTTTACTTTTTCCATCACAAACGGCATAATGATTTAAAAATACTCCTTCTAAATAATAGCATTGCTCTTTATTTAAAAGCTTTATATCACTATAAGCTGTTTCATAATCATATTTGACTTCACTAGTTAAATAATTATAGATTTGTTTAACCTTCATAAAATCACTCATACTATCATCAACAATTCTTCTTAAAACATTTTTAGCTTCATTAAATATTTTTTCTTCAACACTATTAGCTTTTACTAAAGGATAATAATTTAAAGAGGTTACATACCATAATGATTCGCTATCATTTACATTAATAAAGCCTTTATTATTTTTATATAATGGAAAGTCTATAAATGCTTCATCCCTTTTATTAACATTACTTATATAATCAAATTCTTTTATTAAAATACTTTTACTATCTATACTTGTAGGCTTATTTATCGCTAATGGTTGAATTGATAAGCTAATTGTTATAATTTTATATTTATCATATAAATCATAATTTAAATTGCTAGGATAGCTATCAGCTATATTAGTTAAGCTAACTGCTTTATTAAATTCACCATATATGTTATAAAAGCTTTTAGCATAAGAATCATCTATATAATAAGAAACCTTATCTTTTATTTTATAAAAAGCCATATAATCTAAAGCATAAATAAGCTCATTTCGATTACATAATGCTTTATTTGGAGTTATTAGTTCATTACTGTAGCTATCAATAAATGTTAAATTAATAGTTGGATCTACCACTTGATTATTTTTATTACAGCCTGTTAATAAAAATATTAAGCATAATATAATTACTTTTACTTTTTTCATAATCATTCTCCATTAAAGATAAAGGTATAAAGCTTTTTATCATTAAACATACCATTATTTATCTTTATTGTATTAGCATTATCGTTAAATTCGTTAAAGGCCTCATTTATTGTACTATAATCAGCTAATAATTCAATTTGCATAACATAGTTATTTTTTTTAGCTACATTATTAACTTCATTTAGTATTAATAAAGCCTCTTCCTTATTAGTTATATTTAAAGATACTTCCTTTTCATTAATATTTAGCTTTGTGTTTGAATAATAATCATATGGTGTCACATTTTTTAAAGCATCTATTAGCTTGCTTTGACATAAGCTTTCATAATGCCAAGTTTTACTTGTAGTATAATAATTAGTTAACATATAAGAAAATGTATGATAATGATATTTTTTATTATTTAGCTTATATATACTACTTGAGCTTGCCGGACAAGATAAATAATAATTATCATTTATTTTAACATAAGCATAAGCATGTCCTGCATTATTATAAACAGCTCCTATATGATAAGACTTTATATTAAATAAATTTAATAAGGATACTAAAGCCTTTACTATACCATCACAAACAGCATTTTTGCTATTAAAAATTCCATCTAAGAAATAGCATTCATAATCAGTATGCTTACTATCCTTGTAATTAAAGGAATCATAATCATAGGTATTTTCATTAATAATATAATTAAAAATATTATTAAATTTTTCATATTCACTCATATTTAATGAAGGAATAATTCTATAAATAACTGAAATCATTTTATTAAATAGCCTTTCTGCTTTTGAATCTTTTATTGGTATAGGATAATAGCTATTAGCTAAAGCATAAAATAATTGCTCACTATTATTTACATTAATAAAGCCTTTATTATTTTTATATAAAGGTAAATCTAAATAGGTATAATCATTCTTTTTATTATTTAACAAAACATTATTATAATAAATATAATCAAGAACCTTTATGTTATTATCATTTAAGGTATATGCTTTAAAAGCATAGCTAGGAATTGAACCAAATACTCCAATTTGATTTTCATTTAGCTTTGAATCATCATAGCCTTTAATAAAATTATGAGCTAATATTCCATATTGTCCCGCCCAACGAAAATAATAAGCTATATCTTCCTTTAATTTACTTTTAAAGGAGCTAGTAACACTTGTATATATTATTTCATCATTTTTAGAAGTAAAGGCAACGTAATCCATAAAGTCGCTTAAATCCTGCATACTATCTAAGTTAGCAATTTTCTTTATAGTAGTTATTTTTTCATTAGTATAGCTAATTTTAATTTCATTACTACTTATACCAAAATCATTTTTTGCTTGCTTATTATTACATGATGTTAAAAATAATAAGGCTACTAATAAAATATATCTAGCTTTCATTTTCTTTATCCTTTTTATATAAATCATAAGAAACACAAACATTTTTATTAGTTTTTTTATCCTTAATGATTTCACCATCAATAGCAAAGCATTCTTTTAGCATTTCTTTATTAAAGACATCATTTGAATAGCCAAAGTTAAAGACCTTTCCATCTTTCATAGCAAGTAAATAATCAGAATATTTACAAGCTAAGTTTAAGTCATGTAAAACCATTACTATCGTAACATTTTCTTCTTTGTTTAGCTTTTTAAGTAATTCTAAAACTTCAAGCTGGTGGTTTAAATCTAAATAGGTTGTTGGTTCATCAAGTAAAATAATATTTGTTTGTTGAGCTAAAGACATAGCTATCCAAACACGTTGACGTTGACCACCTGATAATGAAGCAATACTTCTACTTTTAAATTCTTCCATATTAGTAACCTTTAAAGCCCAGTTAATAACATCTTTATCTTCTTTAGATAATTTACCTAAGCCTTTTTGATATGGATATCTTCCATAAGAAACTAATTCAATGCAAGTAATAGATCCTGGAGCTGTTGGAGTTTGCGGAAGTATAGCCATTTCTTTAGCAATATCTTTATTTTTCATTGTAAAGATATCCTTATCATTAATAATAATACTTCCTTCTTCCTTTTTAATAATTCTACCTATTGCTTTT
>CAKPZU010000130.1 GCA_934215405.1 uncultured Bacilli bacterium | reverse complement strand
GTAAACCAACCATCATAGCGATTGAGAAAGCAAGTGTTGATTGTGAACCAATAAAGATTAATGCGGCTACTGGAAGCATTGTTGAAATTGTTGTCCAAAATGATCTTGAAGCACAGTTTTGTAATGCTTTATTAACAATATTGTATCTTCCTTCTTCATCAATATTTCCAAAGTTAGTTTCTTTAGTGATTTCTCTAACTCTATCAAAGATAACAACTGTATCGTTAATTGAGTAACCAATAATAGCAAGTACAGCAGAAACATAAGCAACTTGAACTTCAATTCTAAATATAGCAAATACAGATAGCATTGATAATACGTCAAATAACAAGGCAACAATTGAAGCAATAGCATATGTGTATCTAAATCTAATTGAAATATAAACAATAATCAATACAAAGGCAATTGCAAGTGATAATAAAGCATTTATAACTGTTGCTTTAGCCATTGTAGGAGATGATACTTGCTGGCTTACGACTACATAATCAGTATAATCAGCTACAGAATTTAATTCTAATTGTTGATATACAGTTTCATCAAAATGTTGTAAGAAATCAGTATCGCTCTTTTCATTTCCAACGTTTTTGAATTTAATAGAAATTGATAATGTGTTACAATCATTTTCTTTATCATAATCTTTAACAATTGAAATATCACTCTTTGCTGGCAATTGATTTTCAGCAATTGAAGTATATTGATCTAAGAAATTAATAATATTTTCTTCAGTAATGTTTCCATTTTCATCTTTCATCTTATCATTAAATTCTGTAATATCATCAAATTTATCAAGATTTGAAAAATTAATTGTTGCAGTAGCGCCTGGTCTAAAGTCAAGTCCAAAGTTTAGTGGATAAGCTCCAGTACCTTTAATTCCACCTGAAATCATAAAGCCACCAGCAAATACTATACCAATAATATAAACACAAATTAAACCAATAAATACTTTCTTTGAGGCTTTAACAAAATTGAAGCCATTGAATTTTCCAAAATATGTTTGAACTTCACCTTTGTGGATATCAGGAATCTTATCTTCCTTAACTCCAAGTAGATGCTTTTTATTATCAAGTTTTCCACTCTTAACAAGTAAGAACATTAATAAACGAGTTACTAATAGCATAATAACAACGTTAAATACTGTTGTAATTAATAACATTGTTGCGAAGCCTTTTACTGATCTTTTTCCAAAGAAGTATAAAGCACAGCCAGCAATGATTGTAGTAATATTTGAGTCAATAATTGATGATAAAGATTTTTTAGTTGATTCTTCATAGGCAGAACGTACTGAACGTCCCTTGTATAATTCATCAGCAAGTCTTTCAAATAAAATAATACATGCATCAACTGCCATACCTAAACCTATAACGATTGCGGCAATTGTATCAGGTCCATATTCTCCACCGATTAAATTAAAGACAACTAGAATTGCAGCTGTATAGAATAATAATGTTAATGAAGCAATAGCGCCAGGAATCTTGTATATTAAAATCATCATAACAATAACAGCAAGCAATCCAACGATACCAGCAATTAATGATTTATTGAAGGCTTCAGTACCATAAGCACCATCAACCTTCATAATATCAGTTCTTTTAATTTCAAAATCCATATTTCCAGCTGATAATAATTTACCAATTTGACTAGCTTCTTTAGCAGTGAATGAGCCAGTAATTTGAGCAGTTTCAGAAGAAATTGCCTCATTAACTTTTGCGTTTACAATAACTTTTTTAGCTGCTACTGCTTGTTGTTCTGCAGTTCCTTGCCCCATATAGGCTGCAAAGTCACCAATATACCCTGTTTCTGTATTTGGCTCTTGGTAGCCAATCCAAGCTATCATATTTTTTCCAGCAATTGAGCCAGTTTTTTCTCCAAATGTTTGAGTATCAGCAATGTTTAGTAAAACGATTGGTGTACCATTATCATAAGATAATACTGCGCCATCTTTTTCCTTTAAAACTGAGCCATCCATTAAGAAGTTTCCACTGTCATCTGTAAAAGTAATATCTGTATCAGATTCAATTAAAGATAATACCTCAGCTAGTTCAGTTGAATCCTTTGAAGATACACATACACGAATGTGCTTTGCTTCATTTTCACCTGGAGTTTTTTCAACTGATACTTGAGGATTTTTAACACCAGCAATATCGATACGGCTAGCAATAACGTCAGCAACATCTTGCATAACTGGTAATTCGCTTCCTTCTTTTTCAGAAACTTCATAAACAACTTCATATCCACCTTTAAATTCAATACCTAAATTTGGATTTTTAATTGATGGCAAAGTAAAAAATACAATTGCCAAAATGGTAAATACCATAGAAAAGAATGATAATAATCTACGCATTAGGTCTCCCCCTTTTTAAATCAATTTGCATAAAATTTCAAGTAATGATGTAAGTAATATATAAAATATATTAAAATACTTGCTCATATACTTTACCATTTTTTCATAAAATAAGCAATAAGAAAGGTGAAATATCATTAAAAAAAATATCTTTAAGGCTATTAGCAGCCTAATTTTACTATCAACTATAGCTAAAATCATTTCAATTGTTGTAAAAATTGTTATTGCTAGGAAAATATCTACATTAGCAATGTCAATTTATTCATTAACCTTACCAACATTATCATTGCTTTTAAATATTGCTCAGCTTGGTATTCCAACTACTATAAGTAAGCTTATTGCCAAAAAAAAATATCCGGTCTTTAAAATTATGCAAGTAAGCATATTTGTAATGCTATTTATCGATTTAATTTGTGGAATAATTTATTTGCTTTTTGTTCCAAAACTTGCTAATTATTATTTAGCAAACCCTAATACATTGCTCACACTTTATGGAATGGTATTACTTTTACCACTTATTTCCTTAACCTCAATTTTAAAGGGCTATTATATAGGAATTGACAAGGTAGAAGTAACAGCCAAGTGTCAAATTAGCGAGGAAATTTCAAGGCTTTTATTTGTCTTTTTGCTTGTCGATTTAATAAATCCAAATAATATTTCTTTATTATCTTTTTTTACAATGTTTTCATCAATTATTGGAGAAATCGCATCTTTAATACATTTATGTATTAATTTAAATGTTAAGAATTTTAAAAAAAGAGTTACTTCTCATAATGAGGACAATAAAAAAATTATTAATCATGTTATGAAATTTTCTTTAATGAGCACATCAACTAAACTATTTGGCTCTATTATTTATTTTTTTGAGCCAATATTATTTACCTATTTAATGCTTAAAGTAAATGTTAGCTTGGATGATTTAACACTGCAATATGGCATAGTTAATAGCTATGTATTACCACTTATTTTGCTTCCATCATTTTTTTCAAATTGCATTGCAGTTTTTATTTTACCTAAGCTGTCATTTAATATTGAAAATTGCAATTATTTAACTGCCAAAAAGCAATTTATACAGGTCATTGCCTATTCAATTGCTATTGGAGTTGGATGTATTTTAATTATTTATTTATTTCCTCAAGCAATAACTAAATTACTCTATGGAAAGGTTATTGGAATATACTATATTAAAAAATATGCTTTTTTCTTATTTGTTTGCTTTTTACAAGCACCATTCCATATGGCATTAATATCATTTGATAAGGAAAAACTTTTATTAATTGAATCAATTATTTGCAACGCAATTAAAATAATATGCTTTTTTATTTTTATACCTCTTTATAAAACTGATGGCTTATTGATTTCAATTATAATTTCATTATATGCTTCTATTTTAATACATATTGTTTCATTAACTAGATGTTTTATTGCTTTGCATAATAAAAGTAAACTCATTATTGATAAATAAGCATAGCTTAATATCTTTTATTCTTTTTATGTTGGCTTTGTTAATTCTATATAATAGATATCTTTCATCCATATTAAGCTTCTTTAAATTATCAAGTTCTATTTCACCATCACTAATTAAAGGATCAGGGAAATTTGCAATTGAATCCTTATAGGTTATTACCGATAGCTTCCCTGAATTTTCTAAAATAGCCCATTTTATCAAGGTAACGCTATCAATTCCCTTTTCTCTAATCTGGTTATACAAATCATCAATGCTATATCTTTGCTTTTTCATTTCATTAAAATCTATATTTCCATCATTAATTATAATTGATTTTTTACCATCAATTATATTCCTTATTTTTTTGTTCTTTAAAGTAAGCTTGGCTAATATTATTTGTAAAAGGCATAAAATAGCAACTGATGCAATAGATAAATAAAATGGAATAGTATGATCAAGAATAGCAATAGTAATAATATCAGATATTGTAAAATAAACAGCTAAATCAAAAATTGATAAACTACCAACCTCTCTTTTCCCCATAATGCGAATAATTACTATTAAATAAATATACATAGCTATTGTATAAAAAATCACTTTAATTAATTGCATCTTATCAACTCCTAATGAATATTTTTACCATTTTTTGAATATATATACTTTAGGTGAGTATATGAAAAAAATTTTATTATCAACTTTGTTTTCGATTTTATCTTTAATTGCTTTAGCTTTAATTTCTGCTTTAATTCTTTCTTTAATTCATTATAAGTGTAATGTTTCTATTAATAAGTATGTTGTCAGTGGAATATCAACTGCTATATTCTTTTTATCAGGATTCATTTATGGATTAATAAACAAAAAACAAGGATTACTTGGTTCGATATTTTTCATCCTTGTTTATTTAATTTATTGCTTAATTGATATGTTTGCTATAAATAAAGGTGACTTTGATAAAGTAATTATTTTATTTATAGCCTTAAAATGTATTACTTATACATGCGGTGCAATTCTAAGTGTAAACCTTTGCAAGCATTAAAATAATGTTGACTGATGTGGTATTTTTAAATGCTTATAGGCCTTTTCAGTAACAATTCTTCCTCGAGGTGTTCTATTAATTAAGCCTTGCTGTAGTAAATAAGGCTCATAAACATCTTCAAGAGTTACCTCCTCTTCGCCAATAGCAGCGGCAATTGATTCAACTCCGACAGGACCACCTTTAAATCTATCAATGATACCCCTTAAATAACGTATATCAACATCATCAAGGCCTAATGAATCAACCTTTAAGGCATTTAAAGCGTCAAGGGTTACTTGATATGATAAAACACCTTCGTTTACAACAGTTGCAAAGTCTCTAACTCGTCTAAACAAACGATTTGCTATTCGAGGAGTTCCTCTACTTCTTCTTGCAAGTTCACTTGCTGCTTCATCATTCATCGTACTATTATAAACCTTTGCAG
>CAKPZU010000129.1 GCA_934215405.1 uncultured Bacilli bacterium | reverse complement strand
AATACTTATTAAAAACTATGAATTTCTATGGGGAACCCCATTACTCCTCACCCCATAGAATTCCGGAGAACCACAAATATCCCTTTCTTTTGTTTTATAGCAATTACCATGGCTAGTTAAAACCATTCTAAATTTAGGTAATTTATTGTTACTATTTAAATTTTTTTAATCATTTTCGGTGTTTTGAAAAAATAATACATATTTCAACGTTGTGTTTGTAAATTCATACAATCAATTATTTGTCTTTTCATTCAATAATTCATCCATGAATGTAACATTCATAGCTATTTTATTTATAGCACTAAATGCTTCCATATTCTCTATAATTAATTCATTAGCTTTATACTTAGTCAAAAGACTTGGTTCCTTTATTATGTCTTTTTCTATTTCTTCAACTGTAGCACCAAAAAGACATGAAAGCTTTTCTAGCATATCTATAGACAATGTCTTTTCACCTTTTTCAACTTTTGAAATCATGCTTTGATCAAGATTAAGAAATGTTGCAATATTTGCTTGTGTAAAGCCAATACTCTCTCTTAAAGCTTTAACGTTTTTTCCAATTATATTTGTCATAATATATCCCATTTTCTAATTATTTATATGTTTTTTAAACGACATTACTAAAATTAAATTCTATAGTTTATCTACCATTTGCATAAATAATTCTTTGCAATAATACGATAAATCTTCATTTTTAAAAGCAAAACGCATAGCATCTTTTTTTACTTGTTCAAAATCAGTGCTTTCAAATCTTTGCTTAAGCATTGCCTTTAATACATCTATGTTAAAATCTATGTCTTCTTTAATTTTACCAGATTCAATCAACTTATTTTTTAAATAATTCATATTTGGCTTGATTCTATTTTTAACGTAGAAAAGAAAATCATAATAATCTCTTCCTTTAACAGTATTTTTATAATTTCTACATAATATAGCATGAATCTTCCCAGCAAATAAGCTTGGCTCATCTAAAACGACAACAGGTGCAAATTCTAGCATATCTAACCATTTATTTTCTGTTTTAAAGCCAATTGCAGGATGGCAATCAATTTCAAGCTTTACTTTAATATTTTCATCCTTATGAAGTGTTGCTACCATTTTACTATTTATCTTTAAATTTATAAAAGTTTGATATGTATTTAGTTTAGCAAATACACTTTCAATAGGTGTATTCGCTGTTTTTATTTTTGAAGAAATTTCTAAATTTAATCCATATGATAAAGCAGTCTCTTGTATTTTACTAATATATGGCGTAATAGAAAAATCATCATTTACTTCATTAAGTGTAAAATCTAAATCCTCTGAATATCTATTTAAGTTATAAAAGATTCTTAATGCTGTACCACCATAAAATGATGCAATTTTAAAAAAATTACTTCTACTAAGTCCAATTAAAACAATTGATTGGACTATTTCTCTTATAATAGCTTTTGTTTCTTCTATAGTTGATGGCTTGTATGTGCTAATTATTTCTTCAATTGTTGTTTGCATTTTTTTTAACCTCTTTTATATATTTAACTAAAGTTATAAGTGCATTTGAATGATATAATGTATAAATTGATTCAATAAAAGAAAAATCAAGCTTTAAAAATTCATTTTCATCAATTCTTAAATCATCAAATAATAATATTTTTAAATCCTTTATTGTCCTTACCGGATACTTTACATAGAGCATATCACAAAGAGCTTTTTCCTTAGAAGCTATTTTATATTTAATATTTGCTTCATTTGTTAAAAAAGTAATCCCATAAGGAAAAGCATCATTTGGTATACTTCTATATTCAAATGCCACTTCATCTAATATATAGGTTTTATTATTTTTCTTATTAAAACAAGTAGATGTATAAACTGATACATATTCAGGTATTAATCCATAAAATGATAAGGCATATTCAAATGAAATATATGATGGAGAATAACAAATATTAGCAATTACAGGGCCATCAACCTTTAAGTTATCACTATAAAGGCCTCTTTTTATACGTATTATATTTCCTTTTTTACTTTCAAGGCTAATTTTTTGATTAATATTGGCGTAATCATTATATTTATTTTTTAGTGTTTGTAAATCATATATCATTGTTTATTCACCATCCTTAATATTATTATATAGTATTATCTGTGGTAAATCAACATCTTTATTTACTTATAATTTGATTGCTCTTTTTATAATTAAGTAGTGTGGTTTTCATTTCCTTTTTAAAGATAACTGAAAAGCTAATGGTATTTTTATTATCATTAGCTTTTTACTTATTATCTTCCTCTTTTATATGTTGCTTTAAAATTATAAATTGGTTTAATGATTTTTATAACATCTACAGTATCAACTATATTAGGTAAAATATCATCAATTGATTTATAAGCAAATGGTGATTCATCAATTGTATCAATTTGAACGGATGTCGAATAAATTCCACTCATTGCTTTTTTAAAATCATCAAGTGATATCATTTCATTTGCTTGCTTACGTGATAAGACCCTTCCTGCTCCATGAGGTGCTGAATAATTATATTTTTCATTTGATTTTCCTTTAGCTATAATAGCACCATCCTTCATATTAATTGGTATTAATACTACTTCATTGCTATAAGCTGAAATTGCACCTTTTCTTAAAATCAAGTCATCCATATTAATATAATTATGTATTGTTTGAAAATATTCAAAATCATTTAAGGAATATCCTAAAAAACTCATAATTTCTTTAGCTATTTCAATCCTATTTTCTAAAGCAAATTCTTGGCATATTTTCATATCATGTAAATATTTTTTAAATGATTCACCATATAAAGGAATTAATTCTTTTTCTATTTCATATCTTTTCTTTAATTTATCTAAGCCTTCATTAATCTTTGCTTCCTTGTTTAATCTTTTATATCTCTTCACTAAACTATCTCTAGCCTTTTCATATTTAGCTTTATAATCTAAATATGCTAAATCAATATAATATTCGCAAACCTGTTTTCCTAAATTACGACTACCTGTATGAATTATTAAATAATTATTTTCATCATCATCCTTATCAATTTCAATAAAGTGATTTCCACCACCTAATGTTCCAAGTGATTTTTCTATTCTATCCTTATGCTTTAAGCTATTATAAGCATATAGCTTAGTAATATCAACATTACTTTTTATTGTTTCATTTCTAACATCGTTTCCAAATGGTATTTTTTTTCTTATAAAACGATCTAACTTTATTAAATTAATATCCATTTTCTTTAAATTAACTGTTATCATTCCACAGCCAATATCAACGCCTACAAGAGAAGGAACACAGTTATTAGTTATCTTCATTGTTGTTCCAATAACACAACCCTTCCCAGCATGGCAATCTGCCATAATAGAAACATATGTATCTTTTATAAACTTTTGATTCATCAAATTTTTTATTTGCTTTTTTGTTTCATCATCAACAATTGAAGCAAGGACATTTGCAGTTCCATATTTTCCTTTTATTTCCATTTTTATCATCTCCACTAATATTATATGAAATTAAAATATTTATAAAAATGTGCAATTAAAATATATTATTTGTTCACATTATTCAAACTAGTATAAATTTTGCTTGATTTTTGAACACATTTAGTGGACAATTGTATTATGAGGTGACAAATAATGGAAAAAATAAAAGTTAATTTAAGCTATAACACCTATAATTTACTAATTCATGATATGGAATCATTTAGCTTTAATTTGAAGGATGGAATTCCTAATAAAAATCTTTTTTACAATACTGTTTGTTGTGGAATGTATGAAATATATAAGCAAGAATCAAATAAGCTAAGAAGCGAGCTATATAATATTTTAGAAAACAAAATTAGTGACACAGCTATAAATGATATTCTTAATAGTATTGAACAATTATACAATTACAAAAATGAAGATAAAACTAATAGAAGCCATGGCTTTTATATTTCATTCCGTCCATCAAAATCTTTAATTAATATGTATGAAGAAATAGAAGTAGAAGAATTAAAAGGTAATAGCATTAGTAACTTTTATCGTAACTTATTTAATAGCTATGCTAAGCTCCCTCAAGATGAAAGAGAAAGAATTGTTTTTGCAAATGATTTAAAAAATATCGAATCTGCTATTTCAAATAAAAAGACTATAATTATTAGCCTTAAAAATTCCAAATTAGAATTAATTCCTTATAAGGTTGTAAGAACAAATGATGAATTATATAACTACTTAATCACTGGAATTAAAAGGAATAATATTTTAAGAATTTTTTCACTTCACCTTTTTAAATGTAATAATGTCATTAAAAGTAAAAACAGCTATCAATTATCTAAAGAAGAAATAGATAAATTTGATAGCTGCTTAGAATATGGCCCTAGATATATTGAGTATAGAATTATTAAAACAAAAATAAAGCTAACTAAAAAAGGTCAATCATTTTTTAAAAAGTTTTATTTAAATAGGCCAATACCTGATAGCATTGAAGAGGATATTTATACATTTACTTGTTCAGAGGATGAGTTAGCATTTTACTTTTCAAGATTTGGAAGCCATGCTTTAGTTATTGAACCTATTAATCTTAAAAATAGAATGAAAAGCTTTTATAAAAGAGCTTATAACTTTTATGAAAATAACTAAATTATAATTTAAAACAGAATATCCTATATATTAACTTTATGATAATCAAATTTACCAATTTTTGTATCAACTAAAAGATTTTCTTTCTTTAATTTGTTTAATGTAGATATTAATGTTCTTTTTGAAACATTAGTTTCTTTAATTATTTCTTCATTTGAAACACCAAAGCAAGAAAATAATGATGCTTCACTTATTAATTTTAGGATCTTTTCTTCAGATTTTGTCATTTTAAAATCATATTTTAATGAATTTAATTTATTTTTTTCAAGGTATAACTTTTTTATTAATATATTTACTTGATTAATTAAAATTTCTAAAATTGTTTTCACATATGAATTTAAGCAGCCAAATTCATATCTATCATTTGCTTCATTAAAAGCTTTGTAGTATTTATTCTTTTCGTGTAATAATGAAATAGAAATTGTAAATGCAAAATAGTTTTTTGTTTTTAAAAACAAGCCACTTGAAAACAAAAATCTTCCAAGTCGACCATTTCCATCATAAAAAGGATGTATATATTCAAACATAAAATGGCATAAAATCATCCTAACATATATATCATTATTTGAATTATAAAAATTAATAAATTCATTCATAAGCCTATTAACATTTTCTTCACCAATAATTCCAGTATGAACGGTTTTAATGCCATTTGTTACATAAACTGGTCCATGCCTAAAATAAATGCCA
>CAKPZU010000128.1 GCA_934215405.1 uncultured Bacilli bacterium | reverse complement strand
GTTTATATATTATCTTACTTTCTTCATTTGTATAATAATGCCAATAACGATAAACATACCCCATCCAATATAAAGTATCCTTTGAAAGATTATTTAAATTAATTTATTTTCTCTTATCGATATAATTAAAAAATACCGTTACCAATTCAAAAATTTATATTGATTAACATATTAAAACAAATAATTATTCAAATTTAAATGTTGCAAGAAAATCTTTGATAAGAAAAGCACAAAAATGTGGAAAAGTGCAAATATTAGAACTAAAGCCGATATTTCCTTTTACGATTTTTATTCCAAAGCAAATCTCTGCATAGTTAGAGCTTTTTATTAAAGTCGAAAGGGATTTAGAATTATTGTTGCCAGCTTTAACTTCAATAGGTACAAGATAATCTTTATATCGCACAAAGAATTCTTCCTGCAAAGTTGAATTTTCTTTTTTGTAGTAATGAAGGTCATAACCAGATTTTACAAGTGCCTCACCTATAATACTTTCAAATAATCCACCTTTATAAACATCAAGATTCTTATTTTGGCGGAGATCCATTTGAGCTTCATCATCTAGTTGAGAAAGAAGTAAGCCATTATCTGCATAATAAAGTATACAGCAATCTTCGATGATATTTCCTTTAAGTGGCAAATTTGGAGTTTGTAAAGCTCTACTGATATTTACGATGCCTGCATCTTCAAGCCATTCAAGTGTACCTCGATAATCAGCAAATTTTGCACCTGAGCGAACCTTTGAAATTTGAAATTTTTTATTTTCTTTGCCGAGTTGAAAAGGAACAGAACGAAATACATTGGTAATACGTGATTTATCAAGTCCTAATGCATATTTTCTAATATCTGCTTCGTAACCAATAACGATTTGACGTTGAATTCCAAGAGTGTTTTCAAAAGTTTTATTTAAAACGAAATCTTTAACTGCATCAGGCATACCGCCAACAATGCAATAATCAAGAAACAAGTCGTTATAAATTTTTAAAACGGCAGTTGAAAATGGAGTAAAAGATTGCATATGTGATAAAATATCTTCCTTAATCGCATCATCATATCCAAGCGCCCATAAAAATTCTTCAAAGTCAAGTGAACGCATTTCAATCTCACATTTATAGCCAACACTAATATTAGAAATTTCATTATAATGAATACCTAGTAAAGATCCACTACAAATAACATCATAATTTCCATCAAGTGAAAAGAATTTCAAAGAAGTTGTAATATCTGGGAATTCTTGAATTTCATCAAAGAAGATAAGAGTTTTACCTTTGAAAAATCTAGCATCTGGATTGATTCTAGAAATGTTTTTTATAATAGCTTCAGCTGAATAACCATTTTCAATGATTTGTTTATAAACAGGTTCCGAAACAAAATTGATTTCAATTACGCTTTCATAATTTTGCATTGCAAAGTTTTTAATTGATTTTGTTTTACCAACCTGTCTTGCTCCTTTTATAATAAGTGGTTTGCGATTAGGATTTGCTTTCCAATCAAAAAGATATTTGTCAATTTTACGTTTCAAATAATCATTCATAAATTAGCACCTTCTTTTCAAACTTATTATAACACATTAAAAAAGTAAAAATAAGTTGTTTTTCAAAAAATGAGGGAGTTTTTATTAAAAGCACCTAAAAAATGAGTGAGTTTATGCTGACAAATGCCATTTTTATGTTTTTTTGAGATTAGAAAGCTTTGTTATTTGTTTTCTGTTACATCATCTGATCTTGCTAGTATTGCCTGATTATGGTGTCATAACATCATCGACAAAAAAAACTACTTCACTTTCCTAGAAGTTATATCCAATTGCCACTTTAATCAAATACTAAATCAACTCAAAAATCTTGCTAAAAATTTTATGTGTTAAGCTTGTACTATTTGACATTACTATTAATTTTTAATTGAATTGACGTGTTCACTATATCAGTACATCTAATTTTTCTCTTAATTGCTTATCAACACAAAGCGCTTTTGCATATTTCATTAGTTTAACAATATCTTTGTTCGGCATTTTTAAATATTTTTTCAATGCTTCAATTTGAACGAATTTATCACCAATATATTTAGCATTAAACAAATCGCAAATTGTTCTATGTATATCATGGCATTTTATAATGTTTCCAAAACTAGTTTTGACTCATATAATTCCAATATCATATACGTTACTAGATTCACGAATAAAAGTACCTCTTTCTTTAAGCTTTGTTTCATTATAATTTTGAGGAACACACGTATAAATTTGTCCTCTATCACAAGTTGTTAATTCTAATAAATAAGAAGATGTGTATGCTAAATAAATAATTTTTGTAATACAAATAAATTATCAATAAAGCAGTCTCGTGTAATATATGTATACCATGCGTAATTTTTCAATAACTCCATCAGCAATTGCATATTTCAAATAGTTCTTAGGGATATTTTTTTTACAACATCATTTGTGAAAATATACCTATTATTATTTTTGCCCAATTCTAAAAGTGAAGAATAATTTTTTTATTTTTATTAAATTAACTTTTTTAAAATGAAAGCATTTCATATAAGATATTATTTAAAAAGTATTAGAAATTTGTGGAACACTTCATATATTTCTAATACTTTTATAAATTATTTACTTTCAATTACCTCAGATAAGCTTTCATATTCTTCAAGTGATGTTTCACCATTTAAAACTCTTGTCTTAGCATTATTTAATAATGTTGGCATGGTATTTTTTACAATTTCATTTAGCATATCACTTGTAAAATGATCATTCATAATAGCGTTTTTAACTTCATCATTACATACTAATATTTCAAATACACCAACACGACCTATATAGCCTGTATTATTACAATACTTACAGCCCTTTGCTTTATAAATTGTTGTTGATTTACTTATATTAAGCATGCTATTTTCAGCCTTAGTAGTTCTATGTTCTTCTTTACATTCAGGGCATAGCTTTCTAACTAATCTTTGTGAAATAGCACCAAGTAATGAATCAGCTACTAAATATGGTGGAATACCCATATTTATTAAACGGGCAACAACACCTGCAGCATCATTAGTGACCAGTAATAGCAGCACGAGTAGCAATTTGAGCAGTTTCTTCATCACGAATTTCACCTATCATAATAACATTAGGGTCTTGACGTAAAATAGATCTTAAAGCTGCTGCAAATGTTAAATTTGCTTTGGCATTTACTTGTACTTGATTAACACCATCGATTTGGTTTTCGACTGGATCTTCAACAGTAATGATATTAGTATCTTCTTTATTAAGATATCTTAAAAATGTATATAATGTTGTTGATTTACCACAGCCTGTAGGGCCAGTTAGTAAGACAATTCCATGAGGACGAGTAATCATTTCAAGAATTAGATTCTTTTGTTCATCATTAAAGCCAAGTGCACTTAATTCTGAACCAGAAAGAGAAATATTATAAATACGAATAACTATTTTTTCACCATTAATTGTTGGAATTGTTGATACACGAAAATCATATTTATTATTATTTATTTCTAAGTTAATTTTTCCATCTTGAGGAATACGACGCTCAGCAATATTCATTTCAGCCATAATCTTAAAACGAGCTAAAATAGATTGAAATAAATGAATTGGAGCTCTATCGATAATAGCAAGCTTACCATCAATTCTATATCTAATAATAACCTCTTCAATAAATGGTTCAATATGGATATCTGAAGCTCCTCTATTAATAGCATCCTTTAAAATTGAATCACATAATTTAATAATTGGTGCATCGATAGCTACTTCATCATTACTTACATCACGAATATCAGCATCACTTGAAGAAAAATCATTTAGCACTGAATTCTTTTGGATTTTATTATCCATATAATTTAGTAAAGCTTCCATTTTACTTTGCGTTACTAAAACCACCTTAATATGCTTTGTAGTATAATACATAAATTCATTAGCTTCCTCAAGTCTAAAAGGATTAGATGTTGCAAGCACTAAAGTATTTTCATCTTCAGTGTAAGGAATTAAAGTATATTCAATAAGCTTTTCACGAGGAAACTTAGAAACTAAATTAAAATCAATTTCAGTTAATTGAAAAACAATTAGCTCTAAGCTTAAAAAAGATGCTAAAGAGGTATACATATCCTCTTCATTTATCTTTTTTGATTTTATTAGTTCTTCATATAAAGGTATATTAGCCTTATCAGCGCTTTTTATTTCGTCTTCTATTTCATAAGAATTAATTACTTTTTTATTTATTAAATAATTAGCAAACAAAGTATTTAAAATCATTTATTACTCCTCGCTTTCTTAAAAGATTATTATTTATTAATTAATACTACCCATTAATGAAATCATTGGAATATATACAGCTAATAAGACAACTGCAACAACTCCACCTAGTAATAAAATAGTAACTGGCTCTATTGTTGCTGTTGCTTTTGAAATACTTACCTCAACTTGTGATGTAAAGTATGATGATGTAGCTGATAATACTTCTTCTAGATTTCCAGTTTTTTCACCAACATTAATCATTTCAGTTAGCATTTTAGGAAAGATATTAGTATTTTCTATTGATTTAGCTATTCTTTTCCCTCTTTTTACCTCATCAATACAATATTCAAATTTTTTAGCAAATACTTGATTACCAAGAATTCTTGTTAGATTTTCTAAACAATCAGTAATATTCATACCACTTCTTAATAAGATAATAAAGGCACTTGTAAAGCGTGATGTTATTACTGCTCTATTTACTTTACCAATTATTGGTAAATGAAGCTTTAAATAATCTAAATGATATTTACCTATTTTAAAGAATTTAAAGTAAATAGTACATAATAATACAATAGCACCAAGTATTAAAAAGATAATAAAGGCATTACTCCTAATAAAATGAGATATATTAAAAATAATTTGAGTTATTTTAGGTATTTCACCATCAAATTCAGCAAACATAGTTTCAAATTTAGGTAAAATATAGAAGCATAAGAAAATTATAATAGCAAAGACCATTACTAAGACAATTGAAGGATAGACTAAAGCTGCTTTAGCTTTTTTCTTAACTTTTTGATCATTTTCATAATAATCAGCCATTGATGTTAAAATAGTATCAAGTGAACCAGATACCTCTCCAATTGCTACCATTTGGATAAAGAAATTAGGGAAAACCTTTTTATGCTTAGCAAAGGCAACTGATAATAGCTTACCTGATAAGACATCATGATGTACCTCCATAATTACCTTTAAAAATGCTTTAGAAAACTTTTGTGATTTTAAAGCATTTAAGGCATCAGCAATAGAAATTGAAGCATTAATCATAACAGCAAATTGCCTTAAAAACAAAGTAACCTCAGATATCTTTACCTTACTACTTACAGA
>CAKPZU010000127.1 GCA_934215405.1 uncultured Bacilli bacterium | reverse complement strand
ATGTTGATATACATGACTTCCCAGTACATCCTTTAAGGCTTGATCAAGTAAGTGAGTTGCACTATGATTACATTCAATTTCTTTTCTTAATTCTTCATTTACCTTTAGTGTTACTTCATCGTTTACCTTTAACTTTCCTTTAATAACTTTTACTTTATGTAAATGTTGACCATTTGGCATTTTAATGCAATCAATTACTTCACCTTCAAAAAAGTCGTTAAACACAATTCCAGTATCGCCAACTTCACCGCCCATTTCAGCATAAAATGGAGTGACATCAAATACAACATCAATTACATTTTCATCTTCAAAAATAGCAATTACTTTACTAGTAGTAGATAATGTATCGTAGCCAACGAATTTATCTAATAGATGAAAATCCATAAATAAAGAGTTTTGAGACTTCATAGAGTTTTTATTACCTCTACTACCACGAGCTAATTCCTTTTGTCTTTCCATAGCTTTATCAAATACATCCTTATTAATTGTTAAGCCATGCTCTTGAGCAAATTCTAAGGTGATTTCAAATGGATAGCCATATGTATCATATAATAAGAAAGCATCTTCACCACTTATTTCATGGTTTTTATTGTATAAATCATTTAATATTTTTTCACCATCAGTTAATTTATCTAAAAATTTTCTTTCTTCAATAGTAACTAGATTTTTAATATATTCAGATTTTTCAATTAAGTAAGGATAGAAATCCTTCATAATATTAATTACTTCATCAACAAGCATTGCTAAAAATTCATGGTTAATACCAATTTTTCTTCCATGTCTTACAGCACGTCTTAATAAACGTCTTAAAACATAACCTCTTCCTTCATTACTAAATGCTGCACCATCAGCTAAAGCAAATGTACAAGTTCTTAAATGATCAGCGATAATTTTAAAGCTTGTTTTATATTCACCTTCATACTTAACATTTGCTAAACTTTCACATTTTTTAATAATTGGCATGAATAAATCTGTTTCATAGTTTGTTGGTGCATCTTGCATTATACAGCAAAATCTTTCAAGGCCTGCTCCTGTATCTATATTTTTATGAGGAAGCTCTTTATATTCACTACGAGGAACTCCAGGCTTTGAATTAAATTGTGAAAATACAATATTCCAAATTTCAATATATCTATCATTATTAATATCTTTTCTTAATAAATCAAGTCCAATATGATCAGGATCATATTTTTCTCCTCTATCAAAGAAAATTTCACTATCTGGTCCACAAGGTCCTTCACCAATTTCCCAGAAATTATCCTCACAAGGAATCATATGTTCCTTACTTACGCCAAGTGATATCCATTTATTATAAGTATCTTTATCTTGTGGGAAATAAGTCATATATAATTTATCTAAAGGTATTGCAAAATATTTTTCACTTGTTAATGATTCAAATGCAAATTCAATGGCTTCATTTTTAAAATAATCGCCAATCGAAAAATTACCCATCATTTCAAAAAATGTATGGTGACGAGCAGTATGTCCAACATTTTCAATATCATTTGTTCTAATAGCTTTTTGAACGTTACAAATACGAGGGTTTTGTGGAATAACACTTCCATCAAAATATTTCTTTAAAGCAGCAACTCCTGCATTAATCCAAAGTAATGTTGGATCATTAATAGGAATTAAAGATGCTCCTTCTTCAACGTGGTGACCTTTTGATTTAAAAAAATCCAACCACATATTTCTAATTTCATTACTTGTCATGTATTTCATAAAAAAAATACCTCCTATACAAAAAATGTATATGTAGGAACGAATAATTCGCGGTACCATCCTACTTCTCATATTGAGCTCTTAATTTTTCTTTATCGTTAGAATTACGGGAATGATTAGTTCCATCTCCAAAGTAGCAAAATATTACTATCTTATAGCCTTTCCACCATTTAGCTATTCTCTATAAAGATAAGAAAATACTTATTCTTTTTCATCGACATGTCTATTATACAACATAAAATATATTAAATAAAGGAAAAATGCAATTAAAAACGAGTAAAATCTATTTTTTACTCGTTAATATTATTTCATATTTCTTTTTATATCATCTTTAATATCCATAACCTTATTGTAGCAGTCTCTTTTTACTTTATTTAAACGACCAGTTTCGTTTAAATAAATGTAACATCCCTCTACGACTAAAGCAGTTGCTGCAACTACATGTATTAAAAACATTGATACCTTACACATAATATCACCCATGATAGTTTGTGTAGATATATTATTTTTATTCTAAGATTTTATTGATTTGGCTAATTAAATTAGTTTTTCTATATAAACGATTTTCCTTTAAACAAGCACTTAAAAAGAATTTATAATCTCCAAGTATTACCAATGATTTTTTAGCTCTACTTACACCTGTATAAATAAGTTGCTTATAAAACATTGAACCATAATCTCTAAAGGCACACATAATGACATGATTAAATTCACTTCCTTGAGATTTATGAATTGATATAGCATAAGCAAGAGTCAAATTTGAAATTGTAGTTTTATTATAGATAACATCATTACTATCAAAGGAAACTAATATTTCATCCTCTTCATTATCAATATATTTAATAATGCCAATATCACCATTATAAACGTCATCTTCAGGCTGATTTTTAAGTTGAAGTACTCTATCGTTTTCTCTAAAAATTTGATGATTTACTCTATACTCGTTTTTATCATTACTTTTAGGATTAAATGCTTCTTGAATAGTTGCGTTTATATTATCAATACCAGCTACATTTCCATACATTGGAATAATGATTTGAATATCATCAAATGTATACCCGATATCAAAAAATTTGTGTAATATATTAACTATTACATGACTAGCTTCATAGTTTTTAATATTAAAAAATTTTATATCCTTTTCAAATTTAAAGCTTTCATCAAGTAAGTTATTTCTAATATTATAAGCAAGCTCAACAATATTTGATTTTTCTTTTTGTCTATAGATATGTTGAAGCTTTACTTTATTTATTTTCTTTACATGTAATAAGTCATATAATAAATTACCAGCACCAACTGATGGAATTTGTCCATCATCACCAATTAAAATAATTTGTGAAACAGAAGTTGTACCTAAAAGTAAGGCTTCAAACAATAAAGTATCAACCATTGAAAATTCATCAATAATTATGATATCAGTTTTTAATTTATTATTAACATTATAAGTAAAGCTATTTGAATGCAAGTCCCATTTTAATAAGCGATGTATTGTACAAGCATAATTATTAGTTACCTGACTCATTCTTTTACTAGCTCTTCCTGTTGGAGCACAAAGTGAGATAATTACTTCTTTTCCATATAAAATTTTAAGTATTTTTAAAATAGCATTTAAGATTGTAGTTTTTCCAGTTCCAGGTCCTCCAGTAATTATTGATAGCCCAGAGCATAGACAGGTTTTAATAGCATCTATTTGTTCATCTGAATAAGTAATTCCTTCATCTTCTTGAATTACCTTAATTAAATTATTAAAATCATATTTCAATTCATCTACGTTCATATTACGATTTATGAATTTATCAAGTGATGCAGCAATATTTACCTCGGCATTATATAAATTATAATGGAATATTTTATCATCTTTAAAAATAACATATTTTTCATAAATTAATTCATTTAAATAATTTGCATAATCCTCATGGGGAACATTTATTAATTTTAATAATAATGAATATAAATCTTCTTCATATGTATATGTATCTCCGCTATTATGACAATAGTTAAGTAAACAATATAATATAGCAGCTTTTACTCTTCTTTTATCATATGGATCAATATTCATATTCATTGCAAGCTTATCAACAGTTTTAAAGCCAATACCATCAATATCAATAACCATTTGATAAGGATTAGTTTTGATTACCTTTTCTAGGTTTTCATTATATATAGCTTCAGCCTTCATTATGTTTTTTAATGAAAAACCATAGCGTAATAGTATTTGATAACCATTTGAAGTAAAATCAAATGATTTTAAGCCTTCATGTAAGGCATTAATTTGTTTTTCAGTTAATATTTTTTCATTAAGCAAAACATCAAAATTTAAAGGCTCATTTATTAATAATGATATGGCTTCATCCCCTAATTTTCCATATATTTTACTTGCGGCTGATTTACCAATACCTTTAAAATTTGATGATGAAAGAAATCTTATTATATTTTCTTTTCCATTAGGAAGCTTCTTATAGATTTCAACAACCTCAACTTGTCTTCCATAATATTTATGTGATATTAATTTTCCTTTCAATGTTAAAGCATCATCTTTATTAAAATGTGGAAAATAGCCAACAATTGTAATTGTTCGCTCTTGCTTATTATCATCAATTTTAAACAAAGCAACACGATAGCCATTTTCTTCATTTTCAAATTTATAAAATGTTATAAATCCTTCTAATGTAATGTCAGTGTCTAATAAAATATCCTCTTCCATTAATTTAATTCTACTTTCTTACCATCTTTATATATGCTATCAATTATTCCAGAAGCAAATAATTGCCCATCTTTTTTATAAAAGCAAGCAATTTGTCCATTAGTAACTGCTTTTAAAGGAGTATCTGATTTAACTGTAATTGTATCATTTTCATTACGGATTATTTTAACATTTACATCTTTTTGTCTATATCTAAACTTAGCAGTACAATCAATAAACGTATTTAATTTAACATCATCAAGATAATTACAATCTGTAATTAAAACCTCATCACATAATAAATATTCATTATCATCACCACAAGCAACATATAAAATATTATTTTTTACATCCTTTTTAACAACAAACCATGATTTGCCATCGCTACCCTTAATACCACCAATGTTTAAACCACGACGTTGACCAATTGTATAATAGTAAACGCCTTGATGCTTTCCAACAACATTATTGGTTTTAATATCAACTATTTTACCTTCAGTAGCAGGAATATAGTTTTTTAAAAATTCCTTAAAGTTTCTTTCACCAATAAAGCAAATTCCAGTTGAATCTTTTTTATTAGCAATTGATAGTTTTAGCTCATTAGCAATTCTCCTTACTGTTGGCTTATCAATATTTGCAAGCGGAAATAAAACATCATGCAATTGATCTTGATTTAAAAATGATAAAAAGTATGATTGATCTTTATTATCATCACTAGCCTTATATAATTTTGACTTATCGCCTTCATGAACTATTTTAGCATAATGACCTGTTGCTATATAATCAGCCCCATGAGCCTTAGCAAATTTTAAGAAACTATCAAATTTAATATATTTATTACACATTATATCAGGATTAGGAGTTCTACCATTTTTATATTCATCAATAAAATAAGTAAAAACATTATCCCAATATTCTTTAATAAAATCAACACGAAGCAATTTTA
>CAKPZU010000126.1 GCA_934215405.1 uncultured Bacilli bacterium | reverse complement strand
CAACATATTCAGCAATGGCTCTATACTTTAGAGAATGGGATACAGCGAATAATTATTATTTATCAATTCAAGATAGTGAAGTTGTAATTAAAAAAGCAGCTTGGGGCGCAGAAACTGAAGCTTTATATAAAACTGCTGGTATAAAAAATAATACTAAAACAAATATAAAAATTATTTGTTCAGGTTGGGAAAAATATGTCTTCATTAACGATTCTTTAGTTTATAAAATTAATGAAGGAAGCTATACAGTTGGAAGAATTAGATTAAACACATGGCAAACTTCTTATATCATTGATAAAGCAAACTACATAGTATATGAAAATAATGATCAATTATTAATCGATTATAAGGACTTATTTGATAAGGTAACTAAGGAAGAACAAGAAAGAATTGAAGCAAAACGTCAAGCAAATGAAGCCTTTTTAAATACAATGACTGATAAGAGTGGCACATTTACTATTAATGAATTAGGTCAAATTTATAAGGATGATTCTCAAGATTATGGACAAGCAATTATTGGCACACAAAATGATGGAGATGTAGTTGCTTTTGAAATGGATATTAAATTAACTTATAGAAGTGTGGATTGGTCTTCATTTACTTTACATTTTAGAGAATGGGATAATGCAAATAATTATTATTTATCAATTCAAGATGCTAAAGTGGTTGTTAAAAAGGCTGTTTGGAATCAAGATCCAGAAACTTTATTTACATCTGAAAGTGGCTTTAAAAATAATGAAATGGTAAATGTTAAAATTCTATGTGCAGGTTGGGATAAAGCTATTTACATTAACGACAATTTATTATATAAAATTAGTGAAAGTTCTTATACTTGTGGTAGAATTAGATTAGAATCATGGCAAGATGCATATGCAATCGATACAATAAAATATACTAAGTATGAAAAGACTGCCGATTTATTAAGCGATTATCCAATTGCTAACGGCACATTATAAAGTAGTTTATTTAAAGGCTTAATTTTTATTAAGCCCTTAAATTTTAAAAAGGAGGAAAATACGTATGGAAAAAAAGAAAATAATAGCTATGTTACCATTAGTTGGTTTATTATTAGCAAGTAGTTGTGCAAACCAAAATAGCGTTTCTATAATAGAGGGAGATAAGGATCCTTTTAAAAAATATGATGAGGAAGTAAATGTTGAACTTGTTAGAATTGCTGATTCAACAATTGAATCAACGGTATTGAATTATTATCCTGATGAAACAATAACTAACAATCGTTTTACTGAACTTTATAAAAATAAACTAAATCTAACAATTTCATATAAATTTATTGCTGCTAATAATGAGGATTATCAAAATAAAATCAATTTAGCTATGACTTCTAATGAACTTCCTGAATTTATGATTGTTGATGAAAAAACCGCTAAAGAATTATATGATGCTGAATGTATTGTTTCTTTAGATGATTATTGGAACGATTATGCTTCACCATATTTAAAGGAAATAACAGGCAATGAAGAATTAAATTCTTGTACTTTTGATGGAAAGCTTTATGGAATTCCACAAATGTATTCAACAATAGATAGAACTCAATTTTTATATGTAAGAACAGACTGGATAAAGAAACTTAACGCTAAATATCCTGATTTGAATTTAAAGGAAAGACCAGAAACAATTGAAGATTTAGAAAAAATTGCTAAAGCATTTATTGAACTTGATCCAGATGGAAATAGTAAAGACGATACACAAGGTATTTTACTTCAAGGCGATATTTGGTCAAATTTAGGTGGCCTAGTATCAATCTTTAATGCTTATGATGCATATCCAAATATTTGGGTTGAAAATGAAAATGGCAAGCTTGAATATGGTTCAACAAGTCAAAATTGTAAAAAAGCCTTAGAAAAATTAGCAAGTTGGTACAAAGATGGTATTATTTCTAAGGAATTCGTTTCACAATCATCTTCAACACTAGCTTCAACATTATCACAAGGAAAAGCAGGATTGTTTTTCTGTGAGCAATGGGGCTGTAATTATCCTTTACAAGAATTATATAATATAGATGATACATGCAAGTGGGTAGCACTTCCTATCGTTAGTGGTACAAATTCTAAAGCCATGTCACAAGCTGATATGGGAACATATGGTTGGTGGGTTGCAACAAATAAATGTTCACGCCCTGAAGCAATTATTAAATTGATGAATGTTTATCTTGATTCTATTTGGGGAGAAAATGGTGACTTTGAAAAGTATTATATGCCTTCAGATACAGGAGCTGGTGTTTGGAAATTATCACCAGTTACCCCAGAACCTCCAACAAAGAATTTAGATGCTTATTTAAAAATTAAAGAGGCTAAAGAAAATAATTCATTTGACTCATTAACAGGAGAGGCAAAACAAATATATAATCAAATTACTTCCTTCAAAAATGGTAAAGGCAATTTATGGTCTTGGGATAAAGGATATAATCCTGATAGTGATTGTGTCTATGAAAGTATGAATTATTATGTTACTAATAATTTAATTAAATATAATGAATTTGTTGGTGCTCCAACAAAAACAATGGCTAGTAAAATTACCTTAATTTCAAAAGAAGAAAACAAAGTGTTTGTTAATATTATTACTGGTTCATCAGATATTTCTGCATTTGATCAATTTGTTCAAACATTTGAAAAATTAGGTGGTAAAACAATTACAGAAGAAGTAAACGCTTTAAGAAAATAAAAAGAAAGGTATAAGTTTATGGAAACCTTAAGTATTAAAACACAAAAGCAATATAAAAGAAAAAAAAGACTCCAAAACTTTAAGAATAATATTCCTTTGCATTTAATGGTTTTACCAGCAATTATTTTTGTTATTATTTTTAACTATATACCTTTGTATGGATTAAGGATTGCTTTTTTAGACTTTAATCCGGCAAAGGGTTTGTTTGGTGCTCAAAAATGGATTGGAATGGAAAACTTTCACACACTATTTTCTTTGCCTGATTTTACAAAAATAATAATAAATACAATTATCATAGCTGTTTTAAAATCAATTTTAGGTATAGTAGTTCCAGTAATAGTGGCATTATTATTAAATGCTATTAGATGCACAGGCTTTAGAAGTGGTATTCAAACATTAATCTATTTACCACATTTTATCTCTTGGGTAATAATTGCTACAGTTTTAGTTGATATTTTATCACCTTCATCGGGAATAATTAATAGTGCAATTAAAGCCTTTGGCTTACAGCCTATTTATTTCTTAGGCGATAATAAATGGATTAAATTTACCTTTGTTGTAAGTGATGTTTGGAAGGAATTCGGCTATGGCTCAATTATTTATTTTGCAGCTATTCAAGGAATTGATCCTTCAATGTATGAAGCAGCTGATATTGATGGAGCTAGCTCTTTAAAGAAAAGCTGGTATATAACTATTCCATCAATTAGACAAATAATAGTTTTAATGGCTCTACTTAGCATTGGAAATATTTTAAGTGGTGGCTTTGACCAAGTATATAATTTAATCAATGATGCCACTAGAACTAATGGGGAAATATTAGATACATTTATTTATGATTATGCTTTTGGAAGTGCAACTGATTATGGCTTATCAACTGCAGCAACAATTTTTAAATCAGCTATTTCTTTCATTTTAGTATCAGCAGGATATTATCTATCCTATAAATTTGCTGATTATCAAATTTTTTAGAGGTTTTTGTTTATGAAAAATCATAAGTTAAAAAAGATGCAAGCAACTGAAATTGTTGCAATAATTATAATGGTATTTCTAGCATTTTTATGCTTGTTTCCTTTCTTAAATATGTTTGCTTTATCATTTTCAAGTAAGGCTAATATTAATTTAGGAAATGTAACAATGTGGCCAATGGGCTGGAATTTAGATGCTTATAAATACATTTTAAAGGAAAGCCAATTTTGGAGATCACTTAAAATATCAGTTTTACGTGTTTTAGTTGGGGTACCAACAAATGTTTTATTTGCTATAATAACAGCTTATCCACTTTCAAAATCCTCAAAAAAATTTAAAGCTAGAACAGTTTATATTTGGATTTTATTTATAACAATGCTTGTTGGTGGAGGAATAGTGCCTTGGTATTTCTTATTAGTAAAACTACATTTAATTGATTCATTTTGGGCTTTAATACTTCCAGGAGCTGTACCGGTATATTCAATAATTTTATTATCTAATTTTTATAGACAATTACCACGAGCTTTAGAAGAAGCTGCCATAATGGATGGAGCTAGTCATTTTCAAATATTATTTAAAATATATGTACCATTATCAATGGCTTCAATTGCAACTATTACCTTATTTTCATTAGTATGGCATTGGAATAGCTGGTTTGATGGTATGCTATTAAATAATAATATTCAAAACTATCCACTTGCTTCATATTTCCAATACATTTTAGTAGGAAAAGGCTCAGATCATAGTGGTATAATAGCTTTAGATCAGGTTTACCCAAATATTTCAGCTGAATCAATAAGAGCAGCCGGGGTAATTTTATCAATAATTCCAATTATTATATCATTCCCATTTGTACAAAAACATTTTAAGAAAGGACTCGTTGTAGGTAGCGTGAAGGAATAATATGAAAAGAAATAATTTAGTATATTTATGTTTATTATCAGCTTTATTCATTAATAGTTGCAATTCAGCAAATAATAGCAGCATTAATGAAAGCACTAGTAATAATGCAGCTAATAGTGAAGCTTATGTTAATATTTTAGATTATGGTGCTAAAGGTGATGATACGAAGGATGATTATAATGCCTTTGCCAAAGCAGCTCTTGCTAATAAAAGTATTTATGTTCCAGCTGGAACTTATTATGTATCAAAGCCAATTCAGCTTTTTAATTGTAACTTAATAGGGGCAGGTGTTTTTCAAACATTTATTTATTCTACTGATACATCATTAAATACTTGCGTTATTGAAGCAGGAAGAACTTGTGTAATCGAAAACGTAACAATTGGCTTTAAAAAAGGAATTGTTAATGGCAATGAGCTTCAAGGAGAAAGAGTTGGCTTAAAAACTGGAAGTAATGGTTATTCATTACAAAGAGGAAGTGCTATTAGAAATTGTCGTTTTACTGATTGCGGTACAGCAATTTATGGTGATAATGAAGAAAATCAAGCTTCATTTTCAGTAACATATGATACTCTTGAAATAATTGATTTTTCTTTTAGAGGAATTGATTTTGAATCAAATATTCGAACTGGAAATGTTTATAATAATATTTATATTATTTCACAACACAAAGAGGTTGACTCATTAATGTATTTAGCTGGAGAGGAAAGTGAAGCAACATTTACGCAAATTAATCTTGAGCATACAAAATGTAGAAATGCCTTAACATTAGATGGTGTTAGAGCTTTTACTATTAATTCATTACATATTGAAGGTTGTCATTTAAATAATGAAGGAGAGTCTTTAATAAATATTAATAATTCATCTGGGGTAATAGATGCTTTATCAGTATATTATAT
>CAKPZU010000125.1 GCA_934215405.1 uncultured Bacilli bacterium | reverse complement strand
GCCAATCCTAATTTATTACCTTTAGTTATTTAATTATTTTTAAACTTTGGACTGTCTACTTGACAAACCCCAGTTCATTACTTATGACCTTTACGTTTGATTTTATTTAAAAATATTCATTAAGGATTTTCTTAATGATGATAGTATTACACTATGACGTTATTATTGATAATCTATTTTTATATAATACTTTTAACTTAATCATTTCCTTTTTTGTCTTATTTTTTCATTGTATTTTTTAAATTTATTTAAGTCGTAATTATATTCATAGGTTAAAGATTCTTCCATAGGACCTGGATTATCTTCAATTTCAACAACATTATCTATATTCTTTTTAGTTTTAATCTTTACAGTTTTATAATTTTTATCCATTAATACTCACCCATCTTATTTTTTACAAATAAAGTGATTTTTATGTTTATTATTTTTCTTAAAAAAATTATAATTATGTAAAGGATGTGACAAAATGCTAATAAATGATAATAATATTCCTTTAAGTGAATATCCAAGAGAAATTCTAAAAAGAGATAGCTATTTATGTTTAAATGGCTTATGGGATTTTAAAATATCAAAAAGTGATAATATTAATCAAGAATTTGATTTAAAAATAATGGTTCCTTATTGTGTTGAATCTAGTCTTTCAACAATAAATAAACAAATAGAAAAAGATGATTTTTTACTTTATAAAAGAAATATAAATATAGATAAAAAATTTATTAAAGATAAAGTAATTTTACATCTTGATGGAGTTGATCAAGTTGCAACAATATATATTAATAAAGAATATGTATTTCAAACATTAACAAATTATTTACCAAATGAAATAGATATTACTTCTTTTATAAAAGAAGGACTAAATGAAATAATTATTGTTATTAAAGATGATAGAAATAAAGTTTATCCATATGGTAAGCAAGCTGATAATATATCAGGTATGTGGTATTCACAAGTATCAGGAATTTTTAAAACAATTTGGCTTGAAAGTGTAAGTAATGATTATATCAAAGAACTTAAAATAACTCCAAACATTGATAATAAAAGTGTAACTTTTAATATTACATCTCTTAGTGATAGCTTTAAAATATTTATCTATAAAGACAATAAATGCATTTATAAAAATCATTTTAAAGAGAAAGAATTTACTATATTTTTAGATGAAATAATTTTATGGGATGTAGATAATCCATTTTTATATAAAGTTGTTCTTTGTACTAAAAATGATGAAGTATCAAGCTATTTTGCAATGCGTAAATTTGAAGCAAAAAATAATTGCTTTTATTTAAATAATAAAAAAATATTTATTTACGGATTATTAGATCAAGGCTATTTCATTGATGGAATATTTACCCCTCAATCATATAATGAATATGAAAAAGATATAAAGCTTGCTAAAGATCTAGGCTATAATTGCTTAAGAAAGCATATAAAGGTAGAGCCTCTTTACTTTTATTATTTATGTGATAAATTAGGAATATTAGTTTTTCAAGATTTTATAAATAATGGAAAATATTCATTCTTTAAGGATACAATTTTACCAACAATTGGCTTTAAAAACAAAATATTTAAAGATAATGAAAATAAAAGCGAGCAATATTCTATGTTTAAACTAATAGGATGTGAAACTATAAAGCTTTTATATAATTTCCCTAGTGTTGTTTACTATACAATTTTTAATGAAGGCTGGGGTGAGCACAATCCTGATTATTACTATCAATTAGTAAAAGAATTAGATAATACTAGAGTAATTGATGCAACATCCGGATGGTTTTATGGTAAAAAGAGTGATGTTTTAAGCCTTCATGTTTATTTTAAGAAAATCAAACTTACAAAAAGTGATTTGCCAATTATTGTAAGTGAATTTGGTGGCTATGCCTACAAGGTTAAAGGTCAGGTTTATGCGGAAAATAAATTCTTTGGCTATAAAAGATTTAATAATCAAGATGAGTATGATAATGCTATTTATAATTTATATAAAAATGATATCATTAATAATATCAAAAATGGCTTAGCTGGTTGTATTTATACGCAAATAAGCGATGTTTATGATGAAGTAAATGGTCTAATTACCTTTGATAGAAAAGTATTAAAGGTAAATAAAGATACGATGCTTAAAATTAAAAATGAAATAGATAAGGAGTTTTATAATGAATAATTTTGAATTTATTAGCCAAACAAAAATTTATTTTGATAATAAAGGCGAAGAAAAAATTGGAGCTATTATTAAAAATTATGGCTTTAAAAATGTTTTATTTATTTATGGTAAGGGCTCTATAAAAGAAAATGGCTTATATGATAGAATTATAAACTCATTAAATAGTAATGATATTACCTTTAAAGAAGTAAGTGGAGTTAGCGCTAATCCAAAATTATCATTTATCAATGAAATTATAAAAAAATATCATAATGAAAAATTTGATTTAATTTTAGCAGTTGGTGGTGGCTCAGTAATTGATAGTGCTAAATTATTATCACATGCTTTATATACTAATAATGATCCATTTGACTATGTTTTAAAAAAAGTTATTAGTAAAAAAGTAATTCCAGTTGGTGTGGTTTTAACGATCTCTGCTGCTGGTAGTGAATTATCTTCCTCATGTGTTATTACAAATGATCTAGTAAATCCAATGATTAAAATGGGTTTTAATGATGATTTGAATAGACCGTTATTTGCCTTATTAAATCCAACACTTACTTATAGCGTAAGTAAATTTCAAACAGGATGTGGAATTGTTGATTCCTTAATGCATACTCTTGAAAGATTTATGAATCCACATGATAATTGTACTTTAAGTGAAAATATGGCAATTGGCTTATTAAAAACTATTTTAAAATATGGAAAAATTGCTATTAATGAGCCAAATAACTATGAGGCACGAGCTGAATTAATGCTAGCTTCTTCTTTATCACATAATGGTTTAACTGGCCTTGGAAAAACTATGAATCTACGTGTTCATGGCTTAGAGCATGTTTTAAGTGGCTTTCATGATGAAATTGCTCATGGCTTAGGGCTTGCATCATTATGGCCAGCATGGTGCAAATATGTACTTGATAATGAAAAAGCCAACAAGCAATTAACAATACTTGCAAAGGAGTTATTTAATAAAAAAACAGCTAAAGAAGGAATAGAGGAATTAATTAAATATTTTAAAGAAATCGGTATGGAAACATCCTTAAATAAATTTAATTTAAAAAATCCATTAAATATTGAAGAAATGGCTATGTTTTATAGCAATAATAAGACAAAAGTTGTTGATGATTTTAAGCCATTAGATTATAATGCATTTGTAAGAATTTTTAATATAGCAAAGGAGCAATAAAAATGAGTTATATAATTACTAAAAAGGAAAATATAAGTTTAATAACTTTACAAAACAATACAAATTTTGAAGTAACACTTGCTAGTATTGGAGCTTCAATTTATGATATTAAATTAAATAATAAATCATTAGTTTTAACGCCAAGTGATTTTAAAGAATTTATAACAAATACTGGCTATAATGGAAAAACTGTTGGAAGATATTCTGGAAGAATTTCACATGGTGAATGCAAAATAAATAATACTACCTATTCACTTGATTTAAATGATTATCCAAATTCATTACATGGTGGCTTTGATGGCTTATCTTATCAAAACTTTGATTATGAGGTTGTTGAAAAAGAAAATAAAATATTAGTAATATTTAGATTATTTGAAAAAGAAAATAAATTACCTGGTGATGTTAAATACAAAATTACCTATACAATTAATTTTAAAGATAATTAAATAAAGATTCATTATGATGCTATTTCTACTGAAGATACATTAATGAATCTAACTAATCATACATATTTTAATTTATCATATGATCATCAAACTAGCATTATGGATCATTCATTAAAGCTTTATTGCAATAAATATACTAAGCTTGATAATACTTTAATTACCACAGATGTTTTACCAGTTAATAAGGTTATGGATTTTACAAAAGCCCATAAGGTTAAAAAATATATTAATGATGAATCACTTCAAAACCATAAAGCTAATGGCTATGACCATTGCTTTATAAAAACTAATAAAAACAAATCTAAAATTGCTACATTTAAGGACAATAATACAAAGGTTTCTTTAGATGTATATACATCTTATCCAACAATTGTTGTTTATGCTTGTAATTACCCTTCTTCTGCTTTATTTTTACCAAATAATGATCATATTGCAAAGCATTATTCATTATGCTTAGAATGCCAATATATTCCAAATGGAATTAATATGGAAAATGAAGATTCTGCAATTTTAAAGAAAAACACTCATTTTAATGAATATATCAAATTTAAATTTAAAGATGGAAAGATGGTGAAATAATATGCCCTTAACTGCTGGAATAGTTGGAATGCCAAATGTTGGCAAATCAACATTATTTAACGCTATAACAAACTCACAAGTTGAAGCAGCAAATTATCCTTTTGCAACAATTTCACCAAATACTGGAGTTGTTGAAGTGCCAGATGCTAGACTTGATCATTTATGTGAAATTTACAATCCTTTAAGACGTGTTGCTGCAACATTTGAATTTACAGATATAGCAGGGCTTGTAAAAGGTGCCTCTAAAGGTGAAGGACTTGGAAATCAATTCTTAGCTAATATTCGTGAAACCGATGCTATTTGTCATGTTGTAAGATGCTTTACCAATAATGATATTTTACATGTTGATGGTTCAATTAATGCTTTACGTGATGCTGAAACTATTAACTTAGAATTAATCTTTGCTGACATTGATACAGTAAATAATCGAATTGCTAAAATTGAAAAAAAAGCTAAAACAACAAAAGAACCTGACACTGTATTTGAATATGATTTATTAGTATTAGTAAGAGATACTTTAATGGCTAATAAACCAGCTAGAAGCTTATCATTATCAGTTGAACAAGAAAAATTATTAAAAAGCTTTCATTTATTAACTGCAAAGCCTATGATATATGTTGCTAATATGGGTGAGGATGATTTAAAGGATTTTAATGCAAATAAAGAATATATTGCGTTAAAGCATCAAGCTGAAATTGAAAATGCTCGCATTGTCCCAATTTGTGCTAAGGTGGAATGTGATTTACTAGAAATTACTGACCCAGATGAAAAAGAAATGTTTATGGAAGAATTAAACCTTAAAGAATCAGGCCTTAATTTATTAATTAAAACTGCTTATGAAATGCTAGGCTTACAGACATTTTTAACATGTGGTCATGATGAATGTCGTGCTTGGACATTTAAAAAAGGTATGAAAGCTCCTCAATGTGCTGGAATTATTCATACCGATTTTGAAAAAGGATTTATTAAAGCTGAAGTATATTCATATGATGATTTAATTAAATATGGAAGTGAGCAAGCTGTTAAGGATAATGGAAGGTATAGAATTGAAGGAAAAGAATACCTAATGCAAGACGGCGACATTGTTTTTTATAAATTTAATAAATAAAAGAACAAAAGTGTATTGAGATAATTGGTTCTTACGCTTGATTGGGTGTAGAACAATCGAAATTTAA
>CAKPZU010000124.1 GCA_934215405.1 uncultured Bacilli bacterium | reverse complement strand
CCATAAATAGGCGTTGTATCTTTATAATGATATTGCTCATAACGTGGTGATTGCCATAAAACAGCACCCGTTTCAATTACAAATTCAACATTACTTTTCATGTTAATTTGTGTAGCCATATATCTTTTACCATAAATACTATCATCACCTGGAAGAATAACCTTCCCTCCACCTGCTTCACTTACATAATCAATAGCTTTTTGAATTGCTTTTGTATCATCAGTAAAAGAATCTCCTTTAGCATCAAATCTTTCATCAGTTACCTTAACTACTTCTTTAGAAGGAATAGTAAATCTATTTGTTACCTCTGAAAAATCTTTGTAGTTTTCTATCATACAGCTTTTGTTAACTTTAACATTATCAATTGATAGAATAAACATTGAACTTAAATGAGTTGTATTTTTATCTTTCATTAAAGGAAAAGTTGCTTCAAATTCATTATTTTCTTTTACTTTTGTAGTAGTTAAAATAACACCATCTTGATAGTTTAATGACTCGTCATAATTTTTACTATCAGATTGCATTACCTTTATATCTTTTCCAACGTATCCATCCTTTATCTTACCTTTTATAGTTACTGTTTTATTATCCTTGTTTGCAAGACAAGATGTTATTTCTCCTAAATAATTAACTAATGCATCTTCTCTTTCAAAGGTAATGGCATCAATTAAAATATCCCCAGTATTTGAATTATTAAAAACGAATTTAAGGCCTCTTAAATATCCATTACAATTTTTAGTATCTGAAATATTAAAAAAGTAACTTTCATAATCCGAATTTGGCTTTATATCAAATTCCTTTTTCATATCTTCAGAGTATTCTTTATTATTTGATGTAATATAATAAAGTGTTATTTTTGAAGCGTCTGTATTATTTTTTAATCTAAGTAGTATAGTATTTCTAACACTTAATAAAGCGCTGTATTTATTTCCTTTTGAAACATTAATATCTGGTGTTTGTAAAGAAAATAAAGAAGATGTAACATTAGCTTTTAATTCATTATTATTTGTTTTACTAACAGTACCATTAACTGCTTGAAAGTTAGCTATAGAATCAATGGAATTAAATTCAAAATCAATAGCTTGGGCAGCATTAACACTTGTTGTTTTATTAACACATAAAATATTACTTGAAAGTAAAAATGCTGCTAATAGTATTTTCCTTTTTAACATATTCTTTCTCCTTTGAAAACTTATTATTTTGTATTTTAATTATCTATAATTTGTTAAGCGCTTTCAAGAAAAAGTAAAAATATGTAAAAATAAGTTATAAAAGTAAAATAAAAGCGAGCATTATCTTAATAACTCGCCATTTAGTTTATTTACTTAACTCTTCTATTTTCTTTTTAAGCTCTTTATTTTCATTTACTAAAGCATCATATTCGCTTTTACTAATTGTAATTGTTTTTTTACTATCAACAACTTCATTTCTTTTTCCTCTTGCTAGAATAACTGCTGCTACCTCAAGTCCTAATGCAACAATACAAGGAACCCATAATGTAATAACACCAGCTGCTTCATTTAAAACATTTTTTACAAAAGAACTTTCTGGCAATAAAGCCATAATCATAAATTCAACATAAATGATTCCAAGCAATACCCATGTTACAATTTGCATTGGGAAAAATCTTTTTTGTAGCTTAAACATTGGATTTAATACAAATGTTACTAAGAATGAAGTTATAACTATACTACAGCAAATCTTTACCTTAACGCTTGAATTTTCACCCTCATTAATAGCATCACTATTCCAAATAAGAATCAATAATATTATTGCTGATAATATCATTAATGCTAAGGAAACTATTGCTAAAATGTTTTTTTGCTCAATTAATTCAGCAACATTTATGGCTATTAAGGATACAATAAATACTACACCAATTGTCCATTCAATTTTCCAAAATGTATCAGAAAAAATTTCAGCTTTAAATAAATTTTCACCTACTAGGGCAATGATTAATAAAAGTAAAACAACTGCTAGGGAACCTAATGCTAAATACTTACATATTTTTTTTGTCATTAACTATTTCTCCATTTTTTTAATTTTTTTCAAATCATTTAAGCCAGCTTTAAAGGCTTTAATAGTGCCACTTGTTTTATATTCATCTAATACTAATAAGTTCTTTACTTGATTTCCATAATAATCATTAGCATCAAACCAAACAGCACCTTTTATTTGATTAACCATATCATCAGTTCTATAGCTATTTAATAGGTCAAATGCTTCTACTACCCAATTTGCTTGAGTATCTTTATTTCGATAAGCCTTTCCTGTAGTTTCACCTCCAGCGCCACATGCAAATTCTGAAATAATAGCTGGATACTTTTTAAATTGAGGAGTATTTTTCTCATACAACCAATTATAAAGCTCATAGAATGATTGAGGTTCTTCACCATTAGTATAATTGTTGTATTCATAATATGTCAACCCTAAAATTTGTACATACTTCAAAGATGGAAGATAGCATAGATCCTCTCCCCAATTACAAAACGGATATGTTTTACCAGTTGGATTGAAGATATATAATATATTATCGCAGCCTTCATCCTTTAAGATTTTAGCCATTCTTTCCCAAGTTAAGCTAAAAATATCTGGATCCATTAGGGTAACCTGGCCACAATAACTTACCCAGTCAGAGTTCATTTCATTATTCAATCTAAATAATACTGGCTTTCCATAAGCCTTAATATCACTTGCTAGCTTTTTAAAATAATCATCATATTTACCACGTAAAATATCAAACATTGGTGTATAGCCATATAATCCTTCATTATTTGAAGCAGTAAATTGTAAAGTGTATTGAATTACTGGCTTATTATTAAAGCCATTTCCTCCTGCAAATTCATTTGCTGTTTGAAGTGGAAATGTTTCTTGGAAATCATCTGTTAATCTTCCACAGTGTGAATATGTTGGCATAATGCCAAAATCATAATCCATTAAGCTTTCAAGAGCATTCTTTCTACTTCTTATTTTTGCTTCTTGTGAATCCTTATGCTGTGGGTTATTATACATTGAATAGCTAAAGATTCCCCATTCTGTATAATTTTGCTCCATTAGCTTTTTATAGTATTTTTGTGTTTCTTCGCTTAAATATGAAGGTACCTTTAAATCAAACTCCTTTACCTTATTAGCCTTTCCAAATGATGGTATTTTTCTAAATGACTTTATTATTTCGTCAAATTCATTATCCATATTTGTTTTTGATTTCATAACAATAAAGCTAAATGTTCTAGCATTACTTGGACGAACAACAGCAATATTATAAAATGGCTTTTCTATTTGCTCATGATCTTTAATTTCAACTGAATAGATTTCACACTCAAAGCCTTCAAGTAAGTTCTTATTTATTTTTACATTGTTTCTTGTAAATGCTAAATTATTAGAATTCATGTATGTTTTAACTTGTTCTTTACTAGTTGAAGCACTTTCACATAAATATCTAAATATCCATTCATCATGATATATATCCCATGTATATCTATCAGGATTTACCTTTTCGTTTGAAATTGATAATGTAAATTCTTCACTTATATATTGGTCTCTATATATAGAATAATCGAAATTTACCATTAATGTTTTACTTGTAGGTAATGTTAAAGCATAGCCTTTTGCTCTTGAAATAGCTCTTGCTTTGTTGTTAGCATAAAATATATAATGAGCGTCCTCTTCATTATTAGAAATATAAGTTAAATTTTCACTTCTTTTATCAGACAAATATAATTCACCATAGGTAATTGTATCTTTATTTATTAAATTTTCTTCATCTATATAATTATCCTTAAATACTTTTTCAATATCTTCTTTTTCTGATTTAAAATTTTTAATGTCCTTAAAAAAATGTTCATCCATTTTAATTTCATCTCCTTCATACATTTCCTCTGGAAATACAGTTTTCTTTGTTGTATTACAAGATGCTAAAGATAAAATCACAGCAATTATCATAAGGCATCTTCTTTTCCTATTCATACATAATTAATCCTCCATTACTCACAAATATTTTAGCATAGAATGGAAAAATAGTATATAATAGATATTGCGAAATGAGTGTGATTAAATGCGATTAAATAAAACTTCACTTAGTGAACAAAGGCTTAAAGAAATATTTAAAATAGATGAAACAAACAAGGTTCTATCAGATTTTGTTTTTGATTATCTTTATAATGCTAAGGAAATAGCTACATTAGTTAAAGATAACAATTCATTATATGAATGTGTTAAGGATTATTATGATTTTGATAAAAGCTTTATTAAAGAAATTAAGGATTATCATTTAGAGAAAAACTTTATTGAATTAGATATGAATAAATATTTAAATAATCCTTATATAAAAAACATTAAAATTAATGATTTATCATATAAAAATTATAAATTTAAAACCTTAAAATATAATAAATATGAAGGCTTTTTATACGATTTTGTGAGTGTTGATAATAAATATCATGAAATTATTCCCATTGGTTATTTTAAGGATACCTTTAATTATTTAGCCTTATATAAGGATGATAGCATTTGGATGCTTATAACTCCTCATGAAATAAATACAATGGAAAAATCAATATCAAAGGCTAAAGGAAATGTTTTAACACTAGGATTAGGACTTGGCTATTATCAATATATGGTATCATTAAAGGATGATGTTAAATCTATAACTATTATTGAAAATGATCAAAATGTTATTGATTTATTTACTAAAAACATTTTACCTTTATTTGAAAATAAAGATAAGATAAAAATAATTAAGGATGATGCTATAAATTATATTAATAATTTAAATACTACCTATGATTATTATTTTGTTGATTTATGGCATGATGTTGATGATGGCTTAAAAACATATTTACAAGCTATTAAGGCTTTAAAGAATAATGCCGATTATTGGATTGAAAATTCCATGATTATTATGCTAAGGCGTTGTATTTTAACATATCTATTTGAACAAATTTATCAAATTGAGAATAATTATATGGATGAGGAATCCTTCTATGATCATATTATCAACAAAATTCATGAATTATTAAAGGATTATGAAGTTAATAATATGGATGATTTAACTTATTTATTAACTGATAAATTTATTAATGAATTAAAATATAAGCTATTATAAATTAAAAGGCACAAATTAAAGGATTAATTTTCCCTAATTTGTGCTATTTTTATAATAAATATATATTTTCTTTAGCTAATTCATGAATATCATTTTCATCCCATAATGAAACCTGCACTTCACCAATATGGGCTTTTTTTAGCATGTACATACAAAGACGAGATTGACCAATTCCTCCACCAATACTATATGGTAATTCTTTGTTAATTATTTTTTGACAATATTCATTGTTTAGCTTATTTTCTTCATTTTTAAATTTTAATTGCTCTACTAAGCTATTTTCATCAACTCTAATACCCATGCTTGATATTTCAAAGGCTATATCGTATAAATCATAATACAATAAAATATCGCCATTTAAATTCCAATCATCATAATCGGCTGCTCTTAAATCATGTGGAGCTAAATCAGATAAATTCCAGCCTATTTGATATA
>CAKPZU010000123.1 GCA_934215405.1 uncultured Bacilli bacterium | reverse complement strand
AACTCCTTCATTCCAGGATGGATTAATTAGAGTTAAATTATCAACTAATCATAATTCAATTCTAATTGGCAAGGATGGAGAAACACTACAAGCTTTAAATGAAGTGGTTCGTAATGCTACTAATGCAACATTTAAAAAGAGAGTTAGAATTTTACTTGATATTAATGATTATAAGAAGGATAAATATTCAAAATTAATATCTATTGCTAAACGTGAAGCTATTAAGGTTTCAAAAACACATGTAACTGCTTCATTATCACCAATGAGTGCTGATGAAAGAAGAGCCATCCATAATGCTTTAGTATCATTTAGAAATGTTAAAACAGTTTCTGTTGGCGAAGGCAAGGATAGACATATTACAATCGAGTACGTTAAATAAATATTATAAAAAGCTTTCAAATAATTGAAGGCTTTTTTCAAAAAAGGTGAAAATATGAAATTTAAAAGAAACTTAAAATTATATATAAAGCAAAAATCAACTATTGTTGCTTTTATCTTTTATATTGCTTTTATTATCTTGGCTATAATTTCATTTATTCCTAGCGTTTTTGAAATTAAAGGTATTAGTGAAAGCTTTAACAAATATGAAGTGACATATATTAGCACAAATAATTATACAACTACCTATGCTAGTAGTAATAATATCTTGTTTTATAGTCAAAATAAAAGCCAAAATAGCACTTTAAATAGATTCTCTAATATTAAGGACTATACAAATGAATATGGATCAGCTTTATCACATCCTTACAATTTTATTAAAATTGATTATAAATTTGATAGCAATATAAGTAAAATCGTAGGTATTAGCGATAATTATTTGGGTGAGGATGGAGAAACGTTAATACTAACTGAAAAAAACTTTTTATATTTAATATCAAAAAGAAGTAAGGTAGTTGATTATATACTTGATAATGTTACTGATATTTTTACTTTTTATAGTAGAGTAATAAAAAGTAATATTTATATAATAACAAGAAATAATATTACTTACTTTGCATATTTTAATGGCAATCAAATTAGTATGTATGAAATTGGTAATTATAGTGAATGCTATTTAGTTTTTAATGAGAATGATATATATAAATTTATTGTCAAAAAAAATGACAAAATATCACTACTAACACTTTCATTTAAGAATGAAATTGAAAGCACCTTAAAGGGATATTCATCATATTTAGTTAATATAATGAATTCAAGTATTGTTAATGAAGAAGAACTATATGATAATGTTAGTAAAATAATTTTTAACGAAACAAAAATTTATATGCTTATTGATAAAAAATGCTATGAATTAAACAAAAGCCTTAAGCTAAGCCTAATAGAGTGTGATATAGCCATAGAGGATATATACTTTACTGGCGAAAATGCTTGCATAGCTATATGTAATGATGGCTTATATTATAATGGAACATTAAAGTATTATAAGGAAACAAGCAAATTTTTAAAAGCAAATATAAAAGAAGGCCTACTTTATGGAAATAGAAATAGCTTAATTGCTTATAAAAATGGCAAGCTATATCTATATGATGAGAATCTCAATGAATTCACTATAATGTATAGCAATAGTATATTAAGCAAAATTATGAAAATTTTTAATGTATTTGTTGTTATAATGCTGACATTTTATTTCATCTTATCATTTAAAGAGGCAAATGAAAGATATAATAGATATTTTTCATCTTCAAATAATAATAAAATATGATATGATAAAAATAACAAAAAAAAGGAGATTATACAAAATGAAAAGAATTATGAAGGTTGGAATAGTAGGTTGTGGAAATATTTCACACTCACATATGGCCGCTTATAGAAAAAACAAAAATATTGAGGTTGTAGCATGCTGTGATATAAATAGACAAAGAGCAATTGATTATGCAAAATCATATGAAATTAAAAATGCCTATGGCTCAATCGATGAAATGCTAGAAAAAGAAACTGAATTAGATGCAGTTAGCGTTTGTACTTGGAATAATGCTCACTATGAATGTACAATGAAGGCCTTAAAAGCTAAAAAGCATGTATTATGCGAAAAGCCAATGGCTATGAATGCTAAGCAAGGTCAAGAAATGGAAGATGAAGCTAAAAAGCAAGGCGTAGTTTTACAGGTTGGCTTTGTAAAAAGATTTGCTAAGACAACGCAAATATTTAAGGATTTCCAAGCTGCTGATACATTTGGAGATATCTATTTAACAAAAGCTATTTATACAAGAAGAGTTGGAAACCCTGGTGGTTGGTTCTCTGATATTTCAAAATCTGGTGGTGGTCCATTAATTGATTTAGGAGTTCATGTTATTGATTTATCTAGATATTTAATGGGAATGCATAAGCCAGTTTCTGTATATGGTGCAACATTTAATAAGCTTGGTGATAAGAATTATATTAAAGGTATTAGTCATTACCACCCAGTTGATTTTGACGCTAAAACAAACGTTTGTAATGTTGAAGATAGTGTAATAGCTTTAATTAGATTTGATAATGGATCAATATTGCATGTTGAAGCTTCATTTACTTTAAATACTAAAGAAGGAATTACTACCTTACAAATGTATGGTGATAAAGGTGGAGCAGTTGTTGAACCAAAGCTTGAAATTTATAAGGATTTAAATGATTATATGACTAACATTACTCCTATTATTGAATATAATTATGATGTATTTGCTGAAATGTTTAGTAATGAAATTAATCATTTCTATGATTGTGTTATGAATAATACTAAATGCTTAGCTCCTGCTGAAGATGGCGTTGTATTAATGAAGATATTAGATGCTATTTATGAATCTGCTAAAACAGGACACGAGGTAATAATTAAATAAAATAAAGGATGGTGAAAAGGAAGATGAATTTAAATAAGCTTTCAACAATTTCTTGTGAATATCAAAGGACGACTCTTCCTTATGCATCACCAACACATTTTCATCCTTATTTTGAGCTAGTTTATTATATAAGTGGTGAAGGATATGGTTATATAAATGATAAAAGGTATGAATATCACGCAGGAACATTTATAATAATTAATCCTTTTATTAAGCATTCTGAGGTATCAACAAAGGAATCTAATTTATTTGTTGTTACCTTTAAAGCTCCTTATTTAAATAAAGATTTTAAAGAATCTATTTTAAGTGATAATCAAAGTAAGGATGTATTACAAAAAATCAAAATGATTTATGATGAGTATAGAATAGAAAGGCCATATTTCATTGAAAAAATCTCTCTTTTAATTGGTGAACTTGTAATTGATATTTGCCGAGATTTTATGAGTAACACACAAGAAAAGTATGATATTTTAGTTGTTAAAAACTATATTGATGAGAATTTCTTAGAAGATATTGATTACAATTATTTGGCTTCTAAGGTGTTTTATAGTTATGATTATTTACGTCATTATTTTAAAAAAGAAACTGGTATGAGTTTAAAGCAATACAAAATGAATAAAACTATAGATTATGCTAAATATTTAATTTTTAAAGGACATTCAATTAAAGATGTGGCTTTACAATGCCATTTTTATTCATCATCTCATTTTATATCTGCATTTAAAAAGGTAACTAATCAAACTCCTTTGGAATTTAAATCACTTATAAAAAATAGCCAAAAAAAGAATTAATTGGCCTATTTGAATAAAAGTAATATTAAAAAATGGTTGCTTTTGTTTAATATTGTTTTGTTTTGGTCGAATGTGTTCATTCGACTTTTTTTGTCGTTAAAAACAATTAAAATAAATATGAAAACACAATATAAAAGTTTAATAATAGGAGGAAATTATGAAAGTAAAAAAAATAATTAATGTAGCTTTTGCATCATCATTATTATTTACTGGCTCGTGTTCAACAAATAACGAAAGCAAAAAAACATTAGAAAATGATAATTATAAAATAGAAAACGTTATAACAAAAAGTGAAATCATAATAGATGAAGCTGTTAAAGAGGATGAAAGTAACACAATCAGAATAAATTCGATTTTTAGCGATGGTGCAGTATTACAAAGAAAATCTGTTGTTTGCCTTTATGGAAAAACAAATGATAAATGGATTGCTGTTAAGTTGATGGATAAATACTATTATGGAACAATAAAGAATAATGAGTTTGAAATATATTTACCACCTTTTGAAACTGGTGGGCCATATGAAATGACTCTATTTACTAACACTACTAAGAAAACTATTCGTGACATTTATTTTGGAGAAGTGTTTTTATGCAGTGGGCAATCAAATATGGAATTTACTATGAGTGCCTCAAATAAGCAAAAGAAAGATTTAGAAAATGCTTCCTATAATGAAATAAGATTGTTTAATATTCCACATATTACCTCATTAATAGAAAGAGACACAATAGGTAATGTTAGATGGAGTGAGGCAAATTCTCAAACACTTGCCAATTTTACGGCTGTTGGTTATTTAATTGGAAGAGAATTACATGAAAGTCTAAATGTACCAATAGGTTTAATTAATGCTTCTTGGGGTGGCTCGATAGTTGCTTTTTGGATGGATAAGGAAACATATAATGATGTATCAATAGAGCACAATATATTTATAAATACTAGTGAGACAGTATTTACACCATCTATTGGCTATAATGCTATGATAAACCCAATAATACGTTATAAAATGCGTAGCGTTATTTTCTATCAAGGGGAAAGTAATGCTAATAATACAGCGAAATTCTATGACGTTGAATTAAGTAGCTTAATAGAATCGTATAGGTTAAGATCAAATAATCCAAATCTTGGCTTTTCAATTATAGAACTACCAAGATGGGGCGAAAACACACATTGGTGGGGAGTAATACGTGAAAAACAGCAGCTTGTAGCTAGTACTTTAAATAATGTTTCTATTTCTAATAACATAGATCAAGGGGAATTTAACGATATTCATCCGCAAGATAAGCATGTATTAGCATCAAGAACTGCAATGTCAATATTAAAGACCTTTTTCTTTGCTGATGTAAATCCATATCCAGTTGTCAAACAAATAAAAAAAGTCAATAATAAAGAAATTGAAATATATTTTGATAGTAAGGTAATCTTAAAAAACGGAATAAATGGTTTTGAAATATCTAAAGATGATTATGATTATATAACTCCAAAAAGTTATAAATTTGAAAAAAACATCTTAACATTATATAGTGATGAAAATATAAATTATTTAAGATATGGATATTCAACAGAAAAGCTTGAGGATTATGATTATTTAAATGATATGAGTGTGCAGGTGAGTGTTTATAATGAATACGACTTACCATTAGATCAATTTATTAGAAAGATTGATTAGTTTTGTATTTTGGTATAGTTATTAAAAAAATACAATTTATTAATTTCTTCTTTAATATAATGTAATTAAATCATAAGGTGTGATGTAAAATATTTCTTTTTACAGCAAAAGGAATATTTTGTCAATTTATAAGTTTTGAGATTTAAAAAGCAATTGTTCATAGGATATAGTAAATATAGTTTATAAGTCAGTAATGGAATGTAGAATATATAATATTGCTAATGGAAACCCAAGAGTTAAAAATATGAATAATGGTAAAAATATAGTTCAAAGTAAATGTCGATAATTGTAGCAAAAAACCACTTATATTAGAATCGTTTAAAGCAATATAAAATGAATAAAGCTATAGATTTGTAAAAGTCAACATCAAAATGTTATTTTTCGCCAAACTCAAAATGCATGATTTGGCTAAGCGTCTTCTTCGAATA
>CAKPZU010000122.1 GCA_934215405.1 uncultured Bacilli bacterium | reverse complement strand
TTGTGATGAAATAAATTTTTCAAAATATTATTTTATTAGACAGTTTAAAGCAATAACTGGAGTTACACCAAAGCAAATGATTTTAGAATTGCGTCTTAAGAAAGCCTGCGAGATGATTAGCTCATCTAATGATGATTTAGCTGTTATTGCTGAATATTGTGGCTTTAAAACAAGTAAAAATTTATATTATACCTTTGAAAAATATTATGGTATTAATCCAACAACCTATAAAAAAACTAAAATAGATAAAGAAATCTAATTATTATTAAGAAGTTTTTGCTTTGCTTTACATTATAATTTGACTGTTATATTAAAAAGATAGCCGTAAAGCTATCTGTCTATATAGTTATTGTATTTTACTTTTTAGTGAATAAAGTAAAGCGTTTCTTTCTTCGGCCCAAGAATACTTTTTCATATATTCACCATTATAGTTTTCAAGTGGAGTTAAATCACCATTTAATATTTTATATAAATCACATTCAACATTATTTGTATTAATGTATTTTTTTCTAGTATCACTTTTAATAATATAGTCAATTTTTAATTCTTTTAAAATATCGATTAAACGTTTATACGTGTTTCTAAATAAAGCTTTACTACATTCATCATCGCCTCTATTTGGCCATAAAATTGAAATTGCTTCACTAGTTGTTAAACCGGCTTCATTTCTATCAACAAGTAAGGCAAATAGTTCTTCAACCTTACCTCTTGTAAAAGAAATAACCTCACCATTTACCTTTAAAACAAAGTCTGGAATTGTCAATATTACAACTTCACTACTTAAAATAGGTTTTATTCTTAAGGCTTTATTTATTTCTTTTTTAATATCATCAACTGAATAAGGCTTTAATACATAGCCAATAGCATTAACATTGAATGCTTCAAAGGCATATTGATTATAAGCAGTTACAAAAACAATATGGATATTTTTATCTATTTTAGAGATTTCTTTTGCCAAATTAAGGCCATGCATTTCATTCATTTCCATATCAATAAAAGCCATATCTATCTTATTGTTTTTAGTAAATTCTATTGCTTCAAATGGACTAGTAAAAAGATTTAATGTTTCAATTTCTTTACATTTATTAATTGTATAGTAAAAATTTTCTAATGCTGGTTTTTCATCATCAATGTAAATTATTTTCATTTTTGACCTCCATATATGGGAAAACGATTATTATGGTTGTGCCTTTATTAATAGTAGATTCTATATCCAGCATACCATTAATACTGTTTTTTAAACGAAATCTAACGTTTTCGATTCCTATTGAATTTACATTTCGTGCTTTGCTTGTATCAAATCCAATACCATCATCCTTTAAGACTATAGCGACATATTCGCCTTCCTTTGTAATATTTAAGCTGATACAGCCACCACCAGCTTTTTTTAATAATCCATGCTTAATAGAATTTTCAACTAATGGCTGTAAAATAAGTGGTGGAATTAAAAAATCATTGATATTATTTTCACAATCAAATCTTATTTTGTTTGTAAATCTCATTTGCTCTAGTTTTATATAATCATTTAAATGGGTGATTTCACTGCTAAATGGTACTAATGAATCATCATTAATAAAATCAATATTATTTCTTAAATACCTTGAAAAGCAAATAATCATTTCATCTGCTTTAATTGGATCGTACTTACATAGCCCGCTAATAGCATTCAACACATTAAATATAAAATGGCTTCTTATTTGGCTTATTGCTAAGCTAGCTCTACTATTTTTTAATTCGTTTTCTAATGATTTAGCTTCCTCAATTCTTTGCTGGTTAATAACAAGATTTCTTAATTCACTTAAAAGATATACTAAAAATAAAATTAAGAAAGTTGGTTTGATTATTACTCCTAGCTTTACAAAGCCAAATATTAAATTAAACAATTCAATTTCACTAGCAAATAAGAAAACAATGAAAAAATAATGTAAATAGGAAGAATTTCCGTATAATATTGTTGATATGCAGCATACTAATAAGAAAAGAATTGTAACTATCATTAAAGGTACAAATATTAATAAAATATTGTATATACCAATTATCTCTAAAGCAACTAAAAGTAAGGAAATAATAATGATTAAAAGAAAAGATATTTTAACAATTTTAGTTATTTTTTTTATTACTCCATCTAATGAATTCTCTATACAATTAATCATTTCATAGGCTGCTAATAGTAAAAAAGAAATCCAGCAATAGGTTTGAAAAGAAACTTTATGTATTCCTAAAAAATAATGAGAAACATCGCAAAACAAAAATAAACCAACAAAGATTGAAAATTTACCCCAGGAAAATAAACGATTGAATACTTCTTTATTTTTTTTAATAAACCCTAAGCCAATTCCAAGTACAATAAATGAAATTATTATTGTAAAATAACCAAGCATAGATAAGGGTAATCCTTTTTGTGTTATATAAGCTTCAAAGGTAATATCATCACTAATATAAATATTATTCAAAAAATCATTAAAGGCGTAGCTAGATCCAATTGGATGACTCTTTTTTAAATGAATTTCTAAAACATCTTCAGCATTTACCTTAAAAGCATCAAAGCTAACATATTTAGTTCCGCAAACTGATGATAGAGAGTTCAAATTATTGCTATCAGAGCTTTCTTTATATTTTTCAACGCCATTAATGTAAATAGTTACAGTTAAATGATTTAAAATAAAGTGAATTCTTTCGTTATTTGTAAATGAGGCCTCTTTTGTAATTGGGTTTATAAGCTTTCCCTTTAAGCATAGTTGTTCACCATAAAAGGTTTGATTTGCAGCAAGTGGCTTATATAATTCCTCATCTAAACTATAAACAAAATCATATTGTACTCTTATAGGGTTATGTTTTGTTGCTTGCTTACTTTTTATAGTGCCAAAGACAATTAAAAAGGAAACTAAAAAAAGCAAAATGATTATTAGTAATTTATTGATTATAAAATTGAATGTTTTTTTCATATTACAATGCAAATAAAAATAGATATAAAGAATCTATATCTCCTTTTAAATTATTATATAATATTTTAATATATCATTCAACAATGCAATTTTCTTTATAATCAGCAATATCCATAGTCGTAATCATACATCTTTTACAAATTACTACAAATGGGGCATTGTATTTTGACCAGAAGGTATTTTTTTTACAATTCTTACAATAACAACGATATTCTAGGTTTTGAATTTTATATGAAACAGTATTTTTCGGAAATGAAAAATAGCAGTGCTCAAGTCCAATTTCAAGCTTATCCTTGTCAATTGATTTATTATTAATCATTTCTTCAATAAATTTTTTGGCTTCTTGCTCATTAGCATTACAATCATGTATTTTTAAAAATAAATTTAAATAATTTTCTTTATATGCTAAGAAAAATGATTCTTTTAAACTATCATCTTTCATTATTTTTTTATATAATTGCTTCAACGTTGCCATAACAAAACCCCCATATATAAGATTTTCGTTTATTTTACTTTATGAAGCGTAACCAAAACGTAACCGAAAACTAAAAAAGTTTGCCACATTTTACAATATCAAACTAATCCTTCAATAATAGCAATGATTAACTACGATGATCGTAACCTTGCTTTCATTTTTTTTAACACAATATTCATATCATTTTTCTTAAGTGAAATTTATTGTTTAACACCAACGATGGTTATATGAATAGTTCCTTTATCATTTTAAAACAATTTTCTAAATTAAAGATTTTCTTTATTTAGTAAATATAGCTTTATCATTATTCATCATCAATTTCTTCATAATAGTAAGAATAATCAATACCTTTTATTATCAATTCTCTATTTTCAAAGTCACTAGTTAGAGCATTCTTAATTAGCATTATTATTTGTTTAGATGAGGATGGAGAAATACTCATAGCATCTAAGTATTCTTTTTTATCTATTTTTGACCAATCAACACATTTCTTTAAAGAACGAATTAATATTTGGTCTAACCATATTCTTGTTGCCCTGCCATTTCCTTCCATAAATGGATGAGCAATATTCATTTCAACATATTTATCTACTATTTGTTCTATTGTTTTTTCTGGCATCTTATCAATATCATTTAATATACTTGGCAAATACAAAGCACTAGCAAACATAAATCCACCCTTTGAAATGTTTTTATTTCTAATCTTTCCAGCAAAATCATAAAGCCCATCAAATAGATATGAATGAGTTTGTTGTAGTCCTCTTGTTGTTCCAACTTCTATATCATGAATTACTCCAGAATTAATCAAATCATAAGCTTTCTTTTTACTTTGTTCATCAAGTGGATCATTATTTCCTTTTAGCCATTCTTTTAAAATACTTCTATGTTTTCTTGGAAGAACATCTAAAAGAACATCCAAACCTTTAATTGATAAACAGTCAGTATCGTAAGCTTTACCATCTGAAGCAGTCATTTTCAGTTGCTTGCAATTTGCTAATAACTCACTATTCCTTGTTTTAATTGTATACCAATATATTCTTGGATTTGATGTTTCAACTACTGCTGCTATTAAATCTATAGCACAAACAAGCCAAGATGATGATTCTTCATCCCATCTTGACCTTACAGGTTTTTTATTAAAATATAGTATTGATGTTTTTTCAGACATACATATCACCACTAATAATTATATCATAAAACACATCAGTTATCTACAAATTGCAAGCAACTGAATTCTTAAAGTTTAAATTTAGTAATAACGATCATATTTTAGTTATAAATGCAGGTAGAAATTATAAAAATGGTCATTTGTTGCTACATCATTTTGAAGAATTCTATCAAAATGTCTATCTTAGCAAAAACAATTTTAATGTAATTTTTAAACTTTTTAGTTTCGTTTTCAATCATAAATTCACACCTAATTATATAAATATTGGCGAAATAAATGGCAAAATAAAAATCGCATTTAGTGAGCGTAGTATTGTTCCTATGGTAAAATTAATAATAACAATTAAGCACTTTAAAAAAAGTCAGACACATTTTACTGCATCAAACTAATGCTTCAATAATGGCAGGGCAAGTAGGATTTGAACCCACGAAATGTCAGAATCAGAATCTGATGCCTTACCGCTTGGCGATTGCCCTATATAAAAATTATATTACAACTAAAAAAATATAACAATAGTCAAAAAGAAAAAAAGAAAAAGAAAAGACACAAAGGTGTCTTTAAACGTTATAATCAAACTAAACTATTTATTTGAAATGGTAACTTCTTTTGCTGTAACTTGGTAAATAGTTAAACAAATAGCAACTACTGCCGCGAACATGCCAATACATGTAAGAATTATTTCAAGCCATATAATATCAAAATAACTCTTAATTAGTGTGCAGCCAGCTAAACAACCAACTGTAATAATCCAAACAATTGTAAGAATTAAAAAGCGTAATCCTTTAGGTAATTTTAAAAACTTTTCTTGCATATTCAATATCTCCTGTCTAATAAGTGGGCGCAGTCCACCCACCTTGACAGACTCCACCATGAACATAATTATTACGATATTGAAAAGAAATTCGCAGGGTAGCTCAATTACCCTACATTTGACAGACTCCACCAATATTAATAAAAATGAGCAGACGAAGTCTACCCATATTTGACAGACTCCACCATAAAGCACTTATATTTAATTTAAATAAAAATGAGTAGACAAAGTCCACCCATATTTGACAGACTCCACCATTTCACTTCTATTTATACGCTTATTCTATCACTTAATTCAAATAATGCAAGTTTTTTTTAAAAATTGTCAATAAATTCAGTAGATGATAAATCAATAATATCATCAAAATTTATGGTTTGCTTCACAATGGTAATAGTTTTATTATCAAAGTTTATTTTAGATACCATGC